>DJYW01000094.1:0-10718 GCA_002450255.1 Gammaproteobacteria bacterium UBA6968
GTGCGCCTCTTTGGGCGTCTCTTTATGCATCTCTCGCCGCACGTGTTGCTGCTTCTCTTGCCGGACCGGGTCGCCTGCTTGCGCGGCACTCACCGCAATATGCGAGTGGCCCAAGCGGGCCACCTTGGCACCGCTAACAAGCGCGATGCTCTGTACCACAGCGGCCGCTAAACGTATCCCAGTAAACGAACCAGGTCCCGCATTAAATCCAATCAGGGCAATATTGCTGGGCGCAATCAGCGCTTCGGCCAACACAACATCAAGCATCTCTAATAACACCTCGTTGTGACGCCGCTCCAAACGCTGTGAGTCGCTATAAACTTTTCCCGCATGGGCGAGGACGACGCTACAATAGGCCGTCGCGGTATCAATACAAAGGGTCGTTTTCATTGCGCCAGAATAGCCAACCCATTGATCTGGAGGAAGCACTAGCGCACCTCCTAGAGCAGATTCAGCCTATTTCAGGGATTGAGTCCTGTGCGCTAGCAGATGCGCCGGGACGCATTCTGGCCGAAGCTATAACTGCGCCGATCTCATTGCCTCCGTTTGCAGCCTCTGCAATGGATGGATACGCACTGCGCCGAACCGATTTTTTGGAGGCCCCAGCGCGGGCTTTTCACCTGCGCGGTACCAGTCTTGCAGGCCATCCTTGCAATATTGAACTGGGCGCCTTCGAGTGCGCCAGGATTTTCACCGGCGCAGTGCTGCCTGCCGGCGCGGATCAAGTGCTCTTACAGGAGGAAGTCACGACGGCAACGGCGGATGAGATCTGCTTCAAAACGCACAGCCCCGATGAAAGCTATATTCGTCCGGTTGGTAATGATGTCAGCGCTGGCGATCTACTACTTGCTGCGGGAGAGCGATTAAACCCGTTTAACATGGCAGGCCTGGCAGCAGCGGGAATCGTTACCGTGCCGGTTAAGAGCAAACCGCGTATCGGGATTTTTTCGAGCGGCGACGAATTGCGTCCCATCGGCACATCAGTCGCTGATCTCGGCCCTGGCGATATTTTTGATTCAAATCGGTTCAGTCTGCTCAGACTGTTCCATCGTCTTCCTGTTGAACTGCAGGATCTGGGCTGTATTCGTGACGATCCAGACGAGACAAAGGCTCTGTTACATGAGGCGGCAGCAAATTGCGACTTGCTGATCACTAGCGGCGGCGTCTCAGTCGGTGATGCAGATTATGTGGGCAATACCATCCGTGAGTTGGGCCATCTTAACTTTTGGCGAATAAACATGAAGCCCGGTAAACCTGTCGCTTTCGGCCGCATCGACGCCTGCCATATCCTTGGCTTACCCGGCAACCCGGTATCCACCATGGTCACGGGGTTGTTGCTAGGACGGCCGGCGTTACTGCGGCTTTGCGGCGGCGCATCACCCACACCGCTGGCTTTTCCGGCAAAGTTAGACGAACCGATTACGCGCCAGCCCGGGCGACGCGAATACCAGCGCGGCACTTATACGCAGACGAAATCAGGCATAACGGTCCGAGCAACCGGCGCTCAGGGGTCAAATCGATTGAGCACCTTCGCTACAGCTAACTGTTTGATCTGCGTACCCGCTGAAACAGCCAGCCTGCCCACGGGTAGCCAAGTCGACATTTTGCCACTGTTTCAATTTACCGAGTAAGGGTATTTCGCTAGATATAGTGCTAGGAATAGCGCTAGGCATAGCGCCTGCTTCAAGTGTCCGCCAGGCTCGTGCGCTCGATCGATAAGTGATTGCAATGATGGCGTCTGGTGGGGCTGTGTATAAGAGACTTCCGGCTGTCTCAGCGAGACTTGCATCCGTCCAAAAACACGCGCTGCCAGATTTGGGCGATAACGGCTAGCAGTTCAGCTGAGCCGCCACCCGGGTTTGAATCTCGGCAACAGAGCCGCGGCCATCAATTTCAGAGTAAGCAATAGCGTCAACGTTTTTATAAAACGCAACCAGAGGTTGGGTCTGGGAATAGTAGATGTCTAAACGATCGCGAACGGTTGCCTCGGTGTCGTCTTCACGCTGTACCAGCGGATCACCGCTTACATCGTCGATATTTTCGACCTGGGGCGGATTGTATTCAATGTGGTAAATACGGCCAGAGTCCGGATGCACTCGACGTCCTGTGATGCGTTTAACCAGTTCTTCGTCCTCGACCTGAATCTCAAGTACCGCATCAATGACTACCCCGGCGGTGATCAACGCCTCAGCCTGAGGAATGGTGCGCGGGAATCCGTCAAACAAAAAACCTTTCGCACAATCTGGCGCCTGGATTCTTTCTTTAACCAGATCAATAATGATTTCGTCCGATACCAGCACGCCAGCATCCATTACGGCTTTAACCCGCAGACCAAGTTCACTGCCGGAAGCAACTGCAGAACGTAACATGTCACCAGTGGAAATTTGGGGAATACCAAGCTTTTCGATAATGAACTGGGCCTGAGTACCTTTCCCGGCGCCTGGAGGGCCTAAAAGGATAATTCGCATATTTTCTCCACCTAAATTACAAACTGAGTCGTCATAGCTGCGGTATGAAGACGGCGAACCCGCTTAACAGCACGCACAAACCATGGGATTCCAAAGCTGTGTTTACCGCCTGGAATTCTGCGTCTCTCGCAGCCCCTGCAATGCTGCGCATGCCAGCACCTTCTTCAGCGGGATCGCAGTGTAAACTGGCTCGCGCCGCTATTCGACCATTCGATGTGCATCAATTACGCCTTCAATCCCGCAAATATAGTCGAGTAAGACAAAGAACCCTAACCAGTCACCGAACTGAACCGTAATGGTGATTTCGGCGTGGGTCGGCGGCTGAGTGGTTGTCGCCGACGTCGCCAGCAGCGATAGATGGTTAATGCTTACCGCCTGGGTGACGTTGTTAAGCAAGCCATCTCGGTTTACAGCATAAATCGAAATACTTGTGGCTTCGCCCAAGCGACTTTCCGGCCTGCCACTATTCGTCAAAAGGCCCACAACAGCTGCGACGGCGGAGCGTTCTGCGCTACCGATCTGCGCGTAAAAGACATCCGTCTGGATGTCGAAAACCGCTCGAATCAGTTCGTCTAGCGGCGCCTGAAAAGCCTCCCATAGAGCAGCACGAACCAGCAAGTCTTGCACCACATCGCGGCCAACCGATATTTTTTGCGTGACGGTTAGGGTTCGGAAATACGCTAGAACTTTGCTTCTGGCACGATGGGTTTGCAGAATGCCTAGAGATGTCTCAGCCCAGAAACGCTGCGGAACTTGTTCTGCGTCAGTCAGCACCACGACCTGTTGACCAGTCGTCAGAGGCTCGCGCAACGATTTGACCACGCCATTGACCCGGCCACCGATGCACCGGTTGCCCAATTCAGTGTGTACTCGGTAAGCAAAGTCGAGGATCGTACTGCCCTCGGCCATAGCGACAACGTGCCCGTCCGGCGTAGTCACAAAGACACGATCTTCGACCACACGGCGCTGCAACAGATCTCCTAACGCCTCAAAACCATTGGCCTCTTCATGCCATTCCATTACCTGGCGGAGCCAATCCATTTTAGCCGCATACGCCTTATCTTCCTGCCGAGTCTGGCCGTGCCGATCTTTGTAAACCCAATGTGCGCAGACGCCAAGTTCAGCCTCGTAATGCATTACTTCGGTACGAATCTGGATTTCCAGCGTTTGTCCGTCGTCCATGGTCACTGCAGTATGAATACTCCGATAACCGTTTTCTTTCGGCATCGCGATATAGTCGTCAAACTCATGCGGAATGTGTTGCCAACGAGTGTGTACGACCCCAAGCGCGGCATAACAATCCGCCAGGTCTTTTACGACAATACGCACAGCGCGCGCATCGTAAACTTCCCCAATGGCAATGCCTTTACTCTGCATTTTGCGCCAGATACTGAAGATATTTTTTGCCCGTCCCTGTATTTCAGCGGTAATGCTCTGACGTGCCAGCAGGCCTTTTACCTCAACTTTCAACGCTTCGATCTGGGCTTCGCGCTCGGTGCGGCGCGCGGTCAGCTGACGCGCTATACCCATGTAAATGTCCTCGCGTAAATATCGCAGTGACAGGTCCTCAAGTTCCCACTTGAGTTGCCAAATGCCAAGTCGATCGGCGAGTGGTGCATAGACTGAGGCAATTTCCTGCGCCATGTCACGGCGCACCTCATGCGACGCTTGTTTCGCTCGCCGCAACGCAATGACCCGCTCGGCCAGCTTGATCACCGCCACGCGGGCATCGTCGATCATGGCCACGAGCATGCGTTTGATGTTTTCGACCTGGCTCTCTCGCTCGCTGTCTAACAACGGAGCATCGGCCATAGTCAGCAGGCTAATGTTGGCCATCGCAACGACGCTCTCGGTAAGCTGATACGCATCCACACCGATGCAGGCAACTGCCTCATCACGCAAGGTCGGTGATTGTGCTTGCCAAGGTAAGGTGAGTGCGGCAATGACCGCAGGTTGGTCCATCTCAAGGGCCAGCATGATTTCGGCAAGTTCCATACCCTGAGCGAGCAACTCAGGCGCAGTCTCTGCAATTTGATGACAGCACTGATCGATAACCGCGATGTCCAGATCAACTTGTCTGGTTTTGAGGGAGGCGGACCATGCGGCCGAATCTGGTGTGCCGGCTTCGGTTAACGGGATATCTTTTGCAACACTGACCAAGGATCGCTTCTCCGCCTGGACACCTGTCTCTGTATAGCACCGCGTTCACTCAAAGACCATCTCAGCGGGGCAAGATGCCCATCTTTAGCGCTGGAATACCCCGATCGTCTCTACGTGTGCGGTTTGGGGAAAAAGATCATATACCCCCACTTCTTGAAACGAAAATCCCGCATCCAAAATGATTTTAGCGTCATCAGCGAATGTCGCTGGGTTACAGGAAACATAGACGATGCGCGACAGCTTGGTTTGGGCAAGCCAGTTCGCCAAATGCGGCCCAGCACCGCTACGGGGCGGATCTAATAACAGCGCGTCGTAGGCGCTACTTGCCTCGCTTTGGCTGCTAACGTTCGGTAAGGACTCAGTCGAGTACAAATCCGCCACGCCAAACCGAGCTTTGCCCCCCAGACGATTGCGGGCCGCGTTGACCTCAGCCATGGCGACCGCAGCGTCGCTAAATTCAAGTCCGTAAACCTGGGCACCCAGGCGTGCGGCAGGCAGGCTGAAGTTACCGACGCCACAAAACAAATCCAGTAGTTTTAGACCCGGCAACGGGTGCAAGTAACCCATCACTGTGGAAACCAGCTCCCTATTCATTCGCGTATTCACCTGAATGAACTGGTCTGGGAAAAAGCCTAGTGTCAGCCCATAGTCCTGTAACTGATAAGTCAGGTGCTGCGGTGGCGCCTGGTTAAAAACATTTGCCAAACTGTCGTAACCCTTGCTCTGCAATAACAGCTCAACCCGTTGCTGCCTGGCAAAATCTTGTAACAGCCCGAGGTCCGCATCCGAGAGCGGTTTGAGATGCCGCAACATCACACAAATATCGAGATCCCCCTGGGCAAATTCAATTTGTGGGACCGCATCGGCGATTGATAGTTGAGGTAGTAACTGCTGGAGTGGGACCAATAAGCGACTAAGCTCCGGCGTGAGCGTCTGACAGTGGCTGATCTGAGCAACTCGACTGCTAAAAGACTCGCGAAAACCTACCAGCACGCGATCACCCAAAGCTCGCACGCCGAGCCGCGCTTTACGTCTGTAGCCAAGGCGCACCTCTCCAACTGGTTTGCGCCATGGCAGCGAATCCGGCTCGATGCCGACTCGCGCCAGTTGCTTATGCAAGCCTGCTTCTTTATGTCGCAGCTGCGCCGCGTAGCTCAGATGATGCAGGCTACATCCGCCACAGCGAGGAAAATACTCGCAGGCAGAGGGCTGTCGATCTGGGTGTGCGTCAGCCAGCCACTCTCCATCCGCAAAGCGAATACCGCGACGACGCTTTAAAATACGAGCCTTGACCGTCTCACCGGGCAGCGCGTTACGCACCCATACCGGGCGCTCGTTTAACTCACTGTGGCCTAGACCGTCCTCGCCTAACTCAGTAACAAGCAGCTCAACTTCCGTAGGTTGTTTACTCACCGGGGCATCCCATTCGTTGTTACCACTGCCTCATGCTCTAACTCTGTCTCTGTGATGCGGACCAATTTCAGTCTAACATTTAAAATTCGTAACCTGTTTTACCTAACCGGCTCGCGCCGTGGGTTTATGTCGTATCCTTGAATAACGCCCGACTTGTTAACGGTTTTGGACCAAGCACCTCCGCAAGACTCTCGCGCAGCAACAGTTTGGCCGCCTTCCGGACGGTTGGATCAGCAAAGTCTCTGGCGGCAATAGCAAGAATTGTTGCGCCAGCATAGGTGGTTACCGGCGGTCCAGCCGACCCCGCACTGACCGAGTTCTCCAGAAATCCCAGCGCAGGGACAAATCCGTAATGAGCGCCTGGATCGATCAACTCGCCACTCTGCGCATCGAACTCAAAGTTCACGCCATATCCCAGATGTTCCAAAAGTTGCAGCTCAAAGCGGCGTAAGCAAATTTCCACCTCGGCACCCGCCTCCAACTGCTGCAATGCCGCTAGCGTATCTCTAAACAAACCTTCTTCAGCCTCCCGCTCAGGCACCAGCCGCGTCAATAGCTCCAGCAAGTAAAACCCAGAATAAAGCGTGACACCCTGCAGCTGAAAAAAATGTATCGATTCAAATCCGCTGACGGTGGCCAAGTTGGTATTGCCAAAGTAAGTGACCTCACCGAAATAAAAGGGTTGTACCTTAACGCCACGCGTTTGCTTCGTAGACTTAGGTCGGGCACCTCGCATGACACCAGCCAAGCGTCCTTGACTGGGTGTTAAACACTGCACGATTGCGCTGGTCTCGCGATACGGACGGACATGGAGTATTAAAGCGGGTTCTGTGGTTCGCACTGTCTTTCTCGGTGTACTCGCCTAGGCCAACGGCAGCGATCCGGCTAGTCGTAACCCAAGCGGCGCATATGGCCGGCATGATTGGTCCAACCTTTGCGAACTCGCACCCACAAATGCAACATCACCTGCCGTTCCAGAAGTCGCTCAATATCCTGCCGTGCATCTTGGCCAATACTCTTCAGACGACTGCCGGCATTACCAATCACAATGCGTTTCTGACCATCACGCTCCACATAAATATCCGCATGAATGCGAGTGATATTTACCTCGTCCTGGAAGGATTCAATGACCACCGTTGCGCTGTGTGGAATCTCGTCACCCAACTGCCGCATCACCTTTTCGCGCACAATCTCAGCAACTAAGAAACGCTCCGACTGATCCGTTATCTCATCTTCCGAAAAGATATGCTTACGAAATGGCAGGTGTTTGAAGACCTGCTCGCGGAACTCGGCAACGCCGTCGTCTTTGAGCGCGCTGACCGGTACGATTGCATCAAACGCAGCTTTTTCATTGATTTGGGCCATCTGTGGGAGCAGCAGCGCTTTATCGGCAAGCAGATCGATCTTGGACAACACAACGAATCTTGGCCCGTCGATTCGCTCAATGAGTTTGAGCACGTATTCGTCTTCTTCGCGAACCTTGCCGCCTTCCAATAAACACACCACCAGGTCGACACCGCCAAGCGCGGTGGTCGCGTGATCAACCATGTATTTATTCAGACGGCGCTCAATGCGCTGATGAATTCCCGGCGTATCAACGTAGATCGCTTGACAGTCGGCTGCCGTATCAACACCAAGTAAATTACGACGCGTGGTTTGCGGTTTGCGCGAGGTAATGCTGATTTTTTGACCCAACACATGGTTAAGCAGCGTCGACTTACCAACATTCGGACGGCCAACAAGCGCCACATAACCACAACGGGTAGTTTCCATCACGTTGCGCTAGGCTCGCTTTGAGGCAGGTTTAGTCTTCGCATAGGCATCCGTTTGAGGCTTCTTTTTAAGCTTCGATTTAGCAGACTCCTTAGCCTTCTTAAGTTTTGAATTCTCGATCTTATCGGGCTCAGGCTCTGTGCCAGTCAGTTGCAGTTGCGTCAGCACCTGTGTCAACACCTCGGCCGCCGCCAGCTTTTCTGCACCGCGCCGTGACGAAGCGATGCCCTCGGCCGAGATCTGTAAATCATCGACCTGACAGCTGACTGTGTATTCACGCTTGTGATCGGCGCCTGCAACCCTAGCTACAGCGTAAACTGGCACATCAATGCCTTGGGCTTGCAGCGCCTCTTGCAGAGCCGTTTTAGCATCACGAAGCTCTTCTGTGCCTAAGTCTTGCATACGCGGCGAAAACAGCTTTCCAACCACTTGTAGGCATGCCTCAATGCCGCCATCTTCGTGCACGGCGCCAATGATGGCTTCCAATACATCGGCCAAGATCGAGGCTCGTTCTCGCCCTCCATTCTTCGCTTCGCCACTCCCAAGACGGACAAAGGGCGCAACGCCCAACTGGCCTGCCACCTCGGCAAGAGCCTTGCCGCTAACCAAACGAGATCGCATCAAAGACAGCCGATCTTCCTGACAATTGGGGTAGAGCAGATAGAGCTGAATACCAACCAAGTAACCCAGAACCGCATCACCAATGAATTCGAGCCGCTCGTTATTCTGTTGGGCAAAACTCTTATGGGTGAGCGCCAGCTCAAGTAATGAGTGATCGGCAAAAACGTAATCAATCTTGGCTTCAATAGAGGTATAAACGGCACCGCCGCGTTTTCGCTCCATTTCCGCCTTAGCCTTTTCGTCTTTTTTTCTGTGCTTAATATTATTGTTAGGAGCAGAGGCACCAGCTGTAGGTAACACCACCGTGTCGCTCTGGCGTTTGCCTTGGCTGACTGCTGACGACTTAGTCGTTTTAACTTTTGACATTATCTGGTGCACCCATTCGGTGTTCGCTTGATTGCGGCATTAACTCCGCCACGCAACGCTGCAATTATTTCTCTTGCTTACCGCTGTTTCTTACCACTGCTCTATTTACGCAGTACTTTTTTACGCTGCTTTTCGGTCATCTACCTCAATGGCAAGGCGTTTGCGACGCACTCGCCTTATCAATCTAGCAGCGCACGCTTTCCCTTTCCGGTGTTTCAGGCGAAACCTAAAGCCAGCGATTTTGGATAAAAGTTGGCCAGTTCCAACCTGGCTCTTTATGCATCCATACCGCCACGGCACGACCAACGATATTCTTCTCATCAGCCAGTCCCCAAGCTCTAGAATCCGCAGAATTATCGCGATTATCGCCCATCATCAGATACTGACCAGGACCAATTTCCCACTCTTGGGTCGGTTCAAAGCCCGTTGTGCGGTAAATGCTATGCGCTTGCTCGCCGAGCAATTCAGAGTATTCCTGCACACGCACGCCGGTTCGACCGTCACGAAACTCACCTAACAATTTATAGGAAACACGCACGCCATTAATCCACAGCGCTTTATTTTGATATTTAACCCGATCGCCCGGGATGCCGATTACCCGTTTAATGAAGTAACGCTCATCATGCGGCGGCACAAAAACCATCATATCGCCACGGGCTGGCTCCCCTATCGAGACTAATTTGGTGCCAAACACGGGCATGCGTAAACCATATTCGTATTTGTTGACCAAAATAAAGTTGCCGACCTTGAGGTTAGGCACCATAGACTCTGACGGTATTTGGTACGGCTCAATGACAAAACCACGAACCACGAATACGAGCAACAGAATCGGAAAAAAAGATCGTGAATACTCGATCACGATTGGCATATTTGCTTCTGGGTCGCGACGCGGTCGCAGATAAAACTGGTCAGCTAGGGTCAGAGCACCGGTAACCACCACCCCCCAAAACAAGTAAAAAGGTAAATCTATATCCATCCAAGCATCTATCCGGTTTGCAGGGCTGCTGTGCGACTTATTCGCTACTTGCGAGCCATCTGTCGATTATCTGGTTAGGTCTCCTTGCGGACTATTTATTGACCATCGCTATCGCTCGCGGCAACGTTTAACTTCTGCGAGTTCCCGTACGGCACTGGTCAACGCTCCACTTTCAACGCCGCCAAGAACGCTTCTTGAGGAATCTCTACACGCCCCAGTTGCTTCATGCGCTTTTTGCCCTGCTTTTGCTTTTCCAACAACTTTTTCTTCCTGGTGATGTCACCACCATAGCACTTAGCGGTCACATTTTTACGCAGCGCTTTCACCGTTTGGCGAGCAATAATTTGACCTCCAACCGCTGCTTGCAGCGCCACATCAAACAATTGCCGGGGAATAAGCTCTTTCATTTTTTCGGCGAGACCACGACCACGGCCCTGAGCCTGATCGCGATGCACGATACTCGCCAGCGCATCGACGCGGTCGCCGTTAATCAGAATATCCAACCGGACTAGATTCGCGGCCTGAAATTCGCTAAACGCATAATCCAACGAAGCAAAGCCTCGGCTCACGGACTTCAGCCGATCAAAAAAGTCCATGACCACCTCGTTCATAGGCATCTGCCAGTGCATCGAAACCTGGCCGGTGGAAAACTGCATATTTCTTTGCACTCCACGACGTTCAACACACAAGCTCATGACACTACCGACAAACTCTTGTGGCACCAAAATGTTCACGTCAGCCATAGGTTCACGCATGGCGCGATAATTGGTCGGCAGGCGAGACGGATTGTCGATATGAATGACTGATCCATCATTCAACTCCACTTCGTACACCACCGTGGGCGCAGAAGTGATTAGATCGAGGTCGTACTCGCGCTCCAAACGCTCCTGAATGATCTCCATATGCAGCATTCCCAGAAAGCCGCAGCGGAACCCAAAACC
>DJYW01000094.1:11022-11243 GCA_002450255.1 Gammaproteobacteria bacterium UBA6968
AAAGCCGCAGCGGAACCCAAAACCCAATGCATCGGACGATTCGGGTTCGTAAAACAAAGAAGCATCGTTAAGCACTAACTTTTCCAGCGCTTCACGAAACGTCTCAAAATCCTCGGAATGCACAGGAAACAGGCCGGCGTACACCTGCGGCTTGACCTTTTCGAATCCGGGCAGCTGCGGCACATCGGCGGATCGAGCTGACACCAGCGTATCGCCTACCG
>DJYW01000094.1:11576-11742 GCA_002450255.1 Gammaproteobacteria bacterium UBA6968
CCGTAATCTCTTTAATTCCTGCCACTACATAGCCCACTTCACCAGCGCCCAGACTGGTATCAGAAGTGCGCTTGGGCGTAAAACGGCCTACGTCATCAATCACGTGTATCTTCTTAGTAGACTTAACCAAAATCTTATCGCCCTTGCCGAGACGGCCTTGGACCAC
>DJYW01000094.1:12077-12259 GCA_002450255.1 Gammaproteobacteria bacterium UBA6968
CGCACCAAGGACACGATACCGAGGTAGTTATCGAACCAGGAGTCGATGATAAGGGCCTGCAGATCTTCTTCGTCACTTCCTTCCGGCGACGGAATATGGTCGACCAAATACGCTAATAAATCTTCAACCCCGACGCCGGTCTTGGCACTGACCTGCTGTATGTCACTGACATCAAGACCAAT
>DJYW01000094.1:12590-13016 GCA_002450255.1 Gammaproteobacteria bacterium UBA6968
ATGTCCTCAATTTCATCTGCGACACGCTCTGGCTCTGCCTGCGGCAAATCTATTTTATTGAGCACTGGTAGCACTTCGAGTCCTTGCTCAATCGCCGTATAACAGTTGGCTACGGACTGAGCCTCAACACCCTGAGCCGCATCAACAACTAACAATGCGCCTTCGCACGCAGCCAAAGACCGCGAGACTTCATAGCTGAAGTCGACGTGTCCGGGCGTATCGATAAAGTTGAGCTGATAGGTTTCGCCATCACTGTGCTCATAAGCGAGCGTAACGCTTTGAGCTTTGATCGTGATGCCGCGCTCACGTTCTAAATCCATAGAGTCAAGCACCTGCTCCGCCATCTCTCGCTCAGACAGACCACCGCAGGTCTGGATGAAACGATCAGCAAGTGTCGACTTGCCATGATCTATGTGGGCAATAATT
>DJYW01000094.1:13321-16207 GCA_002450255.1 Gammaproteobacteria bacterium UBA6968
CCATGATCTATGTGGGCAATAATTGAAAAATTACGAATGAGCTCGGGTTTTGGCACAGTACTGGCAACTACATGGGGGGGGTGGCCTAGTCTAGACTATTGCTCCTATCCAATGAAGCACGATCCCCAGTCTTATGTGCCGTTAACTGCCTAAGATCAAACACTCGCTGGCCACCGATCACGATAAAGGTCAATGACACAGAGACGAGGAAACAGTATCGGGCGATGTCAATGAAAACCGCGCTGATTGAGTGTAGCGGGATATCGTTGATCGCGGAGCCAAGCAGTAGCAGGTGCAGAGAAGTAAGCGCAAACACAGCGAAAAACTCGATCCAGTTCAACCAATTGGAGATAAGCCCCCAACTCCTGACACGCCGCATTTCTCTACACAGCAGAACAAGCGCAACGGGGAATAACAGGTGGGTTGCCAGCGCAAGAGCTTGTACACTTGGATTGCTAAAGCTGAGCAGCCCCAGATCTTGAAACTTTAGATCGCTATGCGAAGTAGAGCTGTGAAATTCATGGGAACGGAAGATCATGCATCGCCAATCGATGTCGAAGACAAAATAGCCAATGATCCGCATCATTAACAGACTCGCACAGATCAGAACTAACCAATTGATTGTGAAGTAACGATTCGTTTGTTTTTCTTGCTGCATAAGCTTGCCGTTCTGCAAAAAAGTGGGACTAGAACGCGCGCCCAGAGGGCCACATCGTCCGTCCGTTACTTTTCTTTTGATTTCGGCTGTCGCTAAACTTGCGAGCTTATGTCGCAGCGCCAGTGGTACCGTAACCCCCCGTGTTTCCCAAAGGTATACAGACTGTACCGGAAAGTGAACTACTTTCCGCCCCGATTTTTGCCGATGGTTATAGCCGCTACGTCTATTCAGACAATTAGAAACAGTGTGCGCGGGGCAGCCGGCACATCAAAACGATAGGAAGTTTTGCAAGGTGCGTCGCAAGGAAGGACGGGCTATCAAACTGGATTAAGCGAGGTGCTGCCACGCCAGCGCCGAATTCATCTTGGGCGGATGAACTCGGTGCTCAAGCACTAGACTGACGCTGAGATCACTCTTCAGCCGGTACTTTGAGGGGCAGAAAGATACGACGGTCTTGCCGCAGTACCAGCACAGGAATGATGTCGCCAGCATTCACTTCAGCAACAATTGCGGCCAAAGTGTCTGTATTCGCTACAGCTCGATTTCGCATACGAAGAATGACATCACCGGGCCGCAAACCCGCTTGCGCAGCAATACCATCGACTTCAGTGACTTCGACACCACTGCTCAAGCTGAGGCGTTCTTGCAGCTCTGCAGACAGATTTCGCGCCAATATGCCAAGACGATTTTTCTCACTACCGGGCTGCTCTACTTGAGTTCGCGCAGTTAATGACCCCGGCAATTCACCGATGTTGATGGATAATGTTTGCTCGCGACCCTCGCGGATGACCGTCAATTCGGAATCCTCACCTACCCTTGCTCGTCCCACGTATTGGGGTAATTCACCAGAGCGATCGATTGGCTTGCCATTGAACTCGACAATAATGTCTTCTTCCTTGATACCTCCCTTTGCGGCAGGGCTATCAGGCATTACCCGAGAAACCAGAGCCCCTCGAGGGCGATCTAGGCCAAAACCCAAAGCCAAATCACGCGTCAGTTCCATAATTTCCACGCCGAGCCAGCCACGTAGAACACGCCCGTTGTCTTTTAACTGGGCGACGACTTCCATGACCATATCAATAGGGATGGCAAAGCTGACGCCCATAAAGCCACCGGAGTTTGAATAGATCTGCGAGTTGATGCCGACAACTTCGCCTTTCAGGTTAAACAGGGGCCCGCCTGAGTTACCCGGATTGATCGCAACATCGGTTTGGATGAATGGCACATAGTTGCCCAACTGCGGGTTCGCCAGGCTACGTCCTTTAGCGCTCACAATGCCAGCTGTAACCGAATAGTCGAAGCCGAAAGGAGACCCTATTGCGAGCACCCATTCACCGACTTTGAGGTCTTCAGAATCGCCAATCTTGAGATAAGGCAAATCATCCTCAGCAGCTACTTTGAGTAGAGCCAGGTCGGAACGCGGGTCGGTACCGATCAACTCGGCAATGTATTCGCTCCGATCGCTGAGCCGGACCACAATCTCTGCGGCGCCCTCAACAACATGGTTATTCGTAATAACGTACCCAGTCTCATCAACAATAAAACCGCTACCCAGAGATCGCCGCTGGCGAGGCGCGCTACGTCCATTTGGCGGGCCAAAGAAGCGAAAAAACTCTTCTAGCTGGTCGTCGCGCGGCTGTCCCTGGCGTTGACGCGGATCAGGCTTCTCGCCAACAGTGCTGATATTAACCACTGCTGCTTCATTCTCTTCCACCAATTTCGTGAAATCCGGTAGGCCGCGCGCCTGAGTTTCGGGACCCCAGCCCAAGCCGATGAAAAGGAGCAGGCAAAGCCATAGCACCGGTCTTGTTGAGTGTGAAAATAGGTGGCTTGAAACGCTACCAGATGCCATTTTTACCATCGATCTTAATCCTTCATTGACCTCAGTTGGTCGCCAATTGACGCTACGTTTGCGCGCTTGAAGTTGTACCCTAACGGGACAGCTGTCTTTATTTCCTGAATCGCTTTGTTAATGTTATGTGGGGCGCTATCGACGATTTTCTACACAGTAGCCTTGTAATTTCTCTACGCCACTTGCGGACTCCCGCTAGGCGAAAAGAGAATCCGAGTCTGGCGCCAACATCAGGCCGATCAGCGGGGCCATAGGCTGCACTAAAGCGACCGATCTCAATCAAACGGTCCAATATGATCGATTTAAATAAAAAGGCTTTAACTAACCAGCCTCAACTAAAAGTTCTTCATCGATAGCGCTGCAAAAATAGCGCTGC
>DJYW01000094.1:16533-29221 GCA_002450255.1 Gammaproteobacteria bacterium UBA6968
ATAGCGCTGCAAAAATAGCGCTGCGACATTAGGTCACGCTTCCGGCCCACCTGCAGGTCCGCACGCAGAACCCTGATCCAAGCGGTTTTGCGCCACTATGAACACGTTTTGCGAACTCGTTTCTGCTATCCGATCCAATCGAGCCGACAAGAGTACGAATGGCTGCAACTCGGCCTGCTAAAGTTCGCCCCAATCTAGCGCGATCCGAACTGGCGGCTATTGCTCGTGTGATATCTGGCAATCCTTGCTATGAACAGCATACATGCAACGGCACAAAATAGTGGCAGCGCTTCAACCGAGGCACCGAATCGATCGTGTAACCAGTGCGTGTCTGGCATTTGCGCGAGCCAACCCGCAGACAGAACCAGACAAACCAAAGGAAAGCCCAGCACAATCACAACATGCCGAAAAATCGCCGCACTGCCGACTGCCGCTAACAATCGTTCCGCGCCTAGCTGCCCGTTAGCAGATCTATCCGTTGCGCCACAGCCGCCTATACATTGCAAGCAAGCTTGAGCGGCCTGGGTATCGGCCTGGGTATCGGCCTGGTTTGGGCGTTTATTCATGCGTGAAGTATAGCGGATTCCGCAGCCCGCTCACCTGTCCAGTATGTTGCTATCTGTTCAGCCAGTTTCACTAGTTATCCGGCCTACCTAATTGTCCGGCCCGACTAGTTTTCTCCGACGCCAAAGCCTAACAACACAAGCAAATCTCCCTCGGCACATTGATTCTATATTTTGATTTTTGTTTATTAATTTTTCTCGAACTTTCTTTGCATCTTTAACTTTGGCACCCGACATCAGGGCTGCTCGCAGTGTGATGAAGCTAGCGCAACACTTTAAAGCTTGTTTTAATCCAGCTAAACATAAGTCGAGCTTTCTATGTCACAACGATTCGCTACCGACATCCTGATTATTGGCGGCGGCGCTGCCGGTCTATCAGCCGCGCTGCATCTCGCAGCACATTCTCGCGTCACAGTTCTCTGCAAAGGAGACATCACCAGCGGCTCATCACACTGGGCACAAGGCGGCATTGCCGCAGTCACAGACCCAGAAGACAGCTTTGACGCCCATATGCGGGACACTCTCGAAGCGGGCGCAGGACTATGCGATGCCGATGTCGTGCGAAACATTATTGAATGCGCCCCCGAGATCATTCAGCAATTGTCGAGCTGGGGAGTAAATTTCGATCAGGAAGATAACTTGCTGCATCTCACACGCGAAGGCGGGCACTCGCATCGCCGGGTGGCCCATGTAGCTGACGCGACGGGCAAGGCCGTGACTCGAACCCTCACAGATCGCGCATTGGATCACCCGAATATTGAGTTATTTAACGACCGCGTCGCCATCGATTTGATTAATCTTTCAAAGCTCGGCCGCTACCCGAGACGCTGCGCAGGTGCTTACGTGTTGAATCGAACCACAGGGCGAGTCGAGGTCTTTCAGTCTCGTTTTGTCATTCTAGCAACCGGCGGTGCGAGCAAGGTTTATCTGTACACCAGCAATCCGGATAGCTCCACCGGAGACGGCATTGCTATGGCCTGGCGCGCGGGCTGTCGCGTCGCCAACATGGAGTTCAATCAGTTTCACCCAACCTGTCTTTATCATCCGCATGCTGGTTCTTTCCTTATCTCCGAAGCTGTCCGCGGCGAAGGCGGATTCTTGCGCCTTAGCAACGGCGACCGGTTTATGCAGCGCTTTGACCAGCGCGGCGACCTGGCACCTCGAGATATTGTCGCGCGCGCCATCGATCACGAAATGAAGCGCACCGGCGCCGAATGTGTGTATTTGGACATCAGTCATCGTTCTAGAGATTTTATCTATAGCCATTTCCCAAACATCGCAGAGCGTTGCCAAGAACTGGGTATCGATATTACTAAGGTGCCCATCCCGGTTGTGCCCGCTGCTCACTACACTTGTGGCGGCGTCGTGGTTGATGAAGAGGGCCGAACGGATTTGGCCAATTTATACGCTATAGGCGAAGTGTCCTGTACCGGCTTGCATGGTGCTAACCGTCTGGCGAGTAACTCTCTACTCGAATGTTTTGCGTATGCGAAAAAAGCAGCAGACAAAATCATCAGCCAGTTAGATCGACCCTTTGACGTCCCTTATATCCCACGTTGGGACGAATCCCAGGTAACTGACTCAGATGAAAGCGTGTTAATCGCCCACAACTGGGAAGAACTGCGCCGCTTTATGTGGGATTTTGTTGGCATTGTGCGTACCAACAAACGCCTGCAGCGGGCGCAACATCGGATTAACCTGCTGCGTCAGGAGATTAACGAGTATTACACTAACTACCGGGTGACTAACGATTTGATCGAGCTTCGCAATTTGCTCCATGTCGCAGACCTGATCGTCCAATCGGCTATGAAACGCCAGGAAAGCCGAGGCCTGCATTTTAACCTAGACTACCCCGAGTCAGATCAGCGCGCAGCCGATACCATTCTATTCCCGGGCAGCCTGGATGACCGGGTGATGATCGGACTACCGAAAACCCAACGTAACGGGTTCTCGCTCTCTTGACCTAGAACCCATTAGGTACCCGTGCCAAACGATCAAACATTGATCATGCCGCCTCTCTGCATAGATTTGTTGCCGGAGCCGGTCCGAGAATCGAAGAATTGCCAACTGAAATAGGGCAAAACGAGACCGCGAAAAGGTGCCGCGTAACCAAAAGACGGCGCCGGCAACAGGCGGTGCCAGGTAATAGCGCGGTGGCTGTTAAGTTGGAACTGTATGAACTAAACCACACTTGATTGCAGAGCGCCGCTTTGCGTGCGTTACGAGCTTTACCTCTTCGCGTCAGCCTACGGCTAACCGCAGTCTCAGCCGCGCTAAAGCATAGAGTTCACCGCTTACTTCGTCCGCGAAGAGCCATTGCGGCACCTGATACTGCGACCACCAACAAATTGCCCAGCTCACCTGCCAGGCTTTTATCTTTTCAGCGTTTTCAGGCTCTGCAATGCCGTCTGCTGTTCGAGCGCGCAAACGCGGGCTCAGACTTTGACCAGAATCCGGGGATGACGTCGTGAGAATGCTTTGCGCTGTATTTTGTAGCGTCAGCATATCGATCGATGTTACCTCTGCGGCGATAGCCACACCGGTCGCGCCGCCAGGCGCATCTGTGCAAGCGCCAGTTATGGGGAGCTTGTGTTGTACAGCAACGGCATAGCCTAATGGGATATCTGCCGGTGAGTCAGTTGGCAGCACCGAGACGGTTCGGTTTGGTGGCATCACAAATAGGCGTACAGACAACCACCCACTTTTGGCCAGCAAACACTGCCCGACCGGTAACCACAGGCCTAAGCCAGTCATCCCGAGCAGCTGCCACATGATCCATGCTAGCAATAGCAACCAAACGATCGCGATTCGAAAACGATTACCGTACAGCGGCGGTGCAATCGGGATTACAGGGTCCCGGTACACGCGATGATCTTGGCTATCAAGCCGCGCAGCACGGGATCCTCTGGCTGTTCGCGCTCTTGTAACCAATCAAAAATCTCCCAATCCTCCAGCTCAAGTAGTGCGGCATACGCCTGCTGCTCTGCTTCGCTCAACTCGCTATAGTGATCGCGCACGAATGGCACCAGTTTCAACTCTATCTCCAACATGCCTCTGCGGCTGCGCCAGTAAATATGTTTTAAAGAACTGGTTTCCATACTGCTAATCCAGGTTATTGCGTTGTCATGGGAATTTCAGGCAGTCTACTCTGCAATTGTCTGTGAGATAAGGTCTTTGTTATGGGTAGTCCATTGTCTTGGTCGTCAGTCACCGGTCTCGTTGTCGAAGGTCCTGATCCTGCCGAGTTCTTACAGGGCTACGTGACCTGTAACACGCAACGCTTGCAGGCGGGTAAAACTCTGCCCATGGCATTTTGCAATTTGAAAGGCCGTGTCATAGCGAACGGTTGGCTGGTGCCCCGAGGCAAGCAATGTGTTCTCATCGTCCATCGCAGTATTGTCGAAACGCTACGCACGTTTCTTCGCCCCTACCTCGCTTTTGCGCGTAGCGAGATTTTGTCCCAGGAACTAATGGTTCATGTCGCGACTTCGGATCAAATGGCCGCTGGCGACTACGCATGGTTAGCCGGCCATTATTTGCGCCTTGCAGAGCCTGCAGGCACACCTCCTGGAGCGGCCGATTCAGAGGAGCCTTACTCGACAGAGGCAGTAACCATCAACCCGTTGCTGATTCAGCAGCGCTTTGCCTTGGTGAATGCCGCAGTTGCTGACCGTTTTCTACCGCAAATGTTGGGCATGGCAGACAGCGGCGCAGTGGATTTCGACAAAGGCTGTTATTTAGGCCAGGAGATTGTGGCGCGGGCGGAATTTCGCGGCCAGGTCAAAAAACAGCTGCAATCCTTCCAATGGCAGGGCGAACCACCGGTTGCCGGTGCGCACTGGCTCGCCCCAGAGACGGCAGCAGAAGCGGCGCAGAACGGTGAGGTAATTCTGACCGGTCTGACAGCAGCTAAAGCCGCATCGGCACCTCCATCCGGGACTGGACTGTGGGTGACAAAGGCGGCTGTGGAAGCGGAGTCTTAATCGGCTTGCGATGACGTTTAACTTGCGTTTTTTGCACCATACTAAAGATTCGACCCCATTTATCGCAGGCGAAGTACTGACTTCAGAGTCACAGACTTCACAAAAGAGCTGGTGACAAAACAGCCACCGCAACTTGCACTATCCGGCACTGATCCGTACTAGCCAACGAAGCCCGGCCAACTCAAATCACGCCAGCCACACGCAGTTAATTAGGCATTAAATTAAGCCATCTGAGACCCAGTCGATCGGCGCATGTCCTTGAGACTGCAAATAAGCGTTTGCCTGGGAAAAGTGCCGACAGCCAAAAAAGCCGCGATGCGCGGACAGCGGAGATGGATGTGGCGCGCGAAATACCTGATGCCGACTGGCATCTACCACCGCACCTTTTTTATGAGCGTAGCTTCCCCATAACATAAACACCAAACCGGACCGCTGCTCGCTCAGACGTCGCACAATTACGTCAGTAAATGTCTCCCAACCCTTGCCTTGATGCGCACCTGCCTGGCTATGCACAACTGTCAGCACCGCGTTCAGCAGTAACACGCCTTGGCTTGCCCAATAGCTCAGATTGCCACTGCGCCGACGATCGTTCGCGGCTGCGGGCTGTACGGAGGATGCAGGCGCAGATGTTAAGGCGGACTCAGCCAACGCCATATCTGTGTTGATTTCCTGAAAGATATTGCGCAGCGAGGGTGGTATTGGCACGCCGTCAGGTACCGAAAACGACAGGCCGTGGGCTTGGCCGGGTCCGTGATACGGATCTTGCCCAATGATAATCACCCGTACCGATTCCACTGGGGTCAGGTTCAAAGCCGCAAAAATCTGCTCGCCAGGCGGATAAACCGCCTTGCCCGCACGCTTTTCGGCAAGCAAAAAAGCGCGCAAATCCTGCATATACGGTTGTTCAAACTGATCGCCAATAAGCGTGAGCCAAGACTCGTGCAAGTCTGGTGTACGGGCCTCGAATGAGATTCGCTTACCAGCCACAGCAGCCGATCATTCCATACGACGCAGCAAGGGAAACAACAATACATCACGAATGGAGGGCATATCCGTGAGCAACATAACCAGCCGATCAATGCCAATACCCTCGCCCGCTGTTGGCGGCAGACCATATTCCAGAGCCGTGATGTAATCCTGGTCAAAATGCATCGCTTCGTTGTCGCCCTGACTCTTTAAATCTGCCTGGGCGCGGAAGCGCTGTGCCTGATCGATCGGATCATTCAACTCAGAGAATCCGTTGGCATACTCACGACCGCCAATAAACAACTCAAAACGATCGGTAATAGCCGGATTCTCATCATTACGGCGGGCTAAAGGCGAGACCTCCGCAGGATATTCTGTGATGTACGTTGGTTGCTCAAGCCGATCCTCGACGATGGCTTCAAACACTTCCATTTGGAGTTTGCCCAAACCCCAGATGGACTCGACGTGAGCGCCCCGTTTTTCCAGCACCGCCCGTAACGCATCTTCCTGATCCACCTCAGCCTCAGCTAATCCGCCGATGCGATGAAGCGACTCAGCCAGCGGCAAGCGCAGCGGTGACTGAGTGAGATCAAGCGGAATGCCCTGATAACCAAACTGCGGGCCTCCCAGCAAATCAATGGCAAGCTTGGCCAATAGGTCATCTGTTAAATCCATGAAATCGCGATAATCAGCGTATGCCTGATAAAACTCCAACATCGTGAATTCGGGGTTGTGCCGCGTGCTGAGACCCTCATTACGAAAGTTACGATTAATCTCAAACACCCGCTCAAAGCCACCAACTACCAGCCGTTTAAGATACAGTTCAGGTGCCACCCGTAAATAGAGTTCCATATCGAGAGCATTATGGTGGGTGGTAAAGGGCCGTGCGGTCGCACCACCGGGAATGCTATGCATCATCGGCGTTTCGACTTCCAAGTAATCCAAGGCAGAAAAATACTGACGAATGGTCTGCACAATTTGCGAGCGCATTCGAAAAACTTTCCGGCTGTCCTCGTTCATCGCCAGATCGAGGTAGCGTTGCCGATAACGGATTTCCTGATCAGTTACGCCATGGAACTTTTCCGGCAGCGGCAGCAAGGTTTTATTCAATAACTCTAGAGACTGCGCATGTACGGTAAGCTCGCCTTTATTGGTTCGCATTAACCTACCACGCACCCCAACGATATCGCCCATTTCCCAATACTGATTGAAGCTTTGATAGACCTCTTCGCCTAAATCGTTCTTCGAAAGATAGCACTGAATCTGACCGGAATTATCTTGCAATGTTATGAAGCTGGCCTTACCCATCACCCGCCGCAACATAATACGGCCCGCGACCGCAGTCGCGACGGCTTGCTCTGCCAAAGCTTCTTTATCCGCGTCCGCATGCTGCGCATGCAATTCATTAGCAAAGTGCTGGCGTCGAAAGTCATTTTGATAGCCTCCCCCAGCCGCCAGCCAGGCCTCCATCTTTGCTTTCCGTGCTTTGCGAACGTCTCGTTCTTCGCTCATCTAATAACCTTACTATGGGGTTTAGTTTCTTTAAGAGTCGGCAGCGATACGCACTGCTATCGCGTCGCCAGCTTATCCCAAAACAGCTTGTCCCAAACCCGCGCCGGGCCAACAAGACTAGCCTTTGGAATCAGCATCGTGCCTAGATTACTGCGCAAACTGACAGCCCGGCTAAGGCGGCCACTCCACTTGCTAACAGTCCCGTGAACTAATAGGTCTTATGCAACCAGAGCCTATGGTCCACCCACACTCGCTACAAGCCCGCTTTTAGACTCGCTTCAATAAACCCATCCAAATCACCGTTCAAAACAGAATAAGGGTCAGTACGTTCCACCTGAGTGCGCAAGTCCTTAACACGGGACTGATCCAACACGTAAGAGCGGATTTGGCTGCCCCAACCGATATCCGCTTTGGCATCCTCTATCGCCTGTTGCTCGGCGCGTCGCGCATGCAATTCCAGTTCGTAAAGCTTAGCTCGCAGTTGCTTGTACGCATTGTCTTTGTTCTGGTGCTGCGAGCGTTCGCTCTGGCACTGCACGACGGTATTCGTTGGCAGGTGGGTCAAACGCACAGCCGAGTCTGTGCGGTTAACGTGCTGTCCACCGGCGCCGCTGGCGCGATAGGTATCCACCCGCACATCCGCCGGGTTAATGTCGATATCGATATTGTCGTCGATCTCCGCGGACACGAACACCGAAGCAAAGGAGGTGTGGCGTCGATTGCCAGAGTCGAAAGGTGACTTTCGGACTAGCCGATGCACGCCGGTCTCAGTCCGCAGCCAGCCATAGGCATATTCGCCCTCGACCAAAACCGAGGCGCTTTTGATACCGGCAATATCACCCGGAGAAACCTCGATGACCTGTGCCGTGAAACCGCGCTGTTCCGCCCAGCGCAAATACATGCGTAACAACATTTCGGCCCAATCCTGCGCTTCGGTGCCACCGGAGCCAGATTGAATCTCCAGGTAGGTGTTGGCATCGTCCAACTCGCCTTTGAACATGCGCCGGAATTCCAATGCCGCAAGTTGCATGTCGAGTGCACTGAGTTCACCGGCGATATCGTCTAGCGCACCGCTGTCGTCCTCTTCGTTAGCCATCTCGGCAAGCTCGCCCAACTCTTCAAGGTGCCCTGCAAACGACCCAAGTAAACTGACGATACGATCTAACTCGGCGCGTTCGCGGCCCAACTTTTGAGCGCGCTCTGCATCATCCCAAACCGCACCATCAGCCAGCTCCAATTCAACTTCCTGCAGTCGGTCGGCTTTTTCGGCGTAGTCAAAGATACCCCCGAAGGAGCAAGTCGCGGTCGTTCAACTCTTTGATTTGTTCTCTGATCGAAGTGATTTCAGGCATAGCTTAGGTTCTTGTCCAAGTCGGCGCGGGAATTTTCTCGGCGCAGTCTAGGTTAATGGTTCGATGTACTCCACCAGTAGCTGCAAGGTTTGGCTATTTTGGTAGTCGTTACAATCTGGACGGTAGGCCAACATCACCCGGTCAGTGCCTGCTGGCAACGCCGCTTGGCGAAAGGCGATGGCGTCAATCAGTTTGGCGGCGGTTTTAACCACCATTTTCAAGTGCAGTTGACCCACTACTCGCTGGCTAATGAGTTCAAACTCACCGCTAAATAAGGGTTCAGGAAAGCCGCTACCCCAAGGCCCAGCCTGGGCCAACAGTTCGACGGTATCCAAAGACAAGTCGGCCTCGTTTAGCGCGCCATCAGTCAAAATATGCGCCTCCGCCATTTCTGGTGTTAACCAGGCGCTGACCTGCTTATCGAAAACCGTCTGAAAGCGCTGATAGTGAATGCGCTTAATGCTTAGCCCCGCCGCCATTGCATGACCACCAAACTTGATCAACATGCCCGGATGCGTGGTAGCGATACGATCCAATACATCGCGTATATGCAGCCCATCAATACTCCGCGCCGATCCTTTCAGTTCACCTGGGGAGGACTCTCCCACATCAGCAAACACCACTGCCGGGCGATTAAACTTTTCACGCAAGCGCCCCGCTACAATACCGACCACGCCCTGATGGAAACTCGGGTGGTAAGCGGTAATACCGTCGCGTGCCGCCGCATCTTGCTCTGCCACCAACAATTCTGCGTCGCTCACCATATCCTGTTCGATTTCCCGGCGACTGGCATTGAACGCTTCCAGCTGCCCGGCATAAGGCTTTGCTTCAGCCGCTGTTTCGGCCAACAAGCAGCGAATGCCTACGGTCATATCGTCCAATCGACCGGCGGCATTGAGACGCGGTCCGACTGCGAACGCAAGATCCTGTGCACTCAGCTTGCCCAAATTGCGTTTACCAAGCTCGATCAGCAGGCGCAGACCGGGGCGCAAACGCCCACGACGCATTCGCGATAGCCCTTGGTGTACAAGGATGCGGTTGTTGCGATCCAGAGGTACCACATCCGCAACCGTACCTAACGCGACCAAATCCAAATACTGAGCCATGTTGGGTTCTGTCAAACCGCTTTTGGCAAACCAATCCTGCGCGCGTAATTGGCTGCGTAAATAGCTGAGCAAGTAATACGCGACGCCGACGCCTGCCATTGATTTGCTGGCAAAGTCACAAGCATCCAAATTAGGGTTAACCACAGCCACCGCTGCAGGCAGTTCTTGGCCTGGCAAATGGTGGTCCGTGACGATGACGTCGATACCTGCTGCATTCGCAAACGCCACGCCATCGATACTGGCAACGCCGTTGTCGACAGTTACGATTAAGTCCGGTTCGCGCTGTTGCGCTAAGGCAACGATCTCGGGAGAGAGTCCGTACCCGAAATCGAATCGATTGGGGACGATAAAGTCGACGTGACGGGCCCCCATGGCCTGTAACGCCAGCACGCAGAGCGTCACTGAAGTCGCTCCATCGGCGTCGAAGTCACCGACAATCAAAATCTTTTCTTGCTGGGTAATTGCGGCAATCAGGCGTTGACTCGCCACATCAATGTGCGGCAGACCAGTTGGGTGCAGCAGACCCGCTAAGCTATATTCCACTTCATCAGGGGCGCGCACACCACGCGCGGCAAATACTCGCTCAAGCAAATCGTTAGTAAAGCCACTGACGGCCTTCGGAACAGGGCGTGTGCGTATTAGCATTAGTCCGCGTGACTCGTTTACAGCGTGGGTTAAGTGTTAACGGGTGCGACCCGAATACGAGAAACCTCACCGCTAACCTCAAACATGCCGTGCAGTTCGGTCAGCGCGAGATTGACGTCGCGCTCTAGCGCATCGTGAGTCAGCAACACAAGGTCGACCTGTTCTGTCCGACCCGCCGCCGGGCGCTGGATCACCTTGTCAATGCTGATGCCATGATTAGACAGTGCTTGCGCCACCTTAGCGATGACGCCGGGCTGATCTGCAACGAGCATGCGCAGGTAGTAACCACCGTAGACCTCGTCTATGGGGAGTACCGCTAGATCATTCGCTCGTTCGAGAGGGACATACATTCCACTACTCGCAGCGTTATGTGCGGTACTGGTTGGATTCGTACCGAGCCCGCCTCTAGTTAGCGCCACCAAATCAGCGATAACAGCGGAGGCCGTGGCCGCGCCACCGGCCCCAGGACCACTGAACAGCGTAGTACCCGCGGAATCCGAGCTGACCTGTACTGCGTTCTGGACACCATCTACTTGTGCCAGTAGATCGCTCTGAGGGATCAGCAGCGGATGTACCCGAGCTTCCAATCCGGTCGCCACCCGCCGGAGCATGCCGATATGTTTTATGCGAAAACCAAACTCCGCTGCAAATGCGATGTCCTCCGCGGTCAGCGACTCGATCCCTTCTTTATAGATCTGGTCGAGCGCAAACGACATGTCGAATGCCAAGGCCATCAGTATGGTTAGCTTATGGGCCGCGTCAGTACCGTCCACATCGAAGGTCGGATCCGCTTCCGCATAGCCCAGCTTTTGCGCTGCGGCTAACGCCTCACCAAACGATACGCCGTCCTGTTCCATCGCCGTGAGGATGTAATTAGCTGTGCCATTAATAATGCCGCTGACTGCGTGAATCGCGTTGCCAGCCAGACCTGCCGTAATCGCTTGCAAGATCGGAATTGCCCCAGCGACGGCAGCTTCAAAACGAATGGGCTGGACCGACTGCTTGCCTAACAACTGATCGCCTTTGACGGCAAGCACGGCTTTATTTGCGGTAATAACCGCTTTCCCCGCAGCCAAGGCGTCTGCAATAAGCTGGTCAGCCGGCGACTCACCGCCGATCAGTTCCATTACCACGTCTACCTGTGGATCCTCGTACAAATCCTCAAGGCGGTGGCTAAATTCTGCGCCTAGTAAGTCAACATCTGGCTTGGCCGTTCTACTCACCACCCGAACTACCTCATAGCGCGCATTAGAACGCTTTGCCAACAGCGCTTGCTGCACTTTAAGAATATTCAAGACGCCCTGGGAAACCGTCCCCAATCCTGCGATGCCTATACCAACTGTTTTCACTAACGACTCTCATCTATGCCAGACGGCAATTATTGTTTGGGCTCTGTATGCTGACCAGATTGGACGCGCGGCCCGATCTCGGTGATTGCTTGCTCAGCACGAGCGGCTTATCTTATGTGACTTATCTCATGTGACCTATCTAAGCGGGCTTGCCGTACTACTCCAGCCCAATACGACCGGCCAACTCCTGCGGCGGCAGATAGCCAGGCAACATTTGCCCGGTAGAAGTAACAATTGCCGGCGTGCCTTGCACACCAATCTGCTGCCCGAGTCGATATTGATCTGCCACGGGATTGCTACAATCGTTTAACACAATCGTTGCGCCGGCCTTCACTGCCGTCAACGCGCCTTGCGGATCCTCTGCACACCATGCGCCAACAATTTTAGTATAGGACTCTGAATCGAGCCCGGCACGCGGGTAGGCAAGGTAGCGCACTTCGATCCCAAGCTCGTTATAACCCGCCATCTCGGCATGCAGTTTCTGACAATAGCCGCAGTCCACATCGGTAAAAATCTGCACGTAGTCCCGCGGTTGACCCTTGGCAGGAAACACGATCATGTCTTTAAGGGGAATCGCCGCCATCAGGTCTTTGCGAATAACAGCTCGATGTTGCTCAGTCAGATTAACCACCTCGGCGCCGGTCTCGAAACCCGTCGCAAACAGCTCGCCGGTAATGATATAGCGGCCATCCGCGGTGCCATACAACACCTGACCACCCATGATGTCCACACCGAAAAAGCCATTCATCTCAGCAGGATAAATCCGCTCAATCGGAATGTTAGGATTAACGCGCCTGAGTGCGGCTACCAGCTTTGCAGCGCCCTTAGGTACAACCGTTTGATACGATGAGCCAGCGGCTGCCGGCGGTTGCACGCGAGACTCAGCGCTGACGGCTGCTGGGCCAGCAAAGACGCCTAGATTCAAAACCGCAAAAGCCATTGCAGTCGACAATGACCGGCTTAGCGGACGCAAATTGGCAGATATCCGAGCGCGATATCGCAAAGCACTAGACCCGAGTCCACTTATGACCGGTTGTATGGCCCTTTGTACCAATTTGGGATTACCACTCTGCACAGCCCTATTCTGCATAAGGTGCCGATCTGTTCGCTGCATCATTGCTCCTAAAAATTCTTAGCAAAGTCCAAAGACTTAATCTTTCAAAGTAGAAAGTAGCGGCACACCACCTTTTGCTCCACAGGCTTTAGCCCCGC
>DJYW01000094.1:29567-50243 GCA_002450255.1 Gammaproteobacteria bacterium UBA6968
TAGCCCCGCAAGCTTTAGCCCCGCGGATGGTGCTCCGCGACCAGGTCGTGCAAGCGTTGCTGCGCAATATGGGTATAAATCTGAGTAGTCGACAAATCCTGATGACCCAACATCATCTGCACTGCGCGTAAGTCTGCGCCATTATCTACTAGATGAGTAGCAAACGCATGGCGCAGCGTATGCGGCGAGATATCCGGGTCGATTCCAGCCAGCAGCGCATACTTTTTAATTGCGTACCAAAACGTTTGCCGTGTCATCGGTCTGCCACGACGACTGGGAAACACCGCCTTGGTCGCAACTCCGTGCAGCGCCTCACGGCCATCACGCAGATAACGTTCAATCCAATGCAACGCGACGGCACCCATAGGCACCAGACGTTCTTTGTTGCCCTTCCCGACAACGCGCACGACCCCTTGACGGAAGTTGATTTGGGTTAGCTCGAGCTGAACCAGCTCGGTAATCCGTAGGCCGCAAGCGTACAGGACTTCTAGCATAGCTCGGTCACGCAAACCGACCGCGGTATCAATTGCTGGGGCAGCCAGCAAGCGTTCAACCTGTTCCGCCGAAAGCGACTTGGGTAGTTGGCGACCTTGTTTTGGAAACTCCAAGAATCGGGTTGGGTCTTCGTCGAGACGTTCATGCGCCACACAGTAGCGGTAAAACCCGCGCAATGCGCTGAGCCATCGCGCCACCGAACGCTTGCCGGCTCCTTGATTGACGCGACTGGTCATTGCAGCTAATAGATCCGCATGGTTCGCAGCCAATAATGTAGGACTGTGGCTCAAACGCTTGGCCAACCAGACCTCCGTCGCAACCAGATCGCGCTGATATGCCGCCAAAGTATTTTCGCTGAGACCTTTCTGTAGCCAGATCTCATCCAAATATTCTGCAATGTGCTTTGCGAGAGAGTGTTCCAACGATTTATTCCCATTCGGTAGCGGGAACCCGCCACTGTCGGCTAACGTCGACTCAGGTTTAGTCTACGCACCATACTACATGACAAAAGCCGGGCTTTTGTGGCTTAGAGAAGCCTGTCTCGTGTAGAAAGATTTATGTTGGATGGAGAAGCGCCCGGTGAAATTTATAAAGGCCATGCTGGGCGAGGACTTCCTTGCAGTCACTCGGCGCAGATCAATTCATTTGACCTGTCTCACAAATGAACGGAGAACGGAACGAGACTGTTCGGCGACAACAACCGAACTCGATTTAGGCAAAGTGAGAACACCAGGCTGGGGCAGCCGATCTTTTGCGTCCGCTTTCAGTTGGATTGAACGCACAAGGACCTATGCATTGCGGGAGTGAATATAGGGCATTGCCATAGTTCAGGCGGATATAGTTTGAGCAATCTAAAGAAGACCCGAGAGTCGATCAAGGGCCGTGGATGACCCTTGCGACTGCACTGGAGGTCAGCGCGCTACGAGCTGGATTGATCTCTAGAATCTACCGCTACGCTGTGATCAGTGGCTACACAAAAAAGGTGAAAGTGTGCTGCTTAGTGCTGAGGACGGCGGTTGGATCGGGCAAAGCCTCGACCCACGATCTCTAACCGATTTTCTCTTTAATGCGCGCACTACGGCCAGAACGCTCACGCAGATAATAAAGTTTTGCCTGGCGGACATCGCCGCGTCGCTTAACCTGAATGCTTTCCAGCAACGGACTATGCGTCTGGAAGGTACGCTCGACGCCCACACCATGCGAGATCTTACGCACGATGAAGGCAGAGTTTAAGCCGCGATTTTTCACGCCTATCACCACACCTTCAAACGCCTGTAAACGTTCGCGGGTACCTTCACGAAGTTTAACCTGCACAACAACCGTGTCGCCGGGGCTGAACTCCGGTACCTCTTTCATCTGGCTGTTTTCGAGTTCTTCGATAATCTTGTTATTACGCATTACCTGTCCTTTATATCGCCTTCGTTCAAAAGCTTAAACATCGCCGTCTTTCGAGTCGAAGTATCTGGCAAACAACGCCTGATCTGTTGGGTCAAAAGTTTTGCCTACCAAAAGATCAGGACGACGGTCATATGTTCTGAGCAGAGCCTGTTCGCGTCGAAACGCAGCCACCTTGTTGTGGTCCCCGCTCAACAGGGCTTTGGGCACACCGCCCAGCCCGTCTGATTCAGGGCGCGTATACTGAGGGTAATCGAGCATTCCATCAAGGTGTGATTCGTCTAAAGCCGACATTCTGTTGCCTAAAGTGCCAGGTAAGTGCCTCGCAATCGCGTCAATCACCACTAAAGCCGGTAACTCACCACCGCTTAACACAAAATCGCCAATCGACCACTCCAAATCGACGCACCCCTCAATGAAGCGCTGATCGACGCCCTCATAGCGACCACAGACAAGAATTAGCCCCGGCCAATCCTTTGCGGTCATAGCGGTATTCTGGCTAAACACGCTGCCTTGCGGCGTGAGCAGAACCACTGGCGTATCAGACGGCGCGGTTGCTCTGGCCTCGCTGACTGCTGCTCGCAACGGCTCCACTAGCATGACCATCCCGGCACCGCCGCCGTAAGGGCGATCATCCACCGTCCGGTGTCGGTCATGCGTAAAATCCCGCGGATTGAAGTAATGCATACGCAAGGAATCGGATGCTATGGCTCGAGACACCACGCCTTGGGACAAAGCCCCGGCGACCATCTCAGGAAATAGCGAAATCAACCCAATCCACATCTGCAAGTCCTTAAATCTGCGTGGCAGGGAGGATAAGTTGCTTCGCGGTACGAGTGCTACCCAATGTATTGATAATCTTAAATCATTCGAGTTATCCGTTCTCTTCTGAATAAAACACCACCGAACTGGTTGGACGCATCGATTAGCAGACATGCGCTTGGATACTGAATATGAGGCGATATTTCCACACAGTTTGTCGCCGCTTTAAAAATTTTCCGTCGTTTGTGTCCTATGGGATTACCAATCGGACCGTCCGACCTAATTACCGGCGCTAAACATAGGCGCTAAACATAGGCGCATCGAGGAATATGGTATGCAACTCACGCACAGAACCACCCGGTGAATAAAAAAGCGCTAACGTGACTAACTGCTGTGCTCAACCTCAGAGCAAAACTCAACTAGAACTCTGTGAAAGATATTGAATAAGAAATGCGAAAAACACTTGCGCCATTTATCACAGCAGAGCTTACGACAACATGTCGTTGGCGGAATTATGCGGAATCACACGGTATGTGATGAAACGTTTTCTACATCGTTTTGACTAAGCGACGTTAGCGCCACTGCTCGGTGATGAACTTCACCGCTTTGTTTTCAACTACCTGCGCATCGCGCGAACCAATGCCTAAAAACGGTCTGGCCGGTGTGTTCCGGCCTTCGTCGCCGAATTGGTGGGTCGCTGCATAGATCGTGTTAGTGCCTACCACCGCCTCGGTTGGAGACCAGTCCGCGAGTATCGATCGCACCAGATGACCGCTGAATTGTAGGATTTTCTGAGGTTGCCGATCGCGATACTTCTTTGTTGCCAAAGTGCTTGCTGCACGCTGTTCCCACGGCTTGCCGTCGGGTGACACTTCGTCTTTAAACGCCTGCTCTGCGGCGTCGGCCAAATGCGAACTGATACGGCGCATTAGCGGCGTTAAATCTGTGCCTGCCCGTATTAACCGAGCTAGCCCGCGCTTCGCGTCACGGTCGTTGAATTTCAGTTTAATATCCATCATTGTTCCCCGGCTGGGCCTAAGTGTGTAGGTGACCTATCATTCTTGGTGTAATGAATCCTGCTTAGGCGGTTGCGTCCAAGCTCCGCAGCCCGTACCAGCGCCGTTATTCCTCTTCCTCTGACTTGCGATACAAGAGCAGACCCACTATCTGGTTGTCTAATTTATTGCCTACATTACATGCGTTGCGCCTTCTGTCTATTATCCCTGTTAGCGATTCTCGCCACCTGCGGCGGCGGTTCTTAGAAGGACACAGATAGCAAACCCGAAAGCTCAAAATCGCCAGCCTCAACCACGCGAACAAACTTAAATTCGCCCCATGTGTTCAGAGCCGTCGGTGAGTTTGTTGTTCAACAAGGCTATTTTGGCAATGGACTTGTAGCAGTCAAAGATGGACTAGGCCAAAGGATTTCGTTTTTCTATTCGGCTCAGATATGGGGTTTGCGGGGTTGATATGATTAGCACGGTCGCATTTAAAATCACGCCCGGTTTCGAATCTGCGAGTGCTTCAAGCTTGATCCTAGCCTACCAATCTTGCTCCCAAGCGACGTAGATGATCTTAGCTTCAGCATCGACACGAAGGATGTAATGAGATTCAAAGGGAATCATCCGCTCGGCCTCAGTGGAGGTAATTACGAGCACATCCTGAGCGCCGGTTTCCAGCAAGTGATCAACCTGACCTAGGTCTACGCCTGCCTCGTTTACCACCCGGCACCCTTGCAGCATATGCCAGTAAAATTCGTCGCTCGCAGGCGTTCCCAACACCTCGGGAGCAACGGCTATTTCGCTACCAATCAGCACCTGGGCTTGTTCACGATTATCCACGCCGGGCAGTTTAACGATCCAACCCTCGCCGTGCCGCTTCACCTCACAGTCAGCAAGCTGCTGCCAAGCTATCGTTACGTGCTGCCTCGAGCTTTGCGGGGTAATCTGTCTCGGTCGAATGAACCAGGGTTGATAAGCGATTACGTTCTCGGCGGGATCGGTAAATGACTGTAAATGTAGCCAGCCACGGACGCCATAACATCGACCCAAGCGGGCGACTATAATCGGATCAGCGTGAAGTGAGGTGGGATCGGAGGGAATCATCGGCTGAGGCCTTCTGAGGGCCCAGCCGAACTGCTATGCGACGGTTGCTTAGGCAACCGCTTCAGGTGCAGGAACCGTAGCCTGCTTACGAGCTTGCTTAACCAGTTGCTTCACCCGATCAGTTGGCTGCGCACCAACGCTCATCCAGTAGTCAACGCGCTCCAGGTTTAGGCGAAGTCCTTCGGCTTGACCTTTAGCCATCGGATTGTAAAACCCCAAACGCTCAATGAAGCGTCCGTCACGCGAAGCGTCTTTATCCGCTACCGTAATATGGTAGAAGGGGCTTTTTTTAGAACCGTGACGTGCGAGGCGAATAGTGACCATAGTTTTCCCGAATAATGCTTCTGGCTGCTCAAAAGGCCGCGTATTGTATATTAAACCCGTCTTAGCGCAACACCCCAGGCTCGTCGCAACGCCTTTGTGTCGGTTTAATTTCAAGCGGATACGATCCCGGTGGCGTCACATAAGCCGCCTATTTGATAGGCCGAATGACCTTTTATCTTTGCTTGTGAGCCTGGAGATTAGTTTGCTCCAGACCCAGCAAGGCGCGAGGTTCATGCAGAGGTAGAGGCCCGATTTTACTGGGCTGAGTTTTCAGGTCAAAGTTGCTAAGCATTAGTGGAAAAGTAGGACTCTGCAACCCGAAATTAAGCCGCGCAGTGTCGCAAAGAAAGGCCAAGCAAGCAGCTAAGAGCACTGGCGCTGTTCTTGAAGACAAATCCAGACAATGGCCCGTTGACCGTTATTGATCGCGCCAGTTTATTCCAAAACTAACGCGGCCCAATCCGCAGCATGCCTGCCTGCTGATCGATGCGAAATTTAAACTGCTGCAAAAAGTTCATGCCCAGCAGGCCGTCGACGTTCTCCCAGGCCTGCAAATCAATCACCGCCACATCTAAACCGCCGACAGCGGCCGCACCAATTTGCAAACCCTCTATCTTGATCAGTTTACTCTGCACAGTACCACCAGCAACAGCGAGCGTAATCGGGCGCTCATCGCCGTTGGGTAGCCCAAGCCTTGCGACCGCCGCGGCTGACAATGTCGTCAACGACGCTCCCGTATCAATAATCAGCCGCACCAAACCAGCGCCCTTTACCGCAGCAACCACAACATAGTGCGAACCCTGCCGGTCCAACTGAATTGCTTCTTCATTACCGTGCGCCTGACGAAAACGGATCTTCCGCTCAAGCTCCTGGGCCAACGCGCCAACCTCTTGATCAAAATAAATCTGATAGATAGTGTCGAGCGCTTCATCATCACTGCGACTGTCGTACTGAGCTTGCGCCAATTCATAGCGCCACCGATTTTGCATGGGGTCCAACAGCAAGGCCGCATCAAGAAAGGCCTGTAGATCAAGCGGGCGCTTTTGTTCGCGCAGCACTCTGATTTGAGTCGCCACAAGACTTGCGATTTGCTCTTGCAGGTAGGCCGTTCGCTCCGCGTCTGTGGCCTCATACAACTCGGCAAATAAACGCTTAACCTGATCGAGGGGTGTGAGGTTGACGCCGCGCGATGCCGGCCTAAAGCCCACTTGGGCTTCACCAGATTCGAATACTGCTGCAGGCTTTTTTATAGACCCCGGCTCAAGCTGCTGTTGCGTTGGCGCCACAGCTTCGTTAGATGGCGCTGTTGGCGTATTCGTGCGAGCGGAGTTAAAAATCTCGTGACCCCACCAACCAATAGCTAATCCAGCACCCAAACATCCAATCCCAAGCAAAAGCATTGCTCGAGCTCTACTGATTGCGCGTTGCTTGTTGGGTTTGCCTGTCGTCATAGCGCCTCGCATCGACGTTGCCGATCATATTGGATTAGCACAGGTCCTTGCCTACTGCTCCGCATCCGGATTCGCCGTCAAACGCGTGGTTCACCCGACTGTCTTCGGGGCGCAGTGCCTTGAAGGTCAGTCGTTTGCAAACTGATCTCTGCTCAGGTCAAAAAACAGCTTAGCGTCGGCGCATTCCTGGCGGCAGCCCTTGTGGGCCTCCAGGCATCTGCATACCCGGCATGCCCATGCCTTGCATACCGCGCATCATATTTTGCATACCACCTTTGCGCCCAACTTTTTTCATCATTTTCTGCATCTGCTTATACTGTTTAAGCAAACGGTTCACATCCGCGATCTGAGTACCACTACCACCCGCAATGCGTTTCTTTCGAGACGCATTAATTAAGTCAGGGAAATGCCGCTCGCGCAGCGTCATCGAATCGATGATCACAGCCATGCGCTTGAACTGGTTTTCCGCCATTTGGGTTTTCTCCTGGCCTGGCAGTTGACCCATTCCAGGCAATTTTTCGAGCACCCCACTCAACCCGCCCATATTAGCCATCTGACTGATTTGATCGCGAAAGTCAGCTAAATCGAACTTCTTACCCTGAGTGATTTTTTTGGCGAGCTTTTCGGCTTTGACCTTATCGACCTTGCGTTCGGCTTCTTCGATCAGAGTTAGGACATCGCCCATCCCCAATATGCGCGAAGCCATCCGATCTGGATAAAACGGTTCTAGCGCATCGGTCTTTTCGCCCACCCCCATAAATTTGATGGGCTTACCGGTGATGGCGCGTACACTCAGAGCCGCACCGCCGCGCGCATCGCCGTCCGTCTTTGCCAGTACAACACCCGTCAAAGGCAAGGCGTCGTTAAAGGCTTTCGCCGTATTCGCAGCATCCTGGCCAGTCATTGCATCAACAACAAACAAGGTTTCGATCGGCTTAACGATGCCGTGCAGCGCCTGAATTTCGGCCATCATGTCGGCATCAATCGCCAAGCGACCAGCAGTATCTACGATCAATACGTCGGCGAGGATACGATCCGCCTCTCGTAACGCACGACTGGCGATCTCCGCCGGACGCTCATCCGCGCTCGATTCAATAAATTGAGCGCCGACATCCTGCGCCAGCGTCTGTAACTGAGCGATAGCAGCCGGGCGATAAACGTCGGCGCTGACCACCGCGACCTTACGCTTCTGCCGTTCTTTTAAAAACTTAGCTAGCTTAGCGACCGTTGTGGTTTTACCCGCGCCCTGTAGGCCGGCCATCAATATGACCGCCGGTGGTTTAGTCGCTAGATTCAGGGCATCGTTTTCTGCCCCCATCAGATTCACCAGCGAGTCATGCACGATCTTGATAAACGCTTCGCCAGGATTCAGCGCGGCAGCCACATTTTGACCAATCGCTTTTGTTTTGACCTCAGCGGTAAAGTCTTTAACAACCTGTAGGGCAACATCCGCCTCTAATAGCGCGGTACGAACATCGCGTAAGGCATCGCTGATATTGTCTTCGGACAAACGCGCTTTGCCGGAAATGGTCTTGAGACTTTGGGATAAACGCTCAGAAAGATTTTCAAACATAGTTCAGTGCTGCGATCAGGTTGCGGACGCGGGGCCGAGTTGCCGTCATTATAGCCCCCATTTGGCGAATGCCGCAGCCCTTGGATAACGGAGAAGCTGGCTTAGCGGGCATCCTGTGACAACTCGCGCTGCGTATACAGCGCATGCAAGTCCAGAGACCGCCCATCAGTTTGCACAATGCGGCAGTGATGACGCTGTAACTGGCGCGGCTCGGCAACGCCACAAGCGTGTGCGATCACCTCGACTTCTTTGTTAATCGTGCGCGCATAGTGATTGACTCGTCCCGCTTTGTCGGTGACCACCAGACCGCGTTGCAATTGCAAGTCGTGGGTTGTGATGCCTGTCGGGCAAGTATTCTTGTTGCACTGCAATGCCTGGATACACCCGAGAGCGAACATAAAGCCCCGCGCCGACACCACACAGTCAGCCCCAACGCATAGCGCCCAAGCTACTTGTGCCGGGGTCACTAGCTTCCCCCCCGCGATAACTTTGATGCGATGACGTAACCCAACCGCCTGCAGCAGATCAATTAGCAGCGGCAGACTTTCTCGCAAAGGTAGCCCCATATAGTCGATCAAACTGGCCGGTGCAGCACCTGTTCCACCCTCAGCACCGTCTAGCGTAATGAAATCTGGTGCCGATTCCGCGCCGCGTAACTGAATCTCCATCACCAGTTCAGTCAGCCAATCGGCTGAACCCAGGACGGTCTTAACCCCTACCGGTTTGCCGGTTTGTGCGCGGATAACCGCGATCAAATCCAGCAGTTCTGCGGCACTGCCGATATCCGGGTGGCGGTTTGGACTAATCGAATCCTGATGCACTGGTATGCGCCGCACCTGGGCAATTTCCGCGTTCACTTTTGCGGCGGGCAAAATACCGCCCTTGCCCGGTTTCGCGCCCTGACTAAGTTTCAGTTCAAACATGCGGACCGCAGGATGCGCCGCCGCTTCAGCAAGGAAGGGCAGACTCAAATTGCCTTCCGCATCCCGAAAACCATATTTAGCGGTGCCAAGCTGTACCACTAGATCGCATCCAGACTCTAGGTGCCAAGAGGACAACCCGCCCTCGCCGGTATTCAGCCAGATGCCCGCTTGCTTCGCACCCTGCCCCAGCGCCTGTACGGCAGGCTTTGAAATAGCACCGTAACTCATAGCCGAAATATGGAATAGAGCCTGCGTGGTATACGGTGCTGGGCAGTGCGGGCCAAAGGTGACGGGCGCTATCGGGTGCGCCTCGGAGGCGAGCAGCGGATATGCGTCATTGGCGAAGAGAATCGTACCGGGCGGGCGTAAATCCCGCGAGGAGCCGAATGCCACCGTTGTATCAATGGCTTTTGCTGCCTGATAGACCCAGCTCCGCTCGGCCCTGTTGAACGGCATTTCCTCGCGATCCATGGCGAAGAAATACTGCCGGAAAAATTCGCCCAAGTGCTCGAACAAGTAGCGGAAACGGCCGATCACTGGGAAGTTACGCCGAATAGCGTGACGAGTCTGAGTGCGGTCAATGACGTAGAGGGCGACGCAAGACAACGCGGCCAGACCCAGCGCAAAAATAAATAGATGCGTTAATAGTTGGGTTATCGACACAACAACATTTGAATCCACAACAGTTTTCCTCGATCTTAACTGACGCCTTTTCGAACCCGCAGGCCTGTTAATCGACCTCTCAACAAACCTCTGAACAGACCCCTCAAAGGATTTTTGCCAGTCGCGCTATCTTGGCGGCTTCGCAAGCACTTTTTGGACCCTGTTCAGCGCATTCATGGGGCCTGGCGAACCCTCGCAAACCGCGCTCTTTTCGCATTGCATTGGTTGTGCCAAACTTCAATATTTCTAGGCCATATAACCGCATCGACGAACTAACAGCCAATTAATTATGTTGACGCTTTCAACCAGCAGCGCTGTGTTTTTGCAATTCATGCAGACCTCTCCCCGGCCAAGGACTGGTCGTTCCATGGGGGTTCGATCGATATTAGTTCGATCGACAAAAGCTCGGCATTATTTCGTGTCTACTAAAATGCTTGCCCATATCGCCGCCAGATTGTTTCATGTCAGACCGCGCTGGTCTGATCTAGCATGTCAGATCTAACAACGCTGCTGTTAATTGCTGCTGTGTTTGCCTATCTGGCGGGCTTCATACGCTTGTGGCGGCAACGAGCGCCGTTAATAGATCCCTCGCCAGCATCTGGCTTAACCCTCACGGGCGTTAGCTCACATCAAATCGATTCGCTCTTTTTTCTCATTAGCGGGGCCGCCGTGGTGTTGCACAGCCTGCTGCTCTCGCAATCGCTCTTCGTGCCGGGCGGGCTTAACCTAAGTTTAGTGACGGTATCCAATGTCGTCGCTTTGGTGATGCTCGGTGCCGTATTGGTCTGCAACGTGCGCCTGCCGGTGCATAATCTCAATATCTTCTTGTTACCTATTGCCTTGTTTAACCTGACCTCATTAGCGCTTGCGGCGGATCGCCCTGTTACGGTGAGTGCCGCATTAAGCGACGCTGAAATTTCTCACGTCATTTTATCCATCTCTGCATACGCTGTGCTGATGACGGCGGCCCTTCAGTCACTGTTACTGGCTTTTCAGGAGCGTCGTTTAAAACATCCTACGGCCCACAATCTGGCGTTTTTGCCGGCGCTAGAAACCATCGAGCGACTGTTACTTGCAATGCTCTGGATTGGCACGGGTTTACTGACCCTCTCCATAGTCACCGGATTTATATTTCTCGAGGACATGTTTGCTCAGCACGTTGTCCATCACACCATACTCACCACTTGCTCATGGCTGGTTTACAGCGGTTTTTTAATTGGCCACCACTTTGTCGGCTGGCGTGGTATTACGGCTATTCGCTGGAACCTCGCGGCTTTCGGCTTCCTGATGCTCGGTTATTTGGGCAGCAAATTCGTTATTGAGTACCTACTTCAATCATGACTGAAAGTGAAATTCCGACCTGGGTGATGCTGCTTAGCATTGTTGTTTTAATGATGATGTCCGCGTATTTTTCCGGCACCGAGACAGCCATGATGGCCCTCAATCGATACCGCTTAAGACATTTGGTGAAACGTCGCCATCGCGGTGCCACGAAAGCCGACCGCATGTTGGCCCGTCCGGATCGGCTGCTCGGCGTCATCTTAGTGGGTAACAACCTCGTCAACTTTTCTGCCGCTACTGTAGCCACCATAATCGGCTTTACATTATTCGGAGAAACCGGTGTTCTGCTGGCGCCCTGGGTACTCACCTTCACCTTTCTAATCTTCGCCGAGGTTGCGCCCAAGACCATCGCAGCAGAACGCCCGGAAAACTGGGCATTTAAAGCGGTTTTTGGCCTCGAACCCTTACTTAAGCTGTTTCATCCTGCGGTGGTTGCTGTGAATACCTTCAGCAACGTTTTAGTCCGTCCCTTTATTCGTGATAGCGAAGGCCAATCCGATCAACTGTCCGCTGAAGAACTACGCACCGTGGTCTCCGAAGGGGGCCACTCTGTTGGCGAACGACAGGCCATGCTTGCCCGTATTTTGGATTTAGAGTCCGTTTCGGTAAATGACATCATGGTGCCGCGTAACGAAATGGTTTGCATCGACATCGACGATGACATCAGCGATATATTGGCGGTTGCTTCTGCGAGCCAGCATACGCTGCTGCCAATTTTCAAAGACAACATCAACAACGTGATTGGAATTCTGCATCTGCGTCGCATGGTAAGACTGGTCAAACCAGCACAAGATGAACCCTTCTCCCGCGCCGATCTACTGGCATTGACACGAGAACCCTACTTCGTACCAGAGGGCACTGCCCTGCATACGCAGCTGCTAAATTTCCAGAAAGAAAAACAGCGTCTCGCTCTGGTGGTTGACGAGTACGGTGACATTCAAGGCTTGGTCACTCTGGAAGACATACTGGAGGAAATCGTTGGTGAGTTTACCAGTGACTTTGCAGCTAACATTGCCGAAATTTCGCCGCAAGAAGACGGCACCTTCCTAATCGATGGCCTCGCAGTTTTACGCGACATCAACCGGGCTCTACGCTGGGATCTGCCCACCGACGGCCCAAAAACTCTAAACGGCTTTGTGCTCGAACATTTGGAAACGCTGCCGGAAGCCAATCTTTGTCTGCAGGTTGGCGATTATCAAATCGAAACCCTGCAAATTGCCGATAATGTGATTAAGAACATGAAGGTTCGTAGAGTTGCGACAAGCGTCGATCAAGAGGATGAAGGCGAAGTGACCGCCTAAAAAGGCGATCGCTTCGCTTGTCGATCCACAACCGCCTCGATATCTAACGATAAATTTGGCGTAGTACGCTTAGCGCTAGCGATTCGTCCAGCGCCGGTTCAACGAAGAGATAATCGCCGCGAGACTGGCAGTGATCGTATTACGACTCAAACCAATGCCATAGCATGGCGCACCACCTTCGGTATCTTCTATTGCCAGAATACAGATGGCCTGAGCATCGGTACCGGTGTCTAAGGCGGTTTCCTGATAGCTCACCACTGTAACGGGTTCATTTAACGTTTCAGCCATGCCGTTCACGAACGCTTCAATCGGTCCAGACCCTTCACCACTGATGGTCAACAGATTTTCTGAAACCTCGACGCGAGCGACACAACGCTGCTCGCGATCACGCCCTGTAACCAGATCGTAGTCGACCAGGCGATATGGGCCTGCATCAACAACATAATTTGCAATCAGCGCCGCATAGATTTCATCAGTTTTGATTTCGCGGTCCAACTTCTCTGTGAGTTGCTGCACCAGCTTGCTGAACTCTACCAACAGATCGCGCGGTAACGACAAGCCAAAATGTTCTTCCAACAGGAAGCCGATGCCCCCTTTTCCAGACTGACTGTTGACCCGCACCGTCTCTTTGTAAGAACTGCCGACATCCTCCGGGTCTATCGGCAAATACGGCACTTCCCATGAAGCACGATCAACGCGCGCCATGCCTTTTTTGATGGCGTCCTGGTGACTGCCAGAAAACGCAGTAAAGACTAACTCGCCCGCATAAGGATGGCGTTCGTGGACAGGCAATTTGTTTACCGCTTCGGCCGTTTGCCGAATGCGTGGCATATCGCGCAGATCCAACGTTGGATCAACGCCCTGGCTAAACAGATTCATCGCAACAGTGACGATATCGCAATTGCCGGTACGCTCGCCGTTGCCGAACAGCGTGCCTTCAACGCGCTCAGCACCGGCCATCAAGGCCATCTCGGTTGCTGCAACACCAGTACCGCGATCATTATGAGTATGCAGGCTGATTACCACGCTATCGCGATGTGGGAAGTGACTGCAGAACCATTCAATTTGATCGGCGTATATATTCGGCGTCGACATTTCCACCGTGCTTGGCAGATTGATAATCATCGGCGCTGCTGGCGTCGCGCCCCAGGTTTCAGCTACCGCTGTGCAAATATCGACGGCAAAATCCAGTTCCGTCCCAGTAAAGCTCTCAGGCGAGTACTCAAAGGTTATGTTAGAGTCGAGGCTGGCTAGGCCCGCTTTCACCAACTCGGTACCTTGTACAGCAAGGTCAATGATGCCCTGTCGGTCCATATTAAAGACAACGCGACGCTGCAATTCAGAGGTCGAGTTATAAAGATGGAAAATCACATCATCGGCACCAGCCAACGCCTCACAGCTACGCTGAATCAGTTCCTCGCGCGCCTGACAGAGTACTTGGATGGCTACCCCTTGTGGGATTCGCCCTGCTTCGATGATGCGCCGGCAAAAGTCAAAATCAGGCTGCGACGCTGCGGGGAAACCCACTTCGATCTCCGCAAAACCGATCTCCAGCAGCAGATCCCAAAGTCGAAGTTTTTCATCGACATTCATTGGATCGATTAACGCCTGATTGCCATCACGAAGATCAACGCTGCACCAACGTGGTGACTCGGTTAAGACCTTGCCGGGCCATTGCCTGTTGTCCAATTGGATTGGCGCAAACGGCTTGTATTTTTGAAACGGCATAGCGCCTATCGCGCGTCCACTGCGAGGTTGCTGACTCATAGTTCTATCCTCGAATTTCCAAGTTTTATTCCAGTTTTTTAGAAAGTTCTAACTCGGTTGCTATTCTGACTTTAGAGCGGCTCGCCCAGCTTCTCGCCTCGTTCATTGTCGGTTGAGTTGAGTGCGGCAGCGCCGTTCACTGATCAGAAAATAATACCCGCTATGGTAGCAGGAGTTTTGTCCGATACGCGCCTGTTCGCGAGCGATTCGAAGCAAAGCTGGGTGCTTAGGCAAAACGTATGGGAATCATGGGGTGGGCGATTGCCCTAGGGTATGAGTGTTACGCCGGAGAACCCGGCAGGAGGAGGCGGCGGAGAACAGACATACGCAGCCCGGTGCGCGCCAAATTGACGTGAGCACAAAAAACGCGGCTGTTCCCTTGTGGTTCCATCGGGCGACTATTCACGCCATCGCCCAGCTTGTCAAGCGGGCGAGCATAGCATCAAGCATGGGGTCTGTTTCCGTACGAGTGCGGGGAGGATGAGAGACGCTGGTGTGCCTGCCAGACACATAAGTGGTTATGCGACTGGTTGCCTATAGTCGCCAGGCCACCTTGTCTGCCGCAGCAGACGCTTTGCCCCGCGCCTCGGCAATCGTCTCAGCCAGCGCTAGGGCTACCCCCATACGACGCTGGCCATCTACTGCCGGCTTACCAAACAAACGAATATCAGTATCCACTGCTGCTAACGCTTCTTCTAATCCAGTAAAAGTGACTTGCTGCGACTTACCGGTCACCATAATGACCGCCGATGCAGCCGGCCCAAGCTGTCGAATGTGCGGAATAGGTAAACCCAGAATTGCCCGCACATGCAACGCAAATTCACTGAGATTTTGGCTGATCAACGTGACCATGCCGGTATCGTGAGGGCGCGGGCTAAGCTCGGAAAAGTAGACTACATCACCCTGCACGAAGAACTCGACGCCAAATAGGCCAAATCCGCCGAGTGCCGCCGTGACCTTAGCGGCAACTTCTTCGCAGGTCTGCAAGGCCGCTTCACGCATCGGTTGCGGCTGCCAGGATTCTTGATAGTCCCCATCTTGCTGGCGGTGACCAATCGGCGCGCAAAAAGACGTACCGTCTCGATGGCGAACCGTTAGCAGTGTGATTTCATAATCAAAGTCGACAAACCCTTCGATTATCACCGTGCCCGCGCCGCCGCGAGCACCGCTTTGGGCATACGCCCAGGCGGCATCGACATCGGCTTCGCTGCGCACCAATGACTGGCCCTTGCCAGAGCTAGACATCACCGGTTTCACCACGCAGGGCAAGCCGATTTCCGCAACCGCCTGACGATACACTGTCAAGTCATCCGCAAAACGGAACGGTGACGTTTGAATACCAAGATCATGCGCCGCCAAATTCCGAATACCCTGACGATCCATCGTGAGCCGGGTTGCGTTGGCGGTGGGAATGACGGTCCAGCCCTCGGTCTCCAGTTGGATCAGTTCTTGGGTGGCAATGGCTTCGATCTCCGGCACAATCAAATGCGGTTGTTCGCTCTCGACCACGCTGCGCAACGCCTTTGCATCGAGCATATCGATAACATGCGAGCGATGTGCAACTTGCATCGCGGGTGCCTCCGCATAGCGATCCACCGCGATCACTTCCACGCCGAGTCTTTGCAACTCGATTACTACCTCTTTGCCTAATTCACCACTCCCTAAAAGCATCACGCGGCGCGCAGTGGGGCTATTCGGCGTACCAATTTGAACTGAGTCAGTCGTCTGCATGGCTAGCTATCGGTTTGCTCAACCGCGTTCTGCGGTTTAAGTCCAGCCCGAAATCGCGCCGCGTTTTCCACATAGTGAGCGGCACCGATCCGAATCGTGCCGCCCTGCTCAGGCGTCAGTGTTTTCACCACCTTGCCAGGCGAGCCAAGAACCATGGAATTATCTGGCACTATCATGCCCTCTGTGACCAATGCATTAGCACCAACGATGCAGTTCTTGCCAATCTTCGCGCCGTTTAAAACCACCGCATTGATACCAATCAGGGAACCTTCACCGATCTCGCAGCCATGCAACATGACCTTGTGCCCGATGGTAACGTGTGAGCCTATAGTTAGCGGAAAGCCAGGATCGGTATGCAAAACCGAACCGTCCTGCACGTTCGAGCCTTCACCAATCGTAATTTGGTCGTTGTCTCCCCGAACCACTGCATTGAACCAAACGCTTGCGCCCTTGCACAAATGCACGCGCCCTAACACCACCGCATTTTCCGCTACCCAATAATCCCCAGCAGCACTTACTTTCGCACCATCTAATTCGTACAACATGCTTACCCCTCACTATTAAATGCATCACCGGTTGCCTCGCAGCAACGTTCGCAAGAGCCCTCAACCTTTTTAGCCGGCTCTAAGCCTTAGAAAAAAACACCGATTAGCGCGCTTCTGAGCCATGGTAATCGATGCAGCGCCGGGAGATACGCATCCCTAACGAAGAATGAGGATGCATATCGCTACACCGCTGCACCATTACCACCGCGACTCACCAAACCTAGGTAATAACAAGACACGCAGCTATGCCCCTCGCGTATCGGATCAAACCCAGCTTGGAGTATACTCGTTGCATGAAATTCTGTAGCAACTGCGGCGAATCCGTCGTTATCAAAATTCCCGCCGGTGACACACGTGAGCGCGCCGTCTGCGACACCTGCGATATCGTGCATTACCAAAACCCTCGAATCGTCGCTGGCGTGTTACCCACCTGGGGAGACCAAGTGTTACTCTGCCGCCGCGCGATTGAGCCACGGCGTGGCTACTGGACACTGCCAGCCGGCTTTTTAGAAAACGGCGAAACCGTTGCCGAAGGCGCAGCACGAGAAACTATGGAAGAAGCGAATGCTCGTCTGCAAGCACTGACGCTCTATTCTGTCTTCAGCCTGCCTCATCTATCTCAGGTTTATATGTTTTATCGAGCCGAGCTAGCTGATCTGGATTTCTCTAGCGGCGAAGAATCTTTGGAAGTCGCATTGTTCAATGAACCCGACATTCCATGGGAAGAGCTCGCTTTTCCAACCATCACACAGACCCTGCAGCAGTTTTTTACCGACCGAAAATCAGCGACGTTCACCGTATTTGACACCGATCTGCACTACAAGCGCCGCTGACTTCTGCTGCTTTCCAGCCCGCTTACGGCCTTCAAAATGCACGAACAATGTATGTGGAAGCAGCACTTAAGCGCAGCAGAGTGTAAGTGCAGCAGAACGACGACGTCTCGAAACCGAGAAAAAATGTCAAGACCGTAGCAAAAACGCCTCGACAAAACCGTTAATCCATCGCTCGCCGCGCGTTTTGGAACAATCGCAGCCACGGCCCAGCTTCGCCCCAAGCGGGATCGCGCCAAACATTTTGACAACTCCTGAACACACGCTCAGGATGCGGCATCATCGCTAACACTTTTCCTTCATGCGCCGTAACGCCTGCCAGCGCGTGCGGCGATCCATTTGGATTCAAAGGATAAACTTCCGCAAGCTCCCCAAATGCATCGACATATTGCAACGCGACCTGCCCGGCTGCAGCCAAACCCTGCCAGGCGTCGCGCTGCTTAAATTCTGCTCGACCCTCACCATGCGCCACAGCGACAGGAATAACGCTACCTTGCATCCCTTGCAGCCAAGGTGAATCGTTAGCCGCAATCTTAATCATTACCGTGCGGCCCTCAAACTGTTCGCTGCGATTGCGAACAAAACGCGGCCAGTGAAATGCGTCTGCCATCAACGGGCCGAGCTGTGCAAGCATCTGACAGCCATTACAAATACCCAATACCAGCTTGTCGCCCTGCAAAAACGCCTGCATTTGATCGCGCACAGCCTTATTGAACAAAATACTTTTTGCCCATCCACCGCCGGCACCAAGGACATCGCCATAGGAAAAACCGCCGCAAGCTGCAACGGCTTGAAATTCATTCAAACGCCGGCTGCCGTCTAGCAACTCAGACATGTGTACATCCACACAACGGAATCCGGCGCGATCAAACGCCGCGGCCATTTCCAGCTGACCATTAACACCCTGCTCGCGCAGTATCGCAATCGCCGGTTTTGACATCGTGTTAACACGAAACGCTGCGCTAGGATCAAACGTGAGTGCGGCAGTCAAACCCGGATCTTGGGTTCGATCCAGTTCGAGCGCCGCGTACTCCTCATCGGCGCAAGCTTCATCGTCACGCAATCTTTGCAACCGGTGACTAGTCCGCGCCCAACACTGCTGAAGCTCACCGCGACCACCCGCAAAACAAGCACCGCCTTGATGCGTAATCACGATTTGCTCATCAGCACGCAGCTGCGCTAATGATTGCCATTGCCCTGGGGCCGCCGCCTCCAAATCAGCGAGATCAGCATTGCGCACCTGTAGCACCAAACCGACTTCCTCGTTAAACAGAAAGTCTAACAATTCATCAGAGTCAGGCACGGTGATATCTAACCCGAGGCGCCCGGCAAAGGCCATTTCTAAGAGAGTAACCAGAACGCCACCATCCGATCGGTCGTGCATGGCCAGCACTTGTCCGGCTCGCTTTGCTTCGAGCACCCAATTGAGCAGCTCACGTAACGCCTGGGGGTCTTCGACATCTGGCGCCACATCGCCCATCTGGCCGTACACTTGGGCTAGACAACTACCGCCGAGGCGTTGCCCGCCTAAATGCAACAATATTAGCGTGGTATCCATATCCGGTTGCAGCACCGGAGTCACTGTTGCGTTCGCGTCGTTCACCGGCGCAAAAGCAGAAACAATCAGCGTCAGGGGTGAAACAACAGAGCGATCAACCCCGTCTTCCTGCCAACGCGTGCGCATTGACAGCGAATCCTTGCCGACTGGAATAGCAACACCCAGGGCCGGGCAAAAAGTCTCGCCCACCGCCGTAACCGCTTCGAACAGAGCCTGCTCTTCCGCATTTTCCCCGGCCGCGGCCATCCAATTCGCCGATAGCACGACACGCTCTAATGCCTCCAAATCAGCACAGATCAGGTTCGTTAGCGATTCGGCTACCGCCATGCGTGCCGAAGCCGACGGATTAATCAACGCCAGCGGACTGCGTTCACCCATCGCAAACGCTTCACCAGCGTAGCCACTGAAGCTCGCCAGAGTCACCGCAGCATCCGCCACCGGCACCTGCCAAGGACCCAGCATCGGCTGACTGGCAATCATGCCGGTAATGCTGCGATCGCCAATGGTGATCAAAAACTGCTTGCTGCCGACAGCAGGAAACTGGAGCACTCGGTCCAATGCTTCTGCAAGCTCAACGCCGGCGAGTTGCAATCTCGGCAGTGTTACCGTCTCGGTGGTAAACGAGCGAGTCATCTTAGGCGGCTTTCCTAATAACACAGAGAGAGGCATATCCACCGGCTGTACGCCAAGATCGGCGTCGGTAACGCTTAGGTGATCAGATCGATCGGAACGGCCCACTACCGCAAAAGGACAACGCTCGAGGCTACAAATGGCTCCAAATTGCGCTAATGCTTCCTCGCGAATACCCAAAACGTAGCGTTCTTGGGATTCATTGCACCATATCTCTAGCGGACTCATACCTCGGTCCGCACTGATGACATCGCGCAGTTCTATTGCACCACCCGCCTCGGCATCGTGAATGAGCTCAGGTAACGCATTAGATAAGCCACCCGCGCCCACGTCATGAATCAGCAGGATTGGATTGGCATCACCTAACGCACAACAACTATCAATAACTTCCTGACAACGCCGCTCCATTTCCGCGTTGTCTCGCTGCACCGAGGCAAAATCCAAATCCGAGGATCCGCTTCCCGACGCTGTACTGGATGCGGCGCTACCGCCCAGGCCAATCAACATAGCCGGTCCGCCGAGCACAACCAGCGCGGTACCCGGCGGAAATTTTTCCGCCTGCACATGTGCTTCGCGCACGCTGCCGACACCACCCGCAATCATGACAGGCTTGTGATAACCGCGAACAATCGGCACTAACGCTGGGTCCATCTCGTCCGGATCATTTGACTGAACAGCCAGCGGATCCGGTAGTTCAAAAGTCCGGAAATAGCCATTGATGCCAGGCCGGCCAAATTCATTATTAAAGCTGGCCGCCCCAAGCGGGCCATCTAACATAATCTGTAAGGGAGATGCCATATAATCTGGCTTACCGGTCTGCAATTCCCAGGGTTGTTCCAGCCCGGGGATATTCAGGTGAGAGGTCGTAAATCCAGCGAGCCCGGCTTTCGGCTTAGAACCCTTGCCCACGGCACCCTCGTCCCGAATCTCGCCGCCAGATCCGGTCGCGGCGCCCGCATAGGGTGCAATCGCGGTCGGATGATTGTGCGTTTCGACCTTCATCAAAATATGCGCTGGTTCGTTCGCATAGCCATAATCACGGCTGTCCGGATGCACCCATAACCGAGCAATGTCATGGCCAGTAATCACCGCAGCATTATCGCTATAGGCGCTAAGAATCCCTGCGCCGTTAATCTGGTTATAGGTATTGCGAATTTTGTCAAACAGCGAGGTGCCATGTGGTACACCATCGATGACCCAATTCGCATTGAAGATCTTATGCCGGCAATGTTCTGAGTTAGCCTGTGCAAACATCATCAGTTCCACATCGGTGGGGTCGCGA
>DJYW01000037.1:0-4447 GCA_002450255.1 Gammaproteobacteria bacterium UBA6968
ATAGCCGCATAGCCGCATAGCCGCTTAGACACTAAAACCCGTAGCCCTATGCCGCGACCGCGATCGAATCTCGAGTCATTCGCGCTAGTAAGTGACTAGCGTGCGCACTTCAATACTTTGTCGAGCCGGCAAAATCGCTCGTTCCGCATCGCTCATCGGCAACTCAAACGCACTATGCGCGGTATACCGAGCGATGCCCGCAGTCGCTGAGTCATAACACTTCAGCAACATGACTTCATTAGCTTGCATGTTGCTGACATACATCCAGCGATGCGTTGGATTATGCCGCACCATATAGATCTCGCCGACTCGATCGGTATACACCAACTCCGTTCGCACTAGGTCCGCAGAATCCATACTTGCGGCGGCAATTACCGCAAACGGCGTCTGCCTAACGGGTCCTTCCAGCGGACGCCAAACGTTGATGATGGAAAATCGTTCCGTCGTTCTATTGGGTAACAAATCCGCAAACCGCTGTGGACCTGATTGCTCGGTGTAGTCGTTATGCACGGATTTTACCGGATTTTGCACAGGCGCCCGGGCCTGCAGCTGTTCGTCGCCAGCCCGCGCCTTATTGCGCACGTTGTGATCAAAGGCGACCACTTCGCGAGCACCCGTCGCTGCCCTAACCCACGCGACTGCTTCCGGGTAGTATTGGCTGACAATCTGCTCGTTGTCGTAGTAATCGATTTGCGGCGGCTGCGCAGTAAGAAAAGCCAAACCCTCCCGATCCAAGTCGAGCTCATGCATGCGCTCGCGCACATCTTCCACAGCACAGGTAAAACCAATTCGTCCAGGCGCGCGTCGCTCCGCATCTGGCGGCGGTGGGCATAGAAAGTAAGCGGGCGTTTTTACCTGTGGGTTGGCGTAATAAAAAGTGGCTTCAAGGGTCATGCCGGCATACTCCACAATTGTTTCTAACGGGGCTTATGTTCAATTTAAACAAGCTTCGCAAAAATCCGCGGGGTGACTTGCTTACGGGTCTGGATACGTCAACTTAGAACATGCGGCTTCCACAACCGCGGCAATGCGTAACAGCTTACTTTCGCCTAACAGCGGTCCGACAAATTGCAGCGCCTGTGGCAAACCGCGAGCATCCAAACCCATCGGCAAATTCAAAGTAGGATGGCCGGAGTAGTCGAACGGCGCGGTGAAATTTACAAATGGCGCCTGCGGCGGCGCATTGTCAGCATCGGTCTGCGCTTGCTCGGAAGACGACCGGGTGGCAGCTTCGACTTCGGCATTCAGCGGCGAGGGCATTGTCATACACGGCGAAATGAGAACATCTACGTTGTTCAGCACGGCCTGCAGCTCGTCCCGAAACGCGGCGCGAACCGTCTCCAAGTATGCATAATCGCGATCCGTTACCTGTTGCCCGAATTCAATTAATGCCGCCAGTCCTGGGCCATAAGCGGTGCGCTGACTCGCGAACATCGACGCATGCGTTGCGGCGCACTCTTTGCCACAGGTCACCGGCCAGTGTTCCGCCAGCGTTTGATAACTTTCCGGCAGCGTTACATCGACGATGTTGAAGCCAATCTCGTTGAGCTGCTCTACTGCACTGCGCATAAACGCCACTATCGCGGGGGCAACGCCTGCACTGACGAAGTGCCAGTCCACGCCGATGTGCACCTTGGCGGGATCCAGCGAGGCAAGATCACCATGTAAATCGCTAACCGGCGCTTGGAGTGAGTTTGGGTCATTGCTGTCTTCTCCTGCGATCACCAGCAACATGCGCGCCGCATCCTCGACACTGCGCGTCAGGGGACCAATGTGATCGAGACTGCTCGCAAGTGGAAATGCCCCGTGCAGGCTGACCCGACCATAGGTGGGCTTGAGACCCACCAAACCACAGCAGGCGGATGGAAATCGGATGCTACCGCCAGTATCGGAACCCAGTGCCGCAAAAGCCATCCCTGCTGCGACAGCAACACCAGAACCGGATGAGGACACGCCTGGCCAGGCATCGGCACGCCAAGGATTGACTGGTGCTGCTATGTCGGGATGGTGATTACCATAGGCTCCCTCGGTCAGCTGAGTCTTACCGATAATCACTGCGCCAGCCGCTTTAAGCTTGGTGACCACAGTGGCGTCGAAGTCTGGACGAAAATCAGCCATGACGGCGGTACCGGACGCGGTCGCAATACCGCGTGTGAAGAGCAAGTCTTTAATGGCGACGGGCACCCCGTGGAGCGCACCTAGCGGTTGGCCGGCCCGACGTGCTGCGTCCAAACTACGGGCTGTCAGCAGGGCGGATTCGTCTAGCGTTCGAGCATACGCATGCAGCCCACCGTCCAGCGCGCGAACACGCGTCAACATGGTTTCCGTTAGTTTTTCCGAACTCAGCGCGCCGCTTTTCAGTTGACGAACTGTGTCAGACAGAGATTGAAAATAGATTGGTGTACTCATTGGCCCAAGGTTCCACTTAAGCGATACCCAGAAACGACTGTCTCAGAAACAAGTTTTCGACAACAGGCTAAATCAAAACGGCCGCTCGCTTCAATCAACCCGCGAACGTTCGTGCTGCTATTCGGCGGATTATTCGGCTAGACCAAACCACGCGTCATGCTGCAGCCGTCCCGTCAAACACACGCTCGTGTCTCGTTCTGGCTGCTAGTGGATCAACCCGGTGTCGAAGCGGACCTTATCTCGCAAACGATCTCAGGAGTGTTCTGCTTTAGGCGCACCGGCGACCGCTAAATTGTCGCCGGATACTTTACTGCTGACCCCATCGCTGACCGCATTTTGCCGCAAATTGCGTCCATGATTTGGACTGCGCAGCCCTTTAAGCAACGAAATAGTCATGATAATGGCCACGAAGAAAAGTGGCACCGAGGCCAGTGTCACAGCCGATTGCAGCGGCTTAAGACCGCCGACGTAAATCAGGGAAATAGGCAACAAACCAAGTAAAAATGCCCAAAATACGCGGAGCCATCGAGCCGGATGATCGGTTGGCTTTAGCGACCGAGTAGAGGATGCAGCCAACGTATAAGACGACGAGTCGTAACTCGTGGCAGCAAAAATCACACAGACTGCCGCAAACAACACCAGAATGATTTCTTTGAACGGCAAGGAAGACAAAATGCCGACGATGAGATTCGGTGCGCCCTGCTCATTAAGAACCTGGAGTACCGACAGCTGTCCGGATGTCTCGAGATACAAAGCATAGTTGCCCATAATCATAAAAAAGCACATGCAACCGAAGGAGCCATATCCGATGCAGCCCAAAATCATTTGTCGCAGGGTGCGTCCCTTGCTGATCTTGGTGATAAACACACCCATGTACGGACCCAGCGCCAACCACCAAGCCCAGTAAAAAACGGTCCAGGACTCGACAAAATTTGAGGTGCCATTCGGATCTGTCCAGGTACTCATTCGAACAAAGTTCTGGAACATGTGACCAATCGCTTCGACTGCACCTTCTAGGATAAACAGAGTCGGGCCGACAATGAGGATAGTGATCAAAAGCAGCCACGCCAGCCTGACGTTTAGATCGCTGAGGCGCCTGATGCCTTTTTCTAAGCCCATCCAAACGCTGGAGGCAAATAGAATCGTGACCCCAATGATTACCAGTACGTCCAATCCAAAACCCCACGCTTCGCGATCCAGGCCGAATATCGAAGCCACTAAAGTCGCGATCAACGGAACCGCTAGGCCGATGCCAATGCTGGAAGCACCGACCAAACCAATAACGAACAACAAATCGATAAAACGACCCACTGGGCCATGCGCCAGCGATCCCAAAACCAGCTCACAGGCGGAACTCAGCCGCAGGGAGTTGGTGCCACGCACATAGTAGTTATAGGCAACCGCGACCCCGGGCAGGCAGTAAAACGCCCAACCCAGTAGCCCCCAATGGAACATGGGATAGCTCATGGCCCAAAGGCGGGCCTCATCGGTCTCGGGTGCAACACCAAAGGGTGGCGCTTGCATGTAATAGGCCCACTCAACGGTGCCCCAAAAAAGCACGCTGGTGCCGATGCCACCGCAATACAACATGCCGGCCCAACTAACGGTGGAGAATTCTGGCTCGTCCGCTCCCAAGCGGATGTCCCCGTAGTCGCTGAGCGCCAAATAAAGCAACAAGCAAAAAGTAATGACCGCCCCCGCGATATAAAACACCCCAAGCGAGTGGGTCAGCCAATCAAACGCTGCCCCCAACACGTCACCGCTGACATCAGGATAAAGCATCAAAGGCAAGCAAAGCCCTACGATTATCACGACGCTGCCCGCAAAAACGGGTATGTCGATGCCTGCGTCCCGCAAGCGCTCAATTACTCTCATAAATGATCTTTTTTTACTTATAAGCGGATAACCCTAAAGCAGGCAGAACTTATTGCAAGTCGCCGCCATTAACGAGGCGGCTACCAACTGTGAATAACCCAGCTTGTTAGATCGACAAAAGTGGCGCCCGAACCGAAACCTAGAGCCAGAGCCAGAGCCAGAG
>DJYW01000037.1:4768-14686 GCA_002450255.1 Gammaproteobacteria bacterium UBA6968
AGCCAGAGAATAGACCTCGCCAGAAAAGCCGGAGTTGGTTAAGGTCCGCCCATGATCGAGTTTGACGAAAAGTACTACCAGCGCTTTTACCTGGATCCGGCAACTCGGGCAGTCTCAACGTTAGAGCAAGCCAGACAAGTCGCTTTCTTAAGCGCTTATCTCGCGCATCTCGACGTACCGGTCACCTCCGTGCTCGATATAGGCTGCGGTCTAGGCCAATTCCTCAAACAGCTTGGCGCGGCCTTTCCGACAGCCCGCTGCACCGGAGTAGAATACAGCGCCTATCTGTGCGAACGACTCGGTTGGGAGCAAGCAAGCGTTGTCGATTACCACGGCGCGACCTGCGATCTGGTCGTGTGCAATGACGTGTTGGCCTACCTCAACCATGTCGACTGCAGCGAGGCGATCGAAAATTTAGCGCGGCTGACACGCCAATGCCTGTTTCTGCAGGTGCTTACCGCAGAGGATTTGGCGGTATGCGACACCGAGGTAACCGATATGCGGCAGCAGCGTCGTTCGGCTAACTGGTACCGCAAAAGGCTCCGTCCACACTTTCAGGCAATCGGCGGCGGTTTGTTTCTAAAGCGTCCGGTCACCGTTCCAGTTTGGCAACTGGAAAGCTTGTAATCGCATACACTCAGCAGCTGACCGATGCGGATTTGCGCTATGCATTAGCGCTCTTCAAGATATGCCTTACGTGGCCAACTGAAGATATGCGACGCGTCCAATCAAAAGGCCAATCAGAATGCGACAAACACAGGTAACAAACTCAGGAGCAGGCACCCAGTGAACTGTCAAACGATGCGACTCCAGCGACGTGGTCAAAGCATTCGCGTGCGGCTGTGGGCTGCACCGCAGCCCACCAGTAACGGCCATCGGAAAGTCTTAATCGTGCATGGCATGGGCGAACATAGTGCTCGGTATGGCGCAGTCGCCGCGGCGCTGAATGCGGCCAATATCACTGTCGCAGCACTAGATTTACGTGGTCACGGCCAGTCATTACCCAAAGACGCATCCGTTGGCGATATGGGTTACCAGGGCTGGACCGAGTGTCTGCGGGATATTCACCGCTTGCAGCGCTGGTTAGATGCAAATTATGACGGCGCAACTATTCTACTAGGGCACAGCATGGGTGCGACGTTGGCACAACAATACTTGTATCTACACAGTGCCGACCTGGCGGGCGTGGTGCTGAGCGGGCCAGTAGGCGCGATGCCCGCGGCAACTTGGTTGGCGTTTGAAAGCATTGCCCGCTTCGACGCCTGGCGGATACGCCCAGGCGCCGACAGCCCGCTGCTCAGCAAACGTATTTTTGCAGCGAACAATCGTGCCTTCGAAAAACCCGGAGAGGACGCTGGCAACGGCTTTGCCTGGCTTAGCCGAGACCCGGATCAGGTCGCCGCATACGTCGCTGATCCATTGTGCGGCGGCGTAATAAAAGCCGATAATTTAGCTGATATGTTCGCGGCATCACGGCGTGCCGTAGCGCCAGAGAACTTACTCTGCATCAGAGACGGTTTTCCAATGTACGTACTTTGGGGCAGCGCGGACCCAGTCAGCCAAGGTGGTGGCGCAACTCGGTTGATAAAAATCTATACCAACGCCGGTCTTGATGTAGCACAAAAGTGTTACGTAGACGGCCGCCACGAAATGTTCAATGAGATCAATCGCGAAACCACGATAGCCGACCTAATCCGCTGGCTGGAACAAGCCCGCTTCACCCTGTAACAACATCGAGGACAACTCGTTTAGCCATGTCAAAAACCGAAGCGCCAGAACCCATTTGGCAGGATGCGCTCTCTCTGTGCCGAGACTTACAACGCGGCAGCGTCACCGCCAGCGATCTGATGGAAAACGTATACGCGCGGATTGCTGCTTTTAATCCGGAACTCAATGCTATTGTTAGTCTTATGCCGAAAGCAGAGGCCCTACAGCAGGCGGCCTTAGCTGACGCGACTCCTACTGCCGAACGCGGGCCATTACATGGTTTACCCATGGCTATTAAAGATGTGGTCGATGTTGCGGGCTTAACGACAACCAGCGGCTTCGTACCCTTCGCTAATCGGGTACCCAAACATGACGCTAAATTGGTCAAGCGCTTACGCGCCGCCGGCGCGATCATTATCGGTCATACCAACGTGCCTGAATTTGCGCTGGGCTCGCAAACTTTTAACAGCCTCTTTGGCGTCACCAAAAACCCCTACGACCTCAGCAAAACACCCGGCGGCAGCAGCGGCGGTGCGGCAGTTGCATTAGCCGCCCAAATGCTGCCGTTGGCTGACGGTTCGGATATGGGTGGCTCGCTACGTAATCCGGCGAGCTTTTGTAATGTCGTGGGCCTACGCCCCTCTATCGGCCGCATGCCGTTAGACAAAGGTTTTGCCTGGTATGGCCGTCAAGCCACCACCGGACCCATGGCCAGAACGGTTACCGACACAGCCTTGCTATTCAGTGTCATGGCCGGCCCAGACCAGGAAGATCCATTGACGTTACCCGAACCCGGCGAACACTTCCTGGACGTACTCGGCCCTGCGCTAGACCCGCACACGCTTACTATCGCGGTCAGCGAAGACCTTGGCGGACTGCCAGTGGATGCTGAAGTGCGCCAAGCCATTCGCGAAGCTGGCGAGGTCTTCACCGGACTCGGAGCTAAGACCGTACAATGTGCACCCAATTTGGACGGCGCAATGGATGTGTTCCAAGTGCAACGCGCCGCCAGTTTGCGCGTGCTGGGCACCTTCTTGGAAGCCGCCGTACCCGATTGGCGCAGCTTCGCGAAAGACACCGCCATTTGGAATATCAGCCGCGGCTTCGAGCTCACGGCGGAGGAGATAATCAACGCGGAACTGCAACGCACAGCTATCTATCAGCGAATCGCAAAGTTTTTCGAATCGGTCGATGCGCTTATACTCCCCGCTGCCCAGGTGTTACCGTTTGACCACGGCACCGAATGGATTAAAGCAATCGACGGCGTTGTAATGCAAAGTTATATCGACTGGATGGCAGTCTGCTGTTTAATCAGTGTGACGGGGCTACCCACCGTATCCGTCCCTGGCGGCTTTAGTCAGGGCGGGTTACCGATTGGCGTTCAAATCGTGGGGCCGCCAAAAGGCGATCTCAAGCTTTTGCAAGTTGCCAAACTATTCGAACAAGCCACGCAACATTATCGGTCAGCGCCCGCGCTTGCTAGCGCCACTTAAGCAACTCAATACAAGCAAACATGAACAAGACCAACCCAGATCAGTTACCGCGCCTGTATTCCATGAATACCATAGGCATGACCACCTTCCTCGGCTCGCTCTTTGCCGGCGGCTGCTTATTGGCTGCAAACTATTACGCCTTAGGCATGCGCCAGCTGGGTAACTTGACCCTGGGCATCAGTTTTGTATTGTTCGGGTTATTCATCATCATTGTGTCCCCGCAGATACCAAACTCGAATACCGAGCAACTTTCCGGCCAGGTTGTACAGCTAGCATTGTTCGTCAGCACCACCCAGGTCATCGCCATGGTCATTGCAACGCACTTTCTGCAAGGCGGCATGCTGACGAGTTTTCGCGAAATGAACGGCCAATATTTCTCCACCCTGCGTGGCGTGGGTATCGGCTTTGCCGCGTATCTAGGCGCCGTGATCGCGCTATCACTGCTGATCAACCTGTTCGGTCTAGAGGGCCTGATTAAAGCTCGCTAGTTAGCGCGCTCGGGCAACTGCTAATAAAACTGCGGCTGACGCGCGGATTCTAATGACCTCTTACCGCGCATCGTCAAGGCATATCGAGGTTCATAATTCCGCAAAGTTTGTATGATATTTTCCCGCTCTTAATGAGAGCTCTAGGCCAGTCTGTCTGGCAATTTTTGCTCTGACGTCTACTTGAAACCTGATGTAAATCTCGCCAGAACTCTCTCACGAAACTTGGTTTGAGCTCTTGCTGACACGCTGAATCGAGCCTTGACCTAGGCCCACAGCGTAGCGCTTTTTGAAATCGGGAACGGAGTCCGCTATGTCATCTGCTGAGAGCACCCCTGCAATGAGCGCCGCGCGGCAATGTGTTGCAGAAGCAGTTGGCACCGCGCTGTTGCTCGCAACCGTAGTCGGTTCGGGCATCATGGGCGCCGGCTTGTCGGAGGGCAATGACGCCATCGCGTTACTCGGTAATACCTTGGCAACCGGGGCCATTTTGGTGGTTCTGATCATGATGTTTGGGCCGATCAGCGGAGCGCATTTCAACCCCGCTGTAACCCTGGTGATGTATCTAGAGAAACAACTGCCGGCGCATCTCGCTGCCGCGTTCGTTTTTTGCCAGTGCATTGGGGGCTTAGCGGGCGTCGTAACCGCACATGCCATGTTCGAACTGGATCTCCTCCAAGCTTCAACTAACACGCGCACCGGCGGTGCACAGTGGCTAGCAGAGGGTGTGGCGACATTCGGTTTACTGGCCACGATTCTATATGTCGTTAGGCAGCGCGCCGATGCAGTTCCATTCGCGGTGGGTTTGTATATCACAGCCGGCTATTGGTTTACCGCTTCGACTTCTTTCGCTAACCCAGCCGTCACCCTCGCGCGCAGTTTTACCGATACATTTTCCGGTATCGATCCAAGTGACGTGATCGGGTTTGTGCTGGCACAACTGGCCGGCGCACTCGTCGCCTGGGTTTTATACAGCTGGCAGTTTAAGAGCGCATCGCCTCCCAGCGACGGGTAAATTCGGCGCTGGAATTAACGCTTGGATAATCTGTTTCCGGCACGGGCACCTGCAAAAATTCGCACAGCGGCAACCAGCCATCTGCCGGATCAAACACTAAAAGATCTAGCGGCGGTACGCTGTCGATGACCCGTTGATTATGTTGGGTGTATAGCTCAATGGCGTAATCGGTATCTTCTACCCGCCCGTCAAATACGCCATCCCAGATTTCTGCGAATACCATCGCCGTCTGCTCGGGTAGCGGTTTATCTGCAGCAATCGCAGCGTCATAGGATTTTTTGGAGCTTGGCCAAATCGTCTGCATCACGCTTTTGTGCCAACGCTCTGCATCCCGCTTGGAGAGAATAACCTTGGCTTCCGGATACAACTCGCGATGCACTTGCCAGTAGTTACAGCCCGGCCAATCGACATTGGCTTGATAGCCGGTAAACACCTCAGCGAACAAAGGCGCGAGAGCGGAAACTCGATCCGCTGCGGCAACTTTAGCCGAGGTGCGCTTAATCTCTGCCCAGAGCGCCACATGATCTGGATTCCGAACCACCTCCGCCATGTGATAGCACTTATTAAAACCCAGTTGTTCTAGCGCTAATTTCAGCGACAAGGTTCCCGTACGGCCCCAACCAGCACCAATGACTTGTAAACCCATTGCTATTTACCTCCGAATTCGCGCGGCGACTATACCGTGTTCTCTGTGCATCGTGTGCGGATCGTCTCTGTCTATCGCACCTTTGCATTACGCCTCATTGCATCGTCTATCTGCTCCCCGCGACTCTTCAGCGCGTCTTTTCACTGCGTCTCCCAGCGCTTATGCGTTAAGCCGATAGACCTTAACGGCGGTGTCGTGGAACAGCGCATCCTGATCGGCAGCGCTTCGCCCGGCCGCGATTTTCTTATGCGCATTCCAAAGCACCGAATAACTGATGCTTTGCCGATCTACCGGGAAGTTACTCTCAAACATGCAGCGCTGAGGTGTGAACAGTTCGATAGCACGATCGTAATAGCGCCTAACTGCCGCCACTAATTCATCCGAAGTCGCTGGGGTGTCCCGTTTGTGCCAGCCATGACCGTTTATTGGCATAGCCAGGCCACCCAATTTTGCGTAGACGTTATCGCAGCGGGCGAGTTCGGCAACAGCCTTGGACCACTGGGCAAAAACGGCATCGCCTTGGCCGCTGTAAGGGCCGATCCCGAGCGGGCCACCGAAGTGATCAAAAATGATAGGTAGATCCGGCAACTGTTTCGCAAACTCGGTCAGCTCGGGAATCTGATGATGATAGAGCCAGGCTTCAAAACTCAGTCCGCGATGCTGGAGCGCCTCACTGCCCGCTAAAAAATCCGGGTCAGCCAGCAGATACGGAGTGGGGTCGGTATGGGAATTGCGCACATCGTCAGATGAATCCCAGGAAACCGCATGCCGGATGCCGCGAAAGCGCGGCGACGCTTTGATATGCGCGTCCAGCACCGGACCCACCGCGCTGCCCAAGCTCAAATCGGCAAAACCAACAATCCCTGCGCATACCCGAGCGGGGCCATACTGACCCGAAGCGCTCATGGCGGCGATGCCATTAACGAACTCGGTTTCACCCACTGGCGCCAATGCAGCCGGGCCGGCGGCTCGATACATGGAAGAGCACTCAACAAATACAGTGCTCACCACATTGTGACCGCTGCCAATATCGGCAAGCAGCTCGGGCAGCAAATAACGATTACCGGGATGGTCCCAGAGATGATGATGCGGGTCACAGATCGGCCGGTCCGGATCCAAAATCGATTCCTGCACTGCAGCCAGCCAAGTCTTATTCTGCATAAGCGCCCTCCTCATCGCCTATTCCGCTACCCGTGAACGCCTTTGCCCAGCGCAGTACCTAGCGCACACGCCAGTGGTCATCGGCATACCCAAAATGCCGGGGAAGTATGCGTGCACTCGTCCCCTTGCGGGCTGCTAGACTATGCCTATGTTTACTCAGCCGTGTCTCATCCAAATCTACAGCGATGCTGGTTCTTTTTGCGGACGTTTGTGCGGCCTTATAGGCAGCTGCCCAGTGCAGTTTAGCCTGCCACACCTCGCCAGCGCAGGGCAACCGAGCACCCCCATCCGGATAGCGACGACGTATACCTGGGCCCGGCATTTGCGCCGGGCTTTGACGATGCCTTGGACTGTTAGTTTGATTCTGGCTTTGACTCTTGATTGGGTTATGACTCTGGAGCGCCGCTAGCATGGGCTGGCTGCGCCAAGCGCGCTTCGCAATGTACCGCTGGGAGGACTATGTCCCACTTGTCGGCGTGTTGAAACGATATGAGCGAACTGACTTCAAGCATGATGTCGTTGCCGGTTGCGTGGTCGGTATGGTCACCATTCCTCAAGCCGTGGCGTACGCTTTACTGGCCGGCATGCCGCCCGCCTCCGGCCTATATGCCTGCCTGTTTCCCATGCTGATCTACGCGATATTTGGGAGCGCTAAGCAATTGGTTGTAGGTCCGGTCGCAGTGGCCGCGCTGCTGGTAGTCGCCAGTGTAAGCATGCACGCCGAACAGTACAGCGACGCCTACGTTGGCATCACCACAATTGTATGCATGGAAACCGCGATCTTACTTTGGCTGCTACGAGGCCTACGTATGGGCGGCCTGGTTAACTTACTCAGCCATCCGGTAATAACAGGCTTTGTGAATGCCGCAGTCATCTTAATCATCATTACCCAACTTCCGGCGTTAACTGGACTGGTTTCAGTTAGAGGCGTTGATAGCCCGCTTATGATGCTGTTGGAAATCGGCAACAATCTGACCCGCACCGATTTTTGGACCACTGTCTTTGGCGCTATTAGCCTGCTATTTCTTGGCCTGTTTCGTCCACTTTGCGCACGCCTGCTGAGCGAAACCGATCATCCGATTACGCGCATTGGACCTATGGTTCTGGCAGCAGTCGCTATAATCGCTGTCGCGGTTGCACCCGATAACACCATCACGACCATCGGCGCGGTGCCCCAAGGACTACCCGTTTTAAGCTGGCCGCCGCTAGACCTCAAACTTTGGCTGGCACTATTGCCACCCGCGGCCATCATCGCCGTGGTGACCTACATTGAGAGTTACTCGATCGGCACGTCGCTAGCCGCACGTCATAAGTCACGTATCGACCCCAATCAGGAACTAATCGCACTCGGCGCGGCTAACTTCGGCGCCGCCTTATGTTCCGCTTATCCCGTCGCCGGATCTTTTTCCCGTTCCGGCGTTAACGTCAGTGCGGGCGCGAAAACCCCCATTGCCTGCGTCGTTTGTGCCGTTGTCGTGGCGTTTGTCCTCCTATTTTTGACGGACCTATTTGTCTATCTGCCCCAGGTCGTCCTGGCCGCTATCGTTATCGTGTCGGTATTCGGGTTAATCGACTTAAAGAGTTCGCGCAAACATTGGGCGCTGCACAAAGAAGATAGTTTGACCGAATTTGTTACGTTTGCCGCGGTGCTGGTACTGGGCGTAGAGGTTGGCCTGGTCTGTGGTGTCGCAGCATCCATCGCCTTTTTTATTCGCCACTCCAGCCGTCCGAACATCACTCAAGTCGGACGCCTTGGCGACAGCGAGCAATTTCGCTCTATAAAACGCTACCCCGTGACAACCACATCCGGCGTTCTAGCCTTGCGCGTTGATGAAAACATTTATTTTGCAAACGCCAACCAGATTGAAACCAAAGTCATTAAGCGTGTCGTGCTGCGCAAAAGTACGCGCCACCTACTGTTGGTGTGTAGCTCGGTCAACATGGTGGATGCGACGGGTTTAATGATGCTGCATCGACTCAACCAACATCTGGCTAATGCCGGCGTCACCCTGAGTTTGAGCGATATCAAAGGACCACTCATGCAAAAGCTCGAAGCGACCGACCTCGAAAACTATTTGTCAGGTTCTATTTTTTTTACTGCCGATGTCGCGATGCAGGCACTGGCCGCTAGCAGTGAATAAAGGCACCGAGCAAGCATGATCATCGATCGCTATGTCACTCAAGTCTGTGCGCTCGCTACTCTAGGGGCCACGGCAGCGATCACGTTACTGCTATCAACATTCGGTTTTTTGGAGGAGCTAGCCGAGACAGACGCCGCCTATACGTTTTGGGACGCGTGCTGGTTTCTCCTGCAAACCCTGCCGCGACGCGTCGATGAACTGCTGATTTATGGAGTATTAGTGGGCTATTTACTCGCCCTGGGGAAACTCGCTGAGGCCGGTGAACTGACTGCCCTGCGCACAGCCGGTATGTCCCCTAGCCGACTCATGCTAAGCCTAGCACCGTCACTACTGATGTGGATTGTGATCAGCCTAAGCCTCAGCGAATGGCTTGCTCCGCTAGGCGAACGCTGGGCTGTCGCCGATAAGATTCAGGCCAAACAGGCCGCACCAGCCGCACAGACGACAACCGCCGGACTCTGGCTCAAAGATGAGGGCCTGTTTATGCAGGTAGGCTCAATGTCTCCGAGCGGCGAACTAACAGGCGTCACCCAATATTGGCTAGACGACGAAGGCAAGTTGCTTGAAACCGTTATAGCCGAGACAGCACAATATGATGCAACCATCGGTCAGTGGACTTTAATTGCCGGCGAGGCCATCCAGTTTAGCGATATCACAACCGATGCCCGCCGGATTCTGCGAGAACCCTTTCGTTCCAGACAATGGTCCTCGAACATTACGCCGAACATGATCGCCGATCAGGCTTATGTCGATCCGGCGAAAATGTCCATGCTGGCGTTGGTCCGCCAAGTACAGTTTTTCCAAGGACAGAACCTATCTGACACCGCATTTCAGTTAGCACTTTGGAACCGCATTACGCGGCCGCTCATGCTGGTCTGTCTCGCCTATTTGGCACTTGCGGCCGTACTCGGCCCGTTGCGACAAACCGGCATTGGCCTACGCTTGTCGGCGGCTCTTATGGTCGGGCTCGGCTTGCGTTACCTACAAGACCTCACCGGCTTGACCGCTTACCTGTTTGCGGTGCCCGCAGCGCTTGCTGCGGCAGTGCCTATCGCATGCGCCGGCGGTAGCGCTCATTGGCTTTTAAAACGTGACGCTTAACTTGCATGCTGGTCTGGCACTTCTAGCCAAGTGCTGCTTGACGCGACGGTCATCCATTCCCGGCGGGCCACGCTGCAAACTCCACAGAGAGTCGGCCTAGAGCTACAGCGCGACGCGCAAGCAAACCGCCGAGACTTTCAATCGGCTTTGGTTGGCGCGGGCGTCATCA
>DJYW01000027.1 GCA_002450255.1 Gammaproteobacteria bacterium UBA6968
AGCTTCTTGCGTTCAGCTTCTTCCTGTCAGATTCATGCTTTCGATGCACGCTTTCCGGTTTTCTTATCTCTCAATAAACACTAAGAGTTGATATGAAGAGTGCTTCAGCTCGGCGGCTTACACCAGCCTTCGAAAGCAATGCTCAGATTGATAATAGCGTGTCGATCACGCTCAAGAATTAACCGGCCGCTGTCCCCCTTCGACGTAGCGCCGGTATAGTAACTCGCCTATGCAAGGTCCTCTAGTTTTTTACACCCGTTTTTGAGGGCTGCTTAAGCCGTTTCGTTACAGTTAAATTCGCGTAAAGCACGCGGCAATCGCTGTGCGCAAAACCTCGCCTTGCACCCATGCGCGGATGCGTAGCGCAACCTGTGTGCGCGCTTCTATGTCATGGGCTCCACGCTATCTAGACCTGGCCTGGCATAGGCTATCGCCGACTCACTTTAATCTAACGACAGACGAAGATAGCCTTGCAATAGACCAGCTGGCGATCTTTAACCAGTAGAAGTCCTTACAGATGGACAGCAAGTCGCTAAACTTAGTGCCTGTCGTAGTTCGTTGCCCAAACATGTCGGGCGCAATCCAAGCCAAAGAGTTCGCTAATCTATGCACCAATTGTTGATTGATGACGCTAATGCACGCCAAGCGGTACCAAACCAGGCCGGCCAACGTGTCCGCTGGACTGGATTGCATGGCAGCGGCAAATATCTCGCGCTAACCGAGGCCCTCGCGCAGCATACCGATCTGGTTTTGGTGGTCACTGCGGACAGCACTCAGGCAGATGCTTGGGCCGATGCGTTGGAATATTTCATGAGCGATGGCACACAGCAGCGCGTGATGCGATTCCCAGACTGGGAGACCTTGCCGTACGACAACTTTTCACCACATCAGGACATCATCTCGCAACGCCTAAGCACATTAAACGCGCTCCGCGACAGCACGGCTCGAGTCTTGTGCGTGCCGATCGGGACGTTGTTGCAACGCATCCCACCACCGGAGTTTCTAGCTGGTGCATGTTTCAACTTAAACCGTGGCCAGCGTTTTAGCGTCCAGGAACAACGCCTCTTGTTGGATGCCGCTGGCTACAACGCCACGGATATGGTTGTGGAGCGCGGTCAGTATGCCGTGCGCGGCGCTTTGATGGATATTTTTCCCATGGGCGCAGATTCGCCTGTGCGCATTGATCTGTTTGACGATGAGATCGATACGCTCCGGACATTTGATCCCGATACACAGCGAACGCTCGAAAACATCGCGTCTTTGCAGTTGTTGCCGGCAAAAGAGTTTCCTTTCGATGATGCGGCTATCGCGAGATTCCGAGAGCGTTGGCATAATACCTTCAACGTCGATGTTCGCCGCTGCAGCATCTACCAGGATGTCAGCAGCTACATCGCACCAAACGGCATCGAGTACTACCTACCGTTTTTCTTCGATCAGTTGGCGAACCTGTTCGATTACCTGCCAGACAATCTCTTGACGGTGGTAGAAGACGGCGTCGACGAAGCAGCCCAGCACTTTCTCGAAGAAGTCGCCAATCGATACGAATCGTTGCGCTACGACATCGAGAAACCCATCTTACCGCCGGCAGAATTATTTTTGGGATACGCGGAATTTCGCCAGGGTTTGCTAGCCGCACCGCGCATTGAGCTGCTTGAGCAACAAGATAAAGACGTTAAACATGAAGTGCGCCTGGCATCGAAACCGCTGCCAGACTTGCATGCTAATGCACGACTCGCGACACCGACCCAAGCCTTACAGAATTTCATCGAGACCTGCGAAAAACCCATCTTATTCGTCGCGGAAACCGCCGGCCGGCGCGAAGTGTTTGACGAGATGCTCGGTAAAGCAGGAATCGTCACTCACCCGGTCGCACACTTTTCGGAATATGTTAAAGAGCCTCGCCACAGCATTATGGTGGCGCCGCTACAACAAGGCTTGTGGCTCGATGAAGCCATTATTATCACCGAGGACGACGTACTCGGTTCGCGGCCAACCGACCCCAAACGAGACGCTGGGCGCCGCGTCATCGACGCGGATCAAATCGTACGCAACCTCACCGAGCTCAGCATTGGCGCTCCCGTGGTTCACGTGGAACACGGCGTTGGCCGCTTCATGGGTTTACAAACTTTACAGATAGACGCGGACGACCACGAGTTCCTTACCTTGGAATATGCGGGTAACGCCAAACTCTATGTGCCGGTTACCGCTTTGCATTTAATCAGCCGCTATGCAGGCGCGGATGAGGAGCACGCCCCGCTGCATAGACTAGGCTCGGACCAGTGGGAGCGCGCCAAGAAAAAAGCAGCCGAAAAAGTCGTGGACGTTGCAGCAGAGTTGCTCGATATCTACGCGCGCCGCGCTAGCAAGAAATCCGCGCAAATGCGATCTGACGGTGAAGACTATGAACTCTTCGCGCAAGAATTTCCGTTCGCGGTAACCCTCGACCAACAAACGGCAATCGAACAAACCCTAGCCGATATGGCGGCCGAGCAAGCCATGGACCGCCTTGTTTGTGGTGACGTTGGTTTCGGCAAAACCGAAGTTGCGATGCGCGCCGCATTTGTCGCCGTACAAAGTGGTAAACAGGTCGTGGTACTTGTGCCCACAACGCTACTGGCGCAGCAGCACTTCGACAGTTTCCAGGACCGGTTTGCGAATTGGCCAGTTCGTATTGAAACGGTCAGTCGGCTACGTTCGCAAAGCGAAATCGATACCATCATCGCGGACAGCCGTGACCGCAAAGTAGACATCCTCATCGGCACTCACAAATTGCTCAATAGCCAGTTCAAATTTAAAGATCTGGGATTGATCGTTATCGACGAAGAGCATCGCTTTGGCGTGCGTCAAAAAGAACGCTTGCGATCGCTACGCGCTGAGGTAGATGTGCTGACACTGACCGCAACGCCCATTCCGCGCACGCTGAACATGTCATTAAACGGTATTCGCGACTTATCCATAATCGCCACACCGCCGGCTAAAAGACTCTCGATCAAAACGTTTGTCCAACCCAAGCGCTCGCAAAACTTACGAGAGGCCATCACACGCGAGTTAATTCGCGGCGGACAGGTATTTTATTTGCACAACGAAGTTCGCACTATCGAACAAACCGCCGAGGCGCTGGGCGAATTGATACCCGAGGCCAGAGTTGGTATCGGGCACGGTCAAATGCGCAAAGGCGAGCTGGAAGAAGTCATGTCCGATTTCTACCATAGACGACTCAACACGCTGGTCTGCACGACAATCATTGAAACCGGCATCGACATTCCCAATGCCAACACCATTATTATTGAGCGTGCAGACAAATTTGGTTTAGCTCAGTTACACCAACTACGGGGGCGCGTCGGGCGCAGCAGTCGCCAAGCCTATGCTTATTTGTTAACGCCAGAGGGCGGTGCAATGACTGCGGATGCGGTCAAACGCCTCGATGCCATCGAAGCTGCTGGTGAACTGGGGGTGGGCTTTACACTGGCCACCCACGATATGGAAATTCGTGGCGCGGGCGAGTTACTCGGCGATGATCAATCCGGGCAAATCGAATCGATTGGTTTTTCTTTATATATGGAGATGTTGCACCGCGCCGTCGCGGCCATCCAGTCCGGCCAACTGCCTGATGTGGATAGTCCACTGGAACCGGTGAATCAAGAAGTGAATCTGCACATCGCAACGTTGATCCCTGAGGATTACTTGCCCGACGTGCATACCAGACTAATTCTATACAAACGCATCTCGGCAGCGGCTAGCGAAACTGAATTAAACGAACTGCAAGTCGAGATCATAGATCGCTTTGGTCTGCTGCCACTGTCCCTCAAAAACTTGTTCAAAGTCACCGAGTTAAAGCTCACAGCACAAACTCTGGGCATTCTAAAAGTCGACGTTGGACCGGCAAAAGGCAAGTTGGAATTCAGCCAAAACACCAACGTCGAGCCCATCGAAATCGTTAAGCTGGTGCAGCAAAAAAGCCACATCTTTAGCCTGGATGGCGCAGCAACCTTGCGCTTCACAGAAACGTTGGAAAGCTTCGAGGAGCGTCTGGATTTTGCCCAGCAGTTACTTGCCAGCTTAAGCCCACGTGCATCGGCTGCGGCATGAGCCTAAACTCGAACCCAATTGGGGTACGGGCGCGGACCGTTTTCATGACTCAGAAGCAAAAGCACCAGCATTCTACCCGCTCCGATCACATTAGGTGCTTGGCTGCGGCACTCGTCGGCAGCATGTGGTTGTTTATGATTGCGCCAAGCGCGACCGGACAAGTCAGTCTGGCGCAAGCACCCCTCGGTCCGGAGGGCCTGCCATTCGGCGCTACACCTCGGCAATCCGACCCAGCGGGCGCCGTCAAAACTACCTCACTGATAAACCAATATGACAGCAGCCAGGACCTTGCCGACGTGGTAGGCAAAAACTGGTTTGGCATTGAAATCATCGTCTTCGAATATATCAACTCGGCAACCTCGGCAGCAGCCGGTGAAGAT
>DJYW01000021.1 GCA_002450255.1 Gammaproteobacteria bacterium UBA6968
GCTCGTGACGGAGACTATTATTCAAGCAATTATTTGCTCGCTAGGCTTATTTCTATGGCAAGACAAAGACAGTGACCGACGCGGACACAACTTGAATGTGTCTTTAGTAACGTGCCACGAGAGGATGCATGGTCGCTAGGGGGCTAAGGGTATGAAACGCGTTATTGTTTTCTGCGTTATCTTTGCGGGCTTGGCCGCTGCTGGGTGGCTCTTACTGCAACCCCCTAAGCCGCCCGAACCGCAAAAGCCAGCATGGGTGCGGGAGCAATCTTCGCCGACACCGACCGCCCAAGCAACGGTCGCGCCAACAGAGCCTTCCGTTGATTCGGAAGTAAGCGCGCTTAGCCTTGATTTAATCGAATGTACTGATGACACATCTGCGCCTGAGTGCATAGCGGCCATCACCCCGCTAATTGCTGCGATGCCGGTGATAGGTGATCTGAGTTATGTAGATCTGATAGAGCGGTTAGATGCAAATATGAGGGTGATTCAGGAGTCACTCGCGGATGAGTCTTGCGCACCGCCGGATACTGGCTGGTCGACGCGCGGTGAACAGTACGACCGCTGCGGTGCCGAGGCGTTTGCTGAAATTGGAAGACTGTTGCAAGGATGTTTTGCTTACAAGTGGGGAACAGACGGTGCATGGAGTCTTGAATACTACGGGGTAACAGACCTGCAAATGCTTGCTGACGCAGATTTGAAGGAGGGTATTGAAAGAGTCGAGTACGAGTGGCTGAAGGCCAATTGCCTTAGCGTCAGCGAAACCGTGAGCGGACTGCCAGAATTGTTTGTCGTTGAGGGCTTATCAAGGTCTTTTAAATGGCGGCAGCGAAAATTGGCGGCTGAATACATTCAACGGGCCGTTTTAATGGGCGATTATCGTGTCGCGGATCGGCTGGCTGAAAGCGCAGCAGCAGTGAACAAATACCTTGATATGGAGCGAGGCGAAGCAGGTGTTTGGCGCACCGTAGTCGGGTCGCTGATAAGAGAGGACCAAAAGCCTCGCGTGGCTGAGGTGAGGAAACGAGACGAACTTACAGAACAACTGATTAGAAAAATAATTGTTCACGATCCAGGCACCGGTTATCAGCAGTTAGCCAACCATGAGTACTACCGATTCCCCGATTTTAACGGTCGTCGGCCTGATTGGTTTGAAGATGAATTTGAAAAGGTGATTGCTTTCAAAAACTCTCTAGACGATGTGAAGAGCGGCAAAAGCAGCCCTTATTATTATCCTCCCACAAATTGGGAACAACGGACGTTCGATATTGTTAAGCGTCAGCTCGTGGCGAACCGCTTAGCTGGAAGGTCTGAAGAGCTGCACTTTATCGTCAATGGCGCAGGGCACTTGGAAGAACTCAGCGGCATGATCGACATGTATCTGGATGCCAATGAGGTGGAATACGCCAGCCAACAGGCTTGGGAGATTGTTGAAAAGATTAGGGCGAACTCGGAGCCTGATGATGAGTAGGCTGTTGTAACCCAGCTACAGCAGCTTGTCTGGCGAGCGCCACATTAACGGCGTCTCAAAAGTAATCTAAGTGGCGACTATGAACGGTCTAATGACAGACAGCTACGAATTGAATGTGTCTTTAGTAACGTGCCACGAGAGGATGCATGGTCGCTAGGGGGCTATTTAGACGGCGAGTGCGGTGCTGAAATCCGGCACGTCGTGCCAACGACCTGAATCAGTTGTTCGTAGGACCGCTATCGTCTTAATCACCTCTGGATTGGCTAGTCCCCAAGGGGCCTTGCCGGTCAGCGCACGGGTGATGTTCTCCGCTTGACGAATCGGACAGTCCTGCAGAAATGTCGGCGAGAAACCTGCCAGATGCGGTGTCACGATCACATTGGGTAACGATAACAAGGGATCCTGAGAATCAATGGGTTCGACCTCGGTCACGTCCAATGCCGCGGCTTCAATCGTCCCCGACTGTAGCGCTGCTGCTAGCGCACTGCCATTAACCACTGGTCCGCGCGAGGTATTCACCAACATAGCGTTGGGCTTCATGAGTTTCAGCGTGTCTGCATTAATGAGGTGGCGCGTTGCAGCAGTCAGCGATGTGTGAATCGAGATGTAGTCCGATTCTTTCAGTAACGTCTCGAGGGATACCAACTGCACACCGTAAAGATCTGCAGTCGTTTGAGGTATGTGCGGATCATGGGCAATAATTCGCGCGGGACCAAAGCCACGCATACGCGTCGCGAACGCGCGACCAATGTCACCGAAACCGATCACGCCTATGGTATGGCCTGCTATTCGCCGAACGGTCCGCATGTATTCCACCGTGAGTTTGCCGTTGCCCCGCCAGGCCCCTTCACGGGTCGTACGGACGGTATCGTACAGTCTTCGTGTCAAAGCCAGCAGCATGGCTGCCGCGTGGTCCGCCACCTCCGCCGTATTCACACCCGGTACATTGCAGGCAAGGATGCCGAGTTCGGTAGCCGCATCCAGATCAATTGAATCAACGCCAACGCCCATGCGACTAACGACTTTCAGCTTCGGGCACGCCTCCAGTACCCTGCGCGAGGTCAGCGGCATGACACCGACCTGGGCTCCGTCGGCATCGTGTAATAAATCGATCATGTCATCCTCGGACCGACAGACTCCTTCGGTCACTTCGAAACCGGCAGCTTCAAAGAGGTCGACACGGTTGAATGGGCTGGACTGGAGTGCAACTTTCACGGATTTCCCCTGTGATCAAAAGCACCAGTATAAACTGGTGAACTGCTTTGTGGGCGAGCCCGCCATTGCCAACAACAGAACGTGCTCCCGGGTAGGCCAGTTGACCATGCGCCAGAGAGTGCTCTTTGCAACCCGATTGCCGCTTCGAGCGACTTGCTGAGGCGCGCTGCTCTTGTTATTTGCATCCGCCGCAGAGTGAAGAGTTTGCGTTAACGTGCAATCTGCGGGCGTCTGGATCCGGGCGGTGCGTTACCAAACTTTTTCCCACCGCCCCGATTCAATGGATCGGTATAACGCCTGCGCAGTACGAAACTCGCCGAGGGAAAACGCGGGTGTCGCTGCCATGGTCTTGTCATCGAGCACCACTTCGCAAAAATCTTTGATCTCCGCACCATATGAATTTATTTTGCCTTCAGCGGCATTCATGATGACCTCACCGCGCGGATGTTGCTTATTGAACAGAATTAACTGCCCATTACGGCCGCCGGTAATTTGTAGCTCACCTTCCGTGCCTGTGACCCGGAACAGTTCTATAGGTCCTGCCGTATGCATGACGTGTTGCGAGGTCAGCACACCAACGGTGCCGCTTGCGAACTTCATCAGCATGCGTGACCAGGATTCGCCTTCCATGCGTGGCACATGATGGCCGGTGACACCAATCACTGCGTCGACTTCACCCATCATCATGCGCAGCGGCCTAATCCAATGAGCACCGCCGTCAATGGTTAGGCCGCCACCCGCAATAGCGAGACTGTACCGCCATGGTGGTGGAGCATCGGGGTCGATCACAACAGGATCATAGAAGTTGCCGCTGGCGCTGATTACGGCACCGATTGCGCCGGCATCCATCAATTCGCGGGCCCTTATGACATCGGTCCAATACTGTGCTTGCTCTGCGACCATAAACACCGTGTCCACTCGATCGCCGGCCTCCAAAATACGCTCTGCACTTTCCAGCGAGTGGGCGATGGGTTTCTCTAGCAGCACATGCTTGCCTGCATCGAAGCAGGCTAATGCCGCAAATTCATGTAAATCGTGCGGCAACATGATGTCGACAGCATCAAAGTCACCTTTCTTTAGCGCGTCTTCAATGTCGGTAAACGCAGCAGCACCAGTTTGCGCGGCCATCGCTTGCGCTGAAGCCGGGTTTTTGTCCACAACTGCCGTGACATCAACACGTGTTGCGATCTGTTCGATGCCCCGCCAGTGCGCTTGCGCAATGCCGCCACAGCCAACCAGCGCCAGCTTCAGTCTGCTGTCCATTATATAAGTCCATATATTTGCTGCTGCGCCGGACCCTAGCACTGGCCCCCGATGTTGTCGAACCAGCACCAGCGTTGGTTCATTTTGAACAAGCCTCAACAATATGGATAAACCAAAACGACGCTTTGCTGACGATCGAAAGACCCGCTTAGCGCCGTGACAACTTTTTGCCGCTAATGTAGCGCTATGGGGAGGCGCGGTTGGTCATAATTTTGTAACCGTCACATAACCTGATTGTCTTTAGTTCGTCATGAAAACTATAGGATCGGAGCGGAGGATTCGAGCGATAAATAAAGAGGTCACTTCTATGAAGGGTTTTATTCATCGCTGCAATAGCGTCAAAACGGGTCTGATTTTTCTGGTGCTTTGCATACCCGCTGGTGCGATTTCCGAGGAAACGCCGAGTGAGATAGAAGAGGTGGTAGTTACCGCGAAGCCCATTAAAGCCAGTCAAATGTCGTCTATAGAGGCGAAACGAAGTTCGGAAAACCTAGTGGACGTGGTTTCAGCCGATGCAATTGGACGCTTCCCTGACCAGAATCTAGCTGACGCGATCGGTCGTCTGCCCGGTATGTCTATCGAGCGCGACCAAGGGCGTGCGCGGTACCTGAATTTCCGCGGTGCACCGCGACGCTACACCGCCATTGCTTTTGATGGCATCGATATTCCCGGCACTGAAAACGGCCGCATTCCAAGATTTGACGCTTACCCTGCTGTGATCACCTCCCAGATTCTCGCTAACAAAGCCATTACGCCGGATATGACCGGCGAAGCGGTTTCAGGGTTTTTAAACATTAAAACTTTCTCGCCGCGTGACACCGAAGGGTTCGCTGCGTCTTTGGACTATGGCCTGGGCAGTCAGAATCTAGGCGACGGCAAAGTGGATAGAAAGAACGCTAGAGTTTCTTATTCCAACGATAAATTCGGCATATTGGTCTTCGCCACGGAGACGATGAACGAGCAAATCACAGACAATCGCGAGATGGAGTATGAGGAAGTAGCCGGAGGCAAAATCCCTGTTGATCTGGACTACCGGAATTACTATGTCAACTACAGCACAGAAGCATATGGCACGATGATCGAGTACGCGGTGAACGATCAAGCCAGACTATTCCTGAGATCGTTGCGGACTGAATTTACTGACTCTGAACAACGCAACCAATTCGTTTTCAATATCAAAACTGGTGCGTCCATTGTCGGCGCCGAGCTGACGCCAAATGCAGGCTCGACGCCAGTCGCATTAGTTCGACGCCTTTGGCAGTTCGGTGATTACCGCAATTCCTCCGATGTGGATACGCTTGGCTTGGATTTGTCCTTTGGTGATTGGACGGTGGATACGCGGGTCAGCCGCATCAAAAATCAATTCTATACTTATCTACCAATCCCGTATTTTATTGGATCGACTACCGGTGTCACTTACGACGTAACGAATTATAAAGACCCGGTTTTAACCCTGTCGAAACCGCTGTCTTCGCTCACCAACGATGACTACAGCACCAAGCTCTTGTATGAAATTTGGTCGGGTTTCGATACCGACAACGATCAATTCAAGATAGACGCAGAGCGCGGCAATAACTGGGGAACGCTGAAGTTCGGTTATAAATACGACGTTAGGGAAGCGGACGGCGCATCTAGCTACCAAGCCAGAATTGGCGGCTTCCCGCTGGATGATATCCACGCATTTGATATGCCGAATAGCAAGTGGACCACCGGTATGAACAATTCAGTCGACGGATACTATGCAGACAACAAAGGCCTTCGCAATGCACTCAAAGCCGCCGGTGTCTCGGCCGGCGCAGATTATGATGACGATATTAGAGTGGTGGTCGATGAGACGATGACCTCTTTTTACGGCATGCAAACTTTTGATACCGACTTCGGTAGCGTTATTGTCGGAGCGCGATATGAAGATACTAGTTTCGACACCGCGGGGGTAAAATTGGTTGGCGGTGCTGCGACACCGATTACCCTGTCGAAAACTTACTCTAATTTCTTGCCTAGCGCTCATGTGAACTGGGACTTAAGCGACGATTCTAAATTACGGTTGTCATACACAACCGGTATTAGCAGACCGACCTACCAAGAAGCGCGAGCAAGCGCCTCGGTTGACCTAACAAACCGAGTCGTTTCCGGCGGCAATCCCAATTTGAAGGAAGAGTCCTCGTGGGGGATTGATAGTGCCTACGAGTGGTATTTTGATGAAGCGAGCATCTTCGCGGTTAATGTTTTTTACCGGCAGATAGATAATGTCATCATCTCAGGCTCTAAAGCCGTTGACGGCACGATTTATTCAAGCGAGGCAATTGCCGGCGAAGAGTGGAATTTAGTCGCATTCGACAACGGTAGCGACGGCGCAATGTCCGGCGTTGAGTTGAGCTTCGTTGGACGGCTTGAAAACTACGTTGATGGATTCTTTTCTGGATTTGGCTTCGAAGCGAATGCCGCGTTCCTCGATTCGAGCTTTAAATCACCAGACGGTATTGAGTTCGATCTGCCGGGTACGTCTGACCTAACGTACAACGCTGCCATCTCCTATGAGAACTATAACGTAAGCGTTAGGCTTAGCTATCGCTACCGAGATGCCTGGCTTGATACCACTGAGAATGATACCCGGGACGGTGTCTACTGGGATGCTCAGGATCGGTTGGAGCTTTCGCTGCGTTACGATCTGGAAGATCTAACTGGGCTGAAAGCCATCGTTTACGCCGACTTTAACAATCTGAATGACGCGACAGATATTCGATACACCGGCAACGCGCGTAATCCAAACCAGGTCGAATCATATGGATCGCGCTATGTTGTTGGTGTCAGGGCTAATTTCTAGCTCCGCACGCATGGCGAGTCGTTGCAGCAAGCGGTTAAGTTTTCTGTTAATAGGCGCGTGTGTGTTGATCCTGTCTGGATGTCAGGGTGAATCCCAAGCGAAGCGGGAGCGAGGCATCCTAGATGGTTCCGCTCCAAGCATCGAGCCCGTAACCGAACAATGGCTTGCCGGCGACCACCACGTGCATAGTCGATATAGCGTCGGTTGGAATAACGAGACAGATCCCCCTACTCCAATAATGGGGGGCGACGCGACGTATCCGATCGCTATGAATGTAGTGATGGGCCGTCGTCACGGTTTGGACTGGATGGTGAGTACCGATCACGGCGGGCCCAATCACGCAAAAATCAACTTAGAGCACGCCTATCCAGAGTTGTTAGAGTCGCGAGTTGCAGTGCCGGATGTAGTGCAGTTCATGGGTATGGAGTTCGACACGCCAGGGGCTGATCACTCAAGTCTAATCATGCCTTTCCATGAAAACGAAGCCTTAGATCTGTACGAGATTGAGCGCACTTTCAACAAACGTGAGGCTTGGCCAGCGGATCCCTTCAGGGATACAGAAATGGTCATGGTAAAAGCGCTTGAATTTATGCGTGATCTCGAGCAGAAGCCGCTGATCATCGCTCATCACCCGTCGCGCTCAGCCAAAGGCTATGGCGAATACGGGCAGACACAACCATCCGAGTTAAGGCTATGGAATGATACGGCGCCGGAAATTGCACTGGGTATGGAAGGCGCGCCAGGGCATCAGGCTATTGCTCAGTTGCAAGATCGATTCGGGGAATCCAAGTACGGCCAATATATAGGCGATAAAAGGCCACGCGGCTTTTACAGCAGTATACTCGGCGGCTATCCCACTATGGGTGGCTTCGACCAAATGACCGCAAAATTAGGCGGGTTTTGGGACGCTATGCTGGGCGAGGGCCGAGGCTGGTGGATCACTGCAAACTCCGACAGTCACGTGCATTGGAAAGATGGCGGTGTGGACTTTTGGCCAGGCGAATACTCCAAAACGTATGTTTTGGCTGAGAAAAACTCAGATTCTATTTTTTCGTCCATACGGAAGGGAAAGATATTTGTTACCACTGGTGATCTGATATCAGAGCTTTGGTTTACCGTAGAATCTGGTTTAGGGATGGGCACAATCGGCGCAAGGATACCGGCTGAGGCGGGTTCCGATGTCAAGGTAACAATAAAAATACGCGATCCGGATGCGCCAAACTACAACGGGGACAATCCGTCTTTTACTAGGATGGATCTCATTAGGGGCAATCTATTCACTGAAAGTAAATCGCCGGATACTTTTGCTAATCCTTCAACACACGTTGTCTCGCGAGTATCAAGACCCGATCTGTCCCGGTCCGGTGAGTATTTTTATAAATCATTCACTATAGATAATGTTCAACAGTCTTTTTATCTTCGGGTTAGAGGCACTAATACGTCCGAATTAGAGCCATTGGAGGACCCAGACGGCGAGAATCCGTGGGCTGATCTTTGGTTCTATTCCAATCCAATTTTTATCGAGGTAGTAGATCAAAGCTAAGCCTTTTGTTTGGAAAAAGTAAAAAAGCGGGAAGTGTTACCAAAACGCCATCAAAAGATCATGTAAACATAATCTTTTCTGGTCAACGTATGTCATCCAACAAAAAAGTAGAGCCAATGAACGACAATAGTTTGTTAGGACTTGGTAAGAATCAATACAAAGCGATATTTATTTCAGATGTGCATCTTGGCTCAAGAAGTAGCCAAGCGGACAAACTGCTAGAGTTTCTCCAGAATAGTGAGTGTGAACACCTTTATATGGTCGGCGATATCGTCGACGGCTGGTATATGAAACACAGACTTTTCTGGCCTGAACAGCACGCAAAGGTAATGAAGTACATTCTTCAGCGTGCTAACGATAAAATGAAAGTGACCTACGTAACTGGAAACCACGACGAATTCCTCCGACATTATTCTGGTATCGAGATGGGGTGTCTTGAGCTGGTCGACGAAGCAGTATACTCGTCTGTCAACGGCAATGATTTTCTGGTCATCCACGGCGATCAATATGATGTGGTAACAAAGTATGCGCGTTGGGTATCGGTCATCGGTGATTTTGGCTACAACGCTTTAGTCCAGTTAAACCGGCACGTGAATAAAGTTCGCAGCATGTTGGGATTAAAATATTGGCCGGTATCCAGTTGGATTAAGGACCAAGTTAAGAATGCTGTAAATTTTGTTGGTGATTTTGAAAAAAATCTATCTAGAGAATGCGCTAAACGCAGGTTTTCGGGAGTTATCTGCGGTCACATCCATAAAGCCGCGATCAAAGATATGCAGGGCTTTAAATATATGAACTGCGGTGATTGGGTCGAATCCTGCACAGCTATATTGCATCATCACGACGGCACATTTGAGATTTACAACCACTTCACCGAAGCAAAGCAAACGGTGGCGCCAGAAGTGGTTTTTGAGAATGCCGCCTAAAACACAGTTTGCATGTTAGCCTCTGTTTCGCGTTGTCGAAGCAGTGCCTTTAATCCAAAGTGCCAGCGTCGTTGGTAAAGCTAGCAGTCTTTGTCCTCTGCGCCGCGTCTTATCCTTTGCTCGAATGCTTTGTGAGCATTGTCGGCTCTACGATGTCTCGGACGAGCAAGCTCCCTATCATGGGGAAGTGCTGTGGGTTAATTCATGATCGATTTTTATTGTCCCTGTAGATGATCCCTGTAAAGTGCCGCTGATAATCATCGTAACGCGGCACTCCCCGGATTTTTTTACGCAAGGAATCTGATTCGAGTATGTAACCTGAAAGCCTGCGCAACTTTCTAGATCTGAGGTGTGGTTTTGAAGCCAGTTGAGAAGTTCACCAATATCGAAGCCATTAATTTTTTTCTCACTAATCGTTTCCCGCGCCGCCTCGTTACCAGACTGTTTGGCCGCATCAGTCGGATCGAAAATCGACTGTTCGTCAAATTTTCATTGTGGGTCTGGCAACGTTTCACGACAGGGTTGAATTTGGATGAGGCAGAGGCGACAGAATTTACGAGTATTCAGCAGTGCTTCATCAGGAGACTTAAGCCCGGCTCTCGGAAAGTCAACTTAAAGGCTGAATACCTGACCAGCCCCTGCGATGCGATAGTCGGTGCGTATGGGAGTTTAGAGGGATTGCAAGCACTACAGATAAAAGGCGCCGCCTACTCTTTGGTGAGCCTCTTAAACGATGAAGCATTGGCGAATCAATATAGCGACGGGCGATTCCTGACGCTGCGCTTAGAATCGACGATGTACCACCGTTTTCACGCGCCAATGGACGGACGGATCGAAGGTTTGACTTACCGTTCTGGCGATGTTTGGAATGTTAACTCACCGGCCTTGAAAAGAGTTGCTGAGTTGTTTTGTAAGAATGAGCGTCTAATTATTCCTTATCACGTAAGCGAGCCGGAGCAGATCGTCCTCATGGTCCCGGTTGCTGCGGTTCTGGTTGCGAGTATACAACTGCACGGTTTAGATGGCCCCTTGAGCCTGGCCTATAAAGGACCCACAACGATTCATCTGAATAAACAATTCAGAAAAGGCGACGAAATCGGCTATTTCCAGCATGGATCGACGATTTTGCTTTTTTCGAGCGGCGGATTGGAATTTATGCCTGAGCTTCGAGAGGGACTTCGTATCCAAATGGGGCAGCCGTTAATGCGAGTTTCTCAATAAGACACTGATAACAAAAACGTAGTAAAACATTAGTAATGTATACATATTAATCGGGAGGTCGATTCGATGTCATTTAGCGCGGAACTCAAGAAACAAAGGTGGGACGATCATCGCCTGTACCACCACAGCCGGGTCAACCAAAGCCTTCACTTTCTGAGTGCTCTGACGTTCATCGTCACCTATGCCCTGTGCTTCGTGAACGCTGCATGGGCAGCTTTTTTAGGCTGGTTCGTCGCGATGTGGATTAGGCAGGCAGGGCATTTCTTCTTTGAACCCAAGGGCTTTGACGTGGTAAATGATCTCGACCATGCAGAAAAAGAAGCAATAAAAGTAGGGTACAACCTACGCAGAAAAGTAATTCTGCTCTCCATTTGGATAGCGACACCGGTTTTTCTCATCCTTGACCCAAGCGCATTTGGGCTTTTTCAGGATCCTTCGAGTAGAGGGTTCGTCGAGAGTTTAGGTATTCTTTGGTTTGCTTTGGGAATAGCCGCTGTCTTTTTCAGAACGATACAGCTGTGTTTTATCATGGATGCAAAGACAGGGATTGTGTGGTTTACAAAAATTCTTACGGATCCTTTCCATGATCTAAAGATGTACTACATTGCACCCATTCGCCTGCTACAGGGTGAGTGGATCGATCCGATGGGGCATGTGACAAAGCGAAGCTAAGCGGTGTGATTCGAGCGGGCAAACAGCGCATTAACATACTCTTGCAATAAACGACGGCGAATATGCCGCGGCGGGTTGGTTTGCTGGTTTTCAAGCCAA
>DJYW01000059.1:0-13778 GCA_002450255.1 Gammaproteobacteria bacterium UBA6968
GTTGTAGGTTCGAGTCCTACCGGGCGCGCCAATTCAATGCTCACCTTGGTTTTGGTTCGAGCCGGCTTTATCGCCCTACGGTCTCCTCTAGCGTTTCTGCGATCGCCGCATTGCCGCCCCTTCTGCTTTTTTATTAGCCTTCCTACCTCCTCCAGCCGCTTGTACGTTTGCCGCTTTCGCGAATTGCTCTTCTGTTATTGTGCCTGGCCTTTATACCCTGTTTTTTGTCGGGTCGGGTTTTAGAGTGAGTGCGTCTTCTGGTCTCGAAGCGGTTTTGCACAGTGTTGCTGCGTTCGCTTCCTGTGGGTAAAAGGCTGCGCGACGTAACGCATCAGACGTTAGGGCCAACGAATTCTATATCTTTCTTTCTTTTGTTTTACTTCATCACCTTTTCACCTCTCTAGCGTCAGGTCAGCCTATGAATTGCCTGAGTCACGAACCGCTAGGAATAACACGTGCTGGAGCCAATCGATTGCTAATCTAGTTCAATCTATCAGCATCAATGGTTAGTCGTTTTTGGTCTTTGCTATATACCCATAGGGGGTATAAGTTCTGGGTATGTTCGCCTCCACCGTAAAAGTATCGTTTTTCACTTTTCTGCTGATTTTTACGCAGATCGCTTGTGCATGCGCAATGGCAGATACCAGTATGACAGCAAGTCATCTGCATTCTGCTGAGATCGATAGGGGGTTGCATCCGGTTGCCTCAGAAGTCTCTCAGCACACCGGTGACTGCGTGGATTGTAGTGCCTTTAAGCACCTTGCAGCGACAGACCGAGAAGCTACGGTGTCGGTCTTCTTGTCGACTCGGGTGCTGCCGGACTTTGAGGCGACTGGCATCGGCACAATCTCGCTATCTCCACTTCCTCATCTTCTGCAGATCGGTTTTTTGCTGCCGCAAACTATCATTTCAACCGACTCGCCGGTGTCTCGAAAGGACCAACAATTAGAATAACTGGATTGCTTTACGCAGGCTTAAGCAGTGTTGATCCCGGTCTGATCTGGGCCGGGAGTTAAACGCTGATCTTGTGAACTTCGATGCGAGGCAATACCTAATGTTCCAATCACCGTTTGGTATCTTTTCTAAATACCTTTGTTTTCCATTCATTTTGCTGCTGTTCCTCAATGCTTGTGCTCGCGTGCCGCCTGATCTGGGTCGTGGCGAGGTTGAGGCTTTGCTGGCAGAACGCGGGCTGCGTTTGCCAGAACAGGTTCAGCAAGATCCTAACCAACGTGATGTTGCCGGCGCCATCAGCCTTGCCGATGCGATCACGCTGGCGCTCAGCAATAACCCGCAAATAAAAATTTATCTTGCGAGTCTTGGGTTGGGCGCTGCCGACCTGGTCGCTGCGAGCCAAATTCACAATCCCGTGCTGTCGTTGACTCGGCTCGGTGTTCAGAACCAATCGGGCTCGCATGCGGGCGAGCGCGTGGCTAATGACTTTGTTGGGTTGAGTTTGGTTGCTTCGCTTACCGATGCGCTGACTTGGCGCGCGCGTAAGCGTTTGGCTGAAGCGGATTTTGCGGTCTTTAAACAGCAGGTTAGCGGTGCTGTGTTAACGACTATTACTGAAGTTCAGCAGGTTTATATTCGTTACGTAGCGGCTCAGCTGCAAGCAGAGCTAGCCGATCAACGATGGCGCGCGGCAAATATCTCGGAACGGGTTGCTCAGCGTTATTTCGACGCAGGGAATATCACTGAGTCAGCGATGGTGCAGGCGGCTGCCGGTGCCGCTGAAGCGCATATTGCTAAATTCGAGGCTGCCGCGGAGCGTAAACGTCAGCACTTTTTGATGGCGCTTAGTCTCGGGTTGAGCGCAGGCACAAGCGCAGGGGTAGAGATGAGCGAGAGTTATAACGGTTCCGGCATCGGCGACGCTCTAACCCGTGATTCCGAGTCAGAGTTCAAAGCTGCTGGTACTGGGGCGAAGCCATGGTCGGTGCCCGCAGTATTAGCCGTTTTGCCTGAGCAAGAAATGGCTGTGCATCACTATGTCAATTTGGCTCAGACCGGTCGCCTGGATTTGATGGCTGCCCAGGCTGAGCTGAAAGCGGCGGCTGATCGTTCGGGGTTTGCCGAGGCGACGGCGTTAATAACCGAGTTAAACCTGGGTTTCGTCAAAGAACGAGAAGTGGATGGTGGGCGGATGGTCGGCGGGGAACTTGAGTGGGAGCTACCGCTCTTTACCCAGCGTCAGGGCAGTCGGTTACGCCAACGCACGCAAATGCTTTTGGCTGCGGTTCGTTATGCCGGTTTGGTGAATGCAGTAAATAACGAAGTACGTGCCAATCATTTTCAGTTGCTCACCTCCCGAGCACGAGTGCTGGCTTACCAGGACGCTTTGATACCTGCGCGACGCGCCGCGACACAACAGGCTTTGCTCTCGCAAAACTATATGTTGCTGGGGGTGTTCGATTTAATCGATGTAAAGCAACAGGAGTACGCAAGTTACCAAGTCTATTTTGATGCGCTGCGTGACTATTGGCTGGCGCGTATTGAGATGGAGAGATCAGTGGGCCGCTTACTGCACCCAGAGCAGCTACGAACCGGTGACGCATTGTCCGTCGCAGATATCCTTCAAGCTGGTCTGAGTGAGACAGCTGTTGAGTCTGATCAGCATCATTTGCATCACCACTCGCGCCGCCCTGCGCAACAGCGCCGTAATAAAACGCAACTTAATAACCCAACAAATACTGAAAGTGATGCCGTAAGAGACCAGACACAAGCGGCTCAAACATCCGCTACCGGAGCAGTGATAAACACCACCGAAGCACCATCAGGTGAGCATATGCATCATCATCAAAATAAGGGGGGGCGATAACATGAATCCATCAAGAAGGAAATTTATGGCGGCAAGCGGTGCTTTGGGTATGGCCGCTGTGGGTACTCAAGTCGCTAATGCCTCCGGATCCGTCGGTGCGGATTCGGCGTCGCCATTGCATCACACGAAACCTCATCGCGACTCACCAACGCACCAAGCTGCGAATGCCTCAGTAAATCCGCGATCCGTACGGACTCTCAATGGCTGGACGCTGCCTTATCGCATGGACCAGGGTGTAAAAGAATTTCACCTCGTTGCCGAGGAAGTAGACCACGAGTTTGCGCCGGGCATGACCGCTAAATGCTGGGGTTATAACGGCTCCACGCCTGGGCCCACCCTAGAGGCGGTGGAAGGCGACCGAGTTCGCCTATTGGTCACCAACCGGCTACCCGAGCATACCTCGATCCACTGGCATGGGCTTATTTTGCCGAGCGGAATGGATGGTGTTGCTGGATTGAGCCAGCCCCCGATTCAGCCCGGCGAAACTTTCGTTTACGAGTTCACGCTGCGTCAGCATGGTACCTATATGTATCACCCGCATGCGGATGAAATGACTCAATTGGCAGTCGGCATGATGGGGATGTTTATCATTCACCCGCGTGGCCAAGAGGCGTTACCCGTGCAGCGCGACTATTGCATTTTGCTGCACAATTGGGCTGTACATCCCGGTACTTACCGCCCCGATCCGGGGGTGCTTCAGGACTTCACGATGTGGACGTTCAATAGCAAGGTCTTTCCTGCGATTGACCCTTTGGTTGCACGTACCGGTGATCGTGTGCGTATCCGCATTGGTAACCTATCGATGTGGAACCACCCTTTGCATTTGCACGGCGTTCAATTTGATGTCACGGGTTCTGAAGGTGGTCGTTGGCCGCAACCCAGATGGCGCAGTGAAGTCACCGAACTCGTCGGTGTTGGGCAAACTCGCGATATTGAATTTATTGCGGTACCGGGTGATTGGGCCTTTCATTGCCATATGTCTCATCACACCATGAATGCGATGGCGCATGATTTGCCGATACCGATGGGTGTTAACTTGAACGGGCTGGACCGCGAACTGCAGGCAATGCTGCCTGGCTTTATGGCGATGGGTGAGCACGGTATGGGCGCACATCAGGACCACGTCGAATCAGGTCATCTGCAAGGACCAGCGAATACGCTGCCGATGATGGGAGGCCAGGGGCCGTACGGAAATTTAGAGATGGGCGGGATGTTTACGACGGTAAAGGTGCGTGACGATCTGGCACCGGACGATTTTGCGGATCCCGGTTGGTACTCGGCACCTGCAGGCACAGTGGCCAAACGCATCAGTCACGACCCGAACTTCGGCCGGCCGATTCGAGCCCCGTTGGGTTAGAACGCATCAGAGTATGCGACCAGTAAAGGCGTAAAATATAGAAAGGCAGAAAAGAAGCCAAAGGAAAGCGTTACAAGAGGCTTAGAGAAATGTCGGAGTAAATGAGGATCCAGGTTGCAGCCAACCGGTTGATCCCAACTGGCCGATTAAAGGCTGATGCGCGACGCCTTCCACCGAAGGGTGAGCACTAATGCAGGTAAACAGGGATCTATGTTGCCTCCGCTGACGTTGCTGGCTCTGTGTGATACGCTCTCGCACCGATTTTTTGGAGGCCTTCTGATGGCAAACCAATTCGATAGCATTGAAGACGCGTTGGACGCTATTCGCCGCGGAGAAATGATTGTTGTGGTTGATGACGACGATCGCGAAAACGAAGGCGATTTGATCATGGCTGCCAGCAAAGCAACCCCGGAGGCGGTGGCTTTTATGATTCGCCACACCAGCGGGATATTGTGTACGCCTATTTTGCAGGAGCAGGCTAGCGAACTGCACTTGGATCCAATGGTAGCTCGCAACGATGCGCCGATGAGTACCGCGTTTACGGTGTCTATCGACTATAAGCAGGGCCTAACCACCGGCATTTCGGCGGAAGAGCGAGCCGCGACTGTGCAGGCGTTAACCAACAGCAATGTTGCCGCCAGCGACTTCGTGCGCCCCGGTCACATCTTTCCATTGGTCGCACGCCAAGGCGGTGTCTTGGTGCGGTCGGGTCATACCGAAGCAGGTACTGATCTGGCTATTTTGGCTGGATTACCTCCGGTTGGCTTATTGGCGGAATTAGTCAATGATGATGGTACGGTCCAGCGCTTACCTGAATTGTTAGATTTTTCAAAGCAACATAAACTGAAAATAGTCACCATCGCCGACTTAATCGCGTATCGGCAGCAACGCGAGCAATTGATATCGCGCAGCTACGAATTTGTCATTAACACCGCGATCGGTGAGGGCAAAGCTTACGCCTACCGTACCGAGTTTGAAGATGCTGAACATGTTGCAGTCGTGTTTGGCGATGTGAGTAAAATGGAATCTGTGCCGGTTCGAATTCATCGCGAAAAGCTGGTGGAGGATATTTTTGGCACCCAGGGCGATCATAAAACGAATGTGCTAAATGCTGCGTTACAGCGTATAAACGACCTTGGTGGTGGTGTGCTGATTTACCTGCGCACTGGTTTTGTCGGCGTGCCGCTGGAAAAACTCGCCTCGCAGAGTAAAGAAGAAGAACGCCGCAGTCAGTGGCTCGAAGTTGGCGTTGGCGCGCAGATTTTGCGCGATCTTGGATTGCGTAAGATTCGTTTAATCGCAGGGCGCGAAGTCGATTATGTCGGCGTTGAAGGCTTCGGGCTGATCCTTGATTCGGCCGAGATGCTTTAGCGCCGATACTGAAACACCGCGCGACGCTCCGGCGGCCCAACATAAACGATCCGGATACTCTGGCCACGCTTGCGGCAACTGCGGCACAGCAAGCGTGAGCGAAGCTCGCCAACTTTAAAGTCCGCGCCGAGTTCCTCGATTAAGGCAACTAAATCCAGCTGTTCAATGCGCTGGCAGTCTTCACAAATGGCATATAGATAAAATTGTTCGCTGAGATCCTTCAGGGTTTGCATTTTTAGTTCACGAAATGCGTGCTCGGTTGTTGTTCTTTTATGTGCATTCCCGCAGTCGGCCGCAAACTGTATATTCGTACAGTATTTGTTGACAAGCACTTTCGTGTGTTATTTGTATCTAACGAGGTTTAGGCAACTTTTATCCCGCTTACTCCTCGTTTTAAGCGGCGCTATTTCCCGGTACTTTTAGCAGAGGGCACGGCAATTTGATGCCACTTGCAACCCGTTACCGAAGGCCGCATTGGAACGGATGCCACTGGGATTCGACACGAGACTCGACCATGTCAAAAGACTCTTTACCATCTGCATTAGGTCCGTCCCGGGACGGGTCTTACAGTGCTTCGTCTAGTTGCGGTACGGAGGTGGGCCTATGAATATCGGCCTGACCCTTGGCGATCCTGCCGGCATCGGCCCGGAGATTGTTGCAAAGGAAATGTCCGTGCGACCGAGCCCTGACCAAAGCTGGGTGGTGATCGGCTGCGCGTGGGCTTTGCACGATATAGCGACTCAACTGGATATCCATCTGCCTGCCTATAACCTGATTGAAACCGTTACTGAAGCTCGGCAGGGCTGGAACTTGCTCGACACCGACCAGCCGCGTCCGCCTGACTTTGCGCTAGGCCAGATTCAAGCCAGCTGTGGTGAGTGCGCGGTAAGCGCGGTGACGACGGCTGCGCAGTTGTGTCTCGCCGGTGAGTTGGCGGCCATGGTGACTGCACCGATTCATAAGGAAGCGCTGCAGGCAGCAGGATACGTTAATGACATTGGCCACCAGGAAATTCTGGCGCGGCTCGCGGGCACGACCAATAACGCCACTATGCTCATGACACCAGGGTTGCGAGTCGTACATTTATCGACACATAAATCGTTGGCTGCTGCGGTCCAATTTGTCACGTTCGATAACGTCTTGCGAAAACTCAAACTGATCCAGGAGAGTTTTCAGCGTTGGGGTGTATCGCGGCCGCGGATCGCCGTAGCTGCGTTGAATCCTCATGGCGGTGAGGGCGGGTTATTGGGTCGCGAGGAACTGGATGAACTGCTGCCAGCCGTAGCAAAAGCCCAGGCTTTAGGCATGGATGCATCGGGTCCATGGCCTGCAGACTCGGTCTTTAATAGGGCGATTGCCGGGGAATTCGACGTGGTACTGGCGTTGTATCACGACCAAGGGCATATCGCGATTAAGGTTCATAATTTCCATGCGTCGACGACCGTTACCATGGGGCTACCTATCCTGAGGACTTCGGTAGACCATGGCACTGCTTTCGATATTGCAGGTCAGGGCATTGCTGATGCAGCCGGTTTGCGGGCTGCAATGCAGGCCGCATTAGCCTTACTCAACGGCGATATAGCAGCAGCCTGATTTTCGCTTTTCGGGTCTAAAACGCTGTGGCACACTGCAGTGATTATTTTTCGATTTCGCAGTAGGGAGACGGCACGAAAAGTCTGTCCGGCGTTGTTAGCGAGCACTCTATTAACCCGGGATTTTGAACAACAAGATAATGCCTAAAGCGGTATAGGGGCACAGAGGAAAAAGCAGTAAAGGAAAAAGCAGTAAAGGGAAAGGCAGTAAAGGGAAAAGCTTAACGGGACGAACGTTACGCGATTAAAAGGGACGTAGAGAGGGGATCTAAAATGAAAGCAGCAGTATTTCGTGAAGTAAACGTACCTATGGAAATCGAGGAAGTCAGTGTTTCCAAACCGGGTCCGCGAGAAGTATTAATCCGCACCAAGGCCGCCGGCATCTGCCACAGCGACATGCACTTTTACAACGGCAGCTACCCTGGCCAGTTACCTATGATTTTGGGCCATGAGAGCGCGGGTGTCGTTGAACAGGTAGGCAGAGATGTGCACTACGTTAAGCCTGGCGATCACGTTATTACCTGTTTGTCGGTATTCTGCGGCCACTGCGAGCAGTGTGTGACCGGCCACCTGTCATTGTGCCAAGAGCCGGAAGTGCGCCGCGGTGATGGTGAAGAACCTCGAGTCAGTGACGCCAAGGAAGCACTCAACCAGTTTGCTCAACTCGGGTCGTTTGCCGAAATGATGCTGGTTCATGAACACGCCTTGGTAAAAGTCCGCGAAGACATGCCTATGGACCGCGCCGCTTTGATCGGCTGCGGTGTGACCACGGGCATCGGTTCGGTGATTCATACTGCCGATGTTGAGCCAGGTTCGACGGTTGCCGTGATTGGCTGCGGCGGGATTGGCCTTTCTGCGATCAATGGCGCAGCGATAGCCGGGGCTGCGCGCATTGTTGCCATCGATATGGTTGCATCCAAGCTTGAGTTGGCGCGTAAATTTGGCGCTACCGATGTGGTCGACGCAAGCCAAACCGATGCTGTTGCCACGGTCCGAGAGATGACCAGCGGCGGCGTACATTATTCGTTTGAAGCCATTGGTCTGAAAGCGACTGCCGAGCAAGCCTTTCGAATGCTGCGTCCCGGCGGTACAGCCACGGTTATCGGTATGATCCCGCCTGGCCAAATGGTTGAGCTTCATGGTGTCGATTTCTTAGCTGAGAAAAAAATCCAGGGATCCATGATGGGATCCAATCGATTCCGAGTGGATATGCCTCGGTTCGTCGATTTCTATCTACAAGGCCGTTTGCATTTGGATGACCTCATATCTAACCGTATTCGCTTAGAGGATATTAATGAGGGCATGGCCGCGCTGAATACTGGCGAGATTGCGCGTAGCGTGATCATGTTCGACTAAAGTCGACGGGGCACGTGGCCAGGCCAGGTTGGTGTCTGCGGTTGTGATTGTCACGCTAGAGACTGAGTTAAAGCACAGCGGTTAACGGCCTGCGCGGTAAGTCGCCACAAGCAGCAGCAAGAAAAAATAGCGTACAACGACTCGCGTAGAGAAGATCTACGTCGCCCCATCATTTGATTGGAGCAGTGATCTGATTAGACAGAGGTATCTGGCTAGATAAACCATTTGTCTACAAAACGATGTTATGCGAGCGATCTAACAAGAAGACTCTGCCAAAGAGTCCTACAGAAGCACTTTATATAAGGAGGCGCAATGCGTTGGTTATCCTTTACCCATAGTGGAAAAACGAGCTTTGGTTACGTTGTTGCCCAGGAATCAGCAGTCGAGGGTGTCGTCGATGTGGGCGCTCGGTCGGATTATGCGACTCTACGCGAAGCGATTGCGGATGATGCCTTGGCAAATCTCGCATCAGCGTGCGGTGATTTAGCTGACTTTTCTCTCGACGAAATCGCCTATGAGCCGCCGTTATTAGATCCTAAGAAAATTCTGTGTGTTGGCCTGAACTATAAAGCGCACCAGGAAGAGACCGGACGTGGTGGTGAAGGTGTGCCAACGATTTTTGTTCGCTTTGCAGCGGCTCAAATGGGACATCTCGCGCCCATGGTTAAGCCGCGCGAATCGGACACCCTCGACTACGAAGGCGAAATTGCGATGATTATCGGCCGTCCTGGGCGTCGTATTCCGCGTAGCGAGGCGTTGTCTCACGTCGCTGGCTTCAGTATTTACAATGATGGTAGCGTGCGCGAATACCAACGACAGACGAGCCAGTTCACACCGGGCAAAAATTTCGCTAACACTGGCGGGTTTGGCCCGTGGATGATGACGCCGGACGAGATCGGTGATTTGACTCAAATGGAGCTTACCACTCGGCTGAACGGCGAGATCATGCAGCAAGCCAAAGCAGATCTTTTGGTGCATAGCTTTGCCGAATTGATTGAGTTTTGCTCTACTTTTATCGAGCTTGAAGCGGGTGATGTCATTGTTACCGGCACGCCGGGTGGCGTTGGCGCTGCGCGTACTCCGCCGGTATTTATGCAGGATGGCGACTTGATTGAGGTGGAAGTCACCCCGATCGGGGTACTCCGCCACGCGGTAGTCGGCGAGACTGACGTGGTGCCAGTAGCAGTATGAAGTTTGGGGTTGGCCAAAGCGTACCGCGCAGCGAAGATCCCCGCTTGGTTACGGGCGGCGGCCAATTTACCGATGACATTAATCTGCCGGATCAGCTTTATCTGAGCATTTTACGTTCACCGGTTGCGCACGGTTTCATTACCGAACTCGATACCGATGGCGCGACAGAAAAGAAAGGCGTGGTAGCCGTCTATACTGCTGCGGATATTGCATCCCTTGGCGGTTTGCCCTGTCGTGCCGCGCTGACTAACGCGCAAGGCGAGCCCGCATTTATTCCGCATCGCCCTATTCTTGCCCAAGACAAAGTTTTGTTTGTCGGACAGGCTATCGCTGCTGTAGTAGCGAAAAGTAAGGAGCAAGCGGATAGGGCCGTGGAACGCATTAAACTCAATATTCGTGATGTGCCAGCGTGTGCTGATCCGCGCCATGCGACAGATCCAGACACCCAACTGCTGCACGAAGCAAACGATAGCAATCTGTGCGTGCACTTTGAAAAGGGTGATGCGACGGCGGTCGATCAGGCGTTAAGCAAAGCCACCCACATCGTGAGCGTTGAACTCGTTAATAATCGCGTCGCGCCCAGTCCACTCGAGCCACGCGCATGCATCGGTCAGTATCAAGCTGGCCATTACACGCTTCATAACCCTAGCCAAGGTGTGGTGGCCCAGCAGGCGGTGCTGGCTAAGATTTTCGCGGTCGAGAAACAACAGGTAAGAGTTGTTTCACCAGACACTGGCGGTGGTTTTGGAATTCGCGGCGAAGTTCAGCCGGAACCGTGTTTGGCGTTGTTTGCCGCCAAGCAACTCGCGCGGCCCGTGAAATTCACGGGCGACCGCTCGGAAATGTTTACCAGCGATTCGCATGGTCGTGACAATCTCACCAACGTCACTGCAGGCTTTGCTGCGGATGGACAAATGATGGCTTTACGCGTGGAGACTGCTGCGAATCTGGGCGCTTATTGCACTGCGGTCGGTCCGTTTGTTCCTACTATGGCTGGGGGGCGAGTCGTCGGTACGGTCTACCGTATTCCTAACGTCCATCATTCTGTGCGGTGCGTGTTTACTAATACCATGCCGATAGCTGCTTATCGTGGTGCGGGCAGGCCTGAGGCGTGTTATGTGATGGAGCGTTTGCTCGAAGCGGCGGCTCGGCAGATGGGTGTAGATGCGATAACCCTTCGCAAAATCAATTTTATAAAACCTGAAGAATTGCCATATACCTTGCCCTCGGGCATCGACCTTACCAGTGGTCGTTTTGAAGAAACGCTCGAGCTCGCATTAACCACAGCAGATTGGACAGGTTTCACCGCACGCCAGCAGGACAGTCTGAGCCGCGGATTAATACGCGGTCGTGGCATCGGCTATTACGTTGAATCTAGCGGCGGGGGTCCTGAAGAAGAGGCAGACATAACCCTTAACCCAGATGGCAGCGTAGATGTTGTGGTTGGCACCTTTTCCCATGGCCAGGGACACCGCACGACTTACGCACAAATTCTCAGTGAAACCCTTGGTATCGCATTCGACGCGGTTAACATCATTCAGGGCGATACAGATCGTGTCGCTTTTGGCGGTGGTACTGGCGGTTCTAGATCGTCGCAAATGGGTGGGATCGCGGTCAAACGTGCCGGCGAAGCGGCATTAGCCGGAGCCAAAGAAATCGCTGCAGAGATGCTGCAATCACCGTTGGCTCAAGTGTCTTATTCCGAAGGCTTGTTTCGCAGCACCGATAACGCGTCTGAAGTCAGCCTGAAACAGGTCGCTACGGCTGCTCAGGAGGAACAGTTTGGCGGCCAACGCTTGCACAAGACCGTTCGCTATAATCGCGGTGCAGGGTTTACCTTTCCTAACGGTTGTCATATAGCGGAAGTTGAAATTGATCCAGCAACCGGTGAAGTGGCTGTGGTCGAGTACACAGCGGTAGACGACTGTGGTCGGGTCATAAATCCGCTGCTTGCGGCTGGTCAGGTGCATGGTGGAGTAGCTCAGGGTATCGGGCAAGCACTTTACGAGCACGCGGTTTACGATGCGGACGGTCAGCTCATCACTGGCAGTTTTATGGATTATGCGATGCCGCGTGCCGAGCAGATTTCGGACGTTTCAGTCCGCTTTAACGAAGTGTTGGATCCTCATAACGAGCTCGGCGTAAAGGGCATTGGCGAGGGCGGGGCGTGTGGAGCGCCGTCAGCAATTGTGAACGCCGCTCTGGATGCGTTAGTCCCTTATGGTGTCACGGCAATTGATATGCCACTGACATCGGAGAAGGTTTGGCGAGCTATTCAAAGTAAACTGGATAAGCAAACCGCTTGAATCGTGGTACGAACAGTTATCGCTATTTATAGAGCCGATGACGCTGCTAAGCGAAGCCGCTTAGCAGCTCAGGCTAAACCGTTACAGATTTGGAGAGGATATGACGCATTTTACTGGGGCTGACTTGATTGCGCATGGATTGGCGCAATTTGGGGTCAAACATGTCTTTGCTATCGTAAGCATCCACAACATGCCGATCCTGGATGCGATCAATCGTTTGGGCGCAACCAAGATAATCGATGTACGTCATGAGCAAGCCGGCACCCACGCCGCGGACGGATATGCCCGGGCTACAGGCAGCATGGGCGTGATGATAGCTTCGACCGGGCCAGGTACATCTAACACTGTCACCGGTTTATACGAGGCGCAATTTGGTTCGTCTAGGGTGTTGGTGATCACCGGTCAGGCTGACACCCATTTTTACGGAAAGGGATTGGCCTACGTCCACGAGGCAGAGAATCAAGTGCCGATGTTGGCTTCGGTTTGCAGACGAGTCGAAAGCCCTCGGCATATTGATCAACTGGGTACCGCTTTACAAACAGTAGTCACTGATATGTTTACTGGTCGTGCGGCACCGGGTGCTTTGGAAATTCCCATCAACTTGCAGTATGCAGATTGCACGGAAAAGGGGTTTACGGTCCCGAGTCAATCCGACGCAGCCATCCCGGTGTCCTCGGATGACGCGGCTATGGCTGCGCAAGTCGCTCAGCGCCTCTCGCAAAGTCAGCGTCGCGTGATTATTGCCGGCGGTGGGGTCATTGCTGCCGGTGCAGGGGCTTTAGTACAACAGTTGGCGGAAACGTTGGATGCGCCGGTGATTACCACCGTCGATGGCCGCGGCGTCCTGCCGGAGGACCATCCCCTATGTATAGGCAACTACTATAACTCCGCCGGAATTTATCAGGCGATTGCTGCTGCCGATCTGACGCTCGCGATTGGCACCAAGTTTGCGGTGGGGGTGGACGGTCAGTTTGCTCAGCAAACGCCACCGGGAGAACTGGTGCATATTGATATTGATGGGGCGATGGTCGGGCGCACACATCATGCGCATCTGGGTTGGGTCACGGACGCCCGCGCAGCACTGCAGGCGCTTAGCGAACAAACTGCAACCATGGCGCCTAACGATGGCCAGTTTAATGAGGCGGTTTGGCATGCCCGTGACGGCGTCCGCACCGCTATGCGCAGCCGTTTAGGCACGGATTGGCCGCAGGTTATGGACCATATTCGTGAGCGTCTGCCGCGCGACAGTGTCTTTGTGCGCGACCAGACCATTTCCGCATACAACTGGGGCAATCAACTGTTTCCCATTTACAGCCCGCGAACTTCAATAAACCCTACTTCCGGAGCAATCGGTCCGGGTTTCCCCATGAGTGTCGGTGCCGCGATCGCCACCCAGCGCAAAACGGTGGTAATCCACGGCGATGGCGGGTTTATGTTTCATGCGACGGAACTCGCAACCTGCGCCCAATATCAGGTGCCGCTGATTATTTGCGTATTCAACGACTCTGGATATGGCGTATTGCGTTATTTGCAGGAGCGCCGATTTGGTCGCATTAATGAAACGGATTTAGGCAAGGTAGCCTTTGCGGACATGGCCGCTAGTATGGGCGTGCCTGGTCAGCGAGTCGGTAGCGTCCAGGCATTTAAAGCGGCCTTTGATACGGCTATCGACGCGTCAGGACCCTATTTGATCGATATTGATATGGAGCATTTTCAGCCGATGGAAATCTCGGTTATGCCGAAAAATAACCGTTAGTTCACCTTGCCTTTGCCTTTGCCTTTGC
>DJYW01000059.1:14123-16883 GCA_002450255.1 Gammaproteobacteria bacterium UBA6968
CCTTTCCCTTGGTGGGGCATTTGGCTCATTCCCTTTTCGCGAGCGGCTTACATTGCGCGTCAGTTCGCCTCAGAAACAATAGGGCGGCTCAAAATATTAAGCACGCTTGATACCGAAATATAACGGACGCTTAGCACTCCCTGATCGAATAAACCGATTAGCGAAATAGAAGTTCATGCCCGTTTTTGCTGCAGCGCTGCGATCTCGGCAAATCCTTTTTGCATCCCGAATGGTCCTTGCGCTCTAGTCTTTTCGCTTGGTATTCCTTAAGTGTTCTGTTATGTGGTCATTTATGTGGTCTTGGCTTTGCCGGGTAGATTCGTCCGATTGGCGAAAGGTCTGCAAGTTTCAGCAGCTTAGGTGAGCGGAGTACTTTGCTGCGCCGCCGTCTCCCACTTTAAAAGACAGCCTGAGATTGGAGCAGTTCACTTCATTGGCCGCCTCGCCAGACTTTCCTGATTTTTCCTGTCTCACCAACGTCGCCAAAGTACACCGGATGGTTTGAGTGATCGACGCCAGCGCTTCTTGTTTATTGAGTCTGCTCAGATAGCAGAAACATGGCATTCCTTCCGCCTGTCTGAAAAAACTCCCTTTGGTTCGGGGGGTAGTGGTGATCGGTGTTCTCTAAACTGAAAATATTTTTTGTTTACAGCGCCATTTTTATTGGGACGTGTATTGCAAGTAGCGGCCGGCGGCACGAGTCAAAAATCGATCGCACGAACCAAACCTAAACGTCAGATATACGAGCTACACGCAAGAACCGAACGCAAGCGCTAAACGGATACTCAGACAGATCAATAACGAATAAACCTAACAGAAAAAAGAGGGTGCCTACTTTGAAATCCAAGCCAGAACGTGGTCGCGACGAGCCACAAAAAATCGCTAAATCGCGTATTTCGACCTCTTTTAGTGGCAGTCAGTTGTTCAGCATGGGGGGCGGCGTAAAGCATTCCAAATTGGTTAGCTTTGCTACCGTAGGATTCTGGTCGCTCATCGCTATCTTTACGTTGGCGGGCTGCGAAACAACGACCACTGGCATCATGCAAGGAGTCACTGAAGGTGAAGCGGTGATGTTTCAGTACAGTCAGGACATCTTCGAAAATGATGGCACGCTGCAAGTTACTATGCCGTCGGGAGAGCGCTTCACTGGCAAGTTTGTACAGGCGTCAACCACAAGTACTGAGGACGCTTACATCTATGGCGACATTTTTGACGATGACGATGATGATTTTGGTTCTGTCCACTCCAGCGAAACAACGATGTCTTCAAAATCTACGGCCATCTTGATTGGTAATCAGGGCAACTCGATGGAGTGTCGGTTCCAATTCTCAAGTCCAGAAGTGGGCATTGATGGCGGTGGCGTGGGACACTGCGAAACATCTTTCGAAACCCGCATAGACATTATTTTTTGAAGCTATAGCGCCGCTGGCGCTGGCAGCAATTTCATAAAACCGGCTGGAGGCTCGACCTCGGCCGGTTTTTTGTTGGCACATAAAACTCAAATTTATCGTTGGAATTATTCGAGAAGGTTTGCTGCTGGCGCCCTACTGGTTTCGACTGAACGCGGTTTTTGGCGCCGCCGCATAACGCACGCGATAGATTAAACCGGCTTTATCATCCGCGGCCAAAAGATGTCCTTCGGGCGTTACCAAGACATCGTTAGGCCTTCCCCAGGCCTGTTCGCCAATCAACCAGCCCGTGATAAAAGGTTCATAGGCGGTCTGCCCAGACTCGTCGACAAAGACGCGACTCACTTGATAGCCAACCTTAGCACTGCGGTTCCACGAGCCATGCTCAGCGACGAACAGCGAGTTGGTATAGATCGGTGGAAAGTGATCGCTACTATAAAACGTCATGCCCAACGGGGCCGAATGTGCTTTGATGCGAACTTTTGGAGGCACTATCTTTAAATTTTTGCCCTGTTCGTGGTCGCCAAATTTCGGGTCTGAGAGGAATCCCTCATCTGGGGCGGAATGCTTAAACGGGTAGCCAAAGTGCAGCGTCTCACGATTACCTTTGGGGATTATGTTGATTTCCTCAGCGGGAACATCATCACCCATCATGTCGCGGCCGTTGTCACTAACCCAGAGATCTTGGGTGGTTGGATGCCAGGCAAAGCCGACTGTGTTGCGCAGGCCCTCCGCAGCAAATTCCGTCGCCCCGGATCTTGGATTCATACGCAGTAAGCTGGCAAAGCGTCGATCATCTGATAGACAAATATTACATGGCGCGCCGACGGGGACGTAAAGCTGGTCGTCGGGTCCAAATTTCAAATACTTCCAGCCGTGATGGCGCTCGTCTGGCAAATCATCGGTGATGATTTCCATGGCAACCCAGTCCGCGGTGGCAACCGAATCGATGTCCGCTACGCGAATAATCTCTGACACGGCGCCGATATAGAGATCACCGTTATGGATCGCTACACCGCTGGGCATCTGCAGGCCTTTAAGCAGGGTGATGACCTTCGGTTCTGGTGCAGTTAACGCGTTTGGGATCGCGTAAACGCGGCCTTTGCGTCGAGTGCCCACAATCAACATACCGTTCTCGCTGAGAGCCATTTGGCGGGCATCGGGAACACTGAAGTTGAGTTGCTCAACGATAAAACCGGGCGGAACAGTTAGCCTGGTTTCGGTCCACCCGAGCGACGCCATCGACAATGAAATGATGGTGGCTATCAGCGAACCCAAACGAACCCTAGACAACATAATCATTAACTCTCATTAGATGATAATTGGTAAGAGCCCTCAGCGTTTTTGGTAA
>DJYW01000105.1:0-13474 GCA_002450255.1 Gammaproteobacteria bacterium UBA6968
TGCCTGCAAGATTCGAGGTTGCGGATGAGTAGGGTGAACATCTAGGCGTTGACTCATGGTATTTGTCCTTAAGCTGCGGGTAATGTGCCGATCTAGCCCGGACTTTCGACGGCGGGCCACGCTGGCCTTTTAACGCAGCCGATATTCCGACCGTTGCAACGGGTTTTCATTACAGTTGGGACTGAATCTTTTATCATCCCTGACCTTCGATGACTATGGATATACCCTTGAATCAATTTTTAGACTTTTTGGCCATCTTGGTTTTCGCCGTCGCGTTCTTTACAACCCGCGATATATTCCTGGCGACCGGACTGCTCATCGGGATCGTCACCCTGCAATTTTTAGGGCATAAGGTCCTCGGCAAACCGATCAGTCAGCAGCTGCGTATTACTTTTTGGGCCAGCCTCATTCTCGGCGGCATGACCGTGCTTTTGCGCGATGAGGCGTTTATTCAATGGAAAACCACTATTGTGAATTGGACCTTCGCTGCCGTACTTGGCGGCGCGTATCTTTTTCGCGGCACACTTCTTTTTAAAAAGTTATTTGGCCAGTCTTTGCGCCTACCGGATCCACTGTGGGTGCGGCTGACGTATGGCTGGGCTTCGGTGTTCGTGCTTATGGGTGCCGTGAATATCTGGGTCGCCTACAGCTTTTCCATGGAAACCTGGGTCACCTACAAGCTCGTCGGGCCGCTGGCCATGAACTTTGTGTTCATAGTCGGCACTATGGTCTACCTCTACAAAAATGGTGCACTGGACAATCTGATCGAAGAACAAGCGCAGGCTGACTCCGGCGAAAACAATGCTAACCCCCAAGATGAGACTGATAACCAGAAGGAACTTTAGTGACAGTTTTAAGCGTCAATCTAAATAAAATAGCACTTTTACGAAACGCCCGTGAAGGTCAGCGACCCAGTGTTTTGCAGGCCGCACGCGACGCGATTGCCGAGGGTGCGAAAGGCATTACAGTGCATCCGCGACCAGATCAGCGCCACATCCGCCCGGACGATGTAACGGCTTTAGCGGCTTTACTGAAAAGCGACTATCCCGGCATCGAATTCAATATCGAAGGCAACCCGTTTGCCACAGCAACAGAAGCGGGTTACCCCGGCTTTGACGCTTTGATTGCTAATACGCGACCGGCGCAGGCAACCTTGGTGCCAGACAGCGACGACCAGTTGACCTCAGATCACGGCTGGGACCTCTCCACGCCCAATGCGGCACTACAAGGAAAAATTGAGCAATATCATAACTTTGGTGCGAGGGTGAGCTTGTTTATGGAGCCGGTGGCCGAGCATATTCATGCAGCCAAAGCACATGGCGCTGATCGCATCGAGTTTTATACCGGACCTTACGCCGAAACATTTTGGGCGGACGGCGCGGAGGCTGCGTCAACTCAGGCCAGCTTCAAGCGTTTCTGCGACGCGGCGGAGCTCGCCGCTGAATTGGGTCTGGGCATTAACGCGGGCCACGATTTGGATCAAAGCAATTTGCCGCTGTTTCGGCGGTTGCCCCACTTGCTTGAAGTGTCCATAGGCCACGCGATTATTTGTGAAGGACTGGAGGCCGGCTTTCGGCCAACTGTCGCAGCTTACGTTAACCTGTTGGAGTCTTAAGGTTATGCATGAATTAGGGCGTCTTGTTGTTGCGGGTATGTTATCCATCACGTTTCGCCGAGGTTTTAGAGGACCGCTGCAAACTCGTTTTGAGCGCCCGGGCAACCGATTCAATCGATTCAATCGATGCGAATTAAAGCGGGCTGAGGCCGGCGGGCTACCTGCATCTGGCACATCGGCCAAGCGATCCACCACGGCTAAGAGCGCCAAAACCGCGATCTTTGCTATGGCAGCCATCATGACGATTTTGCCGCTGAGCCTGCCCGGTCAGGCGGCCAACGCGAACCCCACCGCCCTAATTGAAACCAGTTTCGGAAAAATCGAGTTGGAGCTGCTACCGAAATTTGCACCCAAACACGTCGCGCAGTTTCTTAATCTGATCAACGCGGGCTTCTACGACGGCCTCACTTTTCATCGCGTCATTGCGAACTTCATGATTCAAGGCGGCGGCTACGATGCCAACCTGACGTATCGACCAGTCCCTGCGACCGTTACCAATGAATCCTTCAATGGGCTAAAAAACCGTCGCGGCACTGTTGCGATGGCTCGCCTGGACGATCCAGACTCCGGCGATAGCCAGTTTTTCATAAATGTAAGAGACAATTTCCAGCTGGACGCGGCGGACGGCGAACCCGGTTACACGGTATTCGCTCGTGTCCAGGGGGGTATGGAGGTGGTGGAGTCGATCGAATTGGTGGATACCGTCCTCCGCCGGGGCATGGCTGGCGTCCCGGCTCAGCCAGTGATTATCCAGCGCATAACCTGCGCAGGCACGCCACGCTGCAACGTGACCTTCGACGCAAGCAAATAAACGAAATACGATTCCCGACAGCCATTGCATCGGCATGGTTGCCCGGCTAAGAAGTTTAACGTCCAAGTGTCAAAGACGAGACTTTTATAACCGCCTCGGCTGTATTGGGGTAGACTACGCGCCGCTGAGGAAGGACCTAGCCATCCGTAGCACCGGAGCCTGCACCCATTGCGACAGGCCCAACTTATTGACCGTTGCAAAGCAGTTATCGGTTCGGACCATACCTGAACTTATGCCCCCTAGGATAGGGACGCGATCACCCAGCAACTTTTGCGACGCTTACATTACTGCAATCAAGATTAGCGCTAGCCATTTATTTACAGCAGCGCGTTTTATAAGGTAAATCATGCCTACATTGATGAGATCTCTCGTAACCGCGCTTGCCAGCGCACTCTTTCTAGCCTACCTAGTTATCGAACTGTCTACCCGTATCTGGCCCGGCGACACGGTCGCACTTACCGTTTTGGTCATCCTTGCCTTGGCCATCTGCGGCCTCACCAACGCACGCATTGCGCTGCGCATGCAAGCACCCGGACCGCGCAGAAATGACCGCCGCCGCGATCGCGGCGCGAGCAACAAAAAAAGCAACGCTAAACCGGCCCGTCGCGACGATTCAAGCAAAGCAACGCGTGACAAGCGCAAGCCTGCCGATGCTGCCCCCAAAGCTGCACAGGCTGCTGCATCTGGAGCCACATCTAGTGCCGGAATGGAAACCGGCACGGTTAAATGGTTCAACCGCAGCAAGGGTTATGGGTTTGTGGTGCGTGAGAACGGCGAAGAGATTTTCTTGCATCAGCGTAACCTCGCCGCGAGCGACGGCGGCCAACGCCCCTATATTAAAGACGGCCAAAAGGTGAAGTTTGTTGTGGTTGATCACGACAAAGGCGCTCAGGCCGATCAAGTTATCGTTTTAGATTAGAACACTTAAAAATGGAGCTCTGTGGTTCCCAAGTCCAGCGATGGCGGATTTGGGAACACGGTGACCGGCGTTGCGAAACTCTGGTGGCGACAAACTTGGCACAGCCACGCGGGTTTCGCTACACACGATCCGCCGGCGCGAATCGTCTCGCTTATCCATAAGAACTGTCAGCAAAAACCACTGCAAACATGAAGATTAAAGCTCTCCTAACGCAACGTGTCGAAGCGGCGTTTAACGATGTAGGCATACAGGCGCCCGCATTAGTGCAACTGTCGAACCGACCAGAGTTTGGCGACTATCAGGCCAACGGCGTGATGGCCGCAGCCAAAAAAGCGGGCAAAAACCCGCGTGAACTGGCGCAAACTGTGGTCAAGCACTTGGACCTATCTGATATCGCGGCAGATGTGAGTATTGCTGGACCGGGCTTCATCAACATTGTTTTGGCGCGGTCCTTTCTTGCCCGTAACCGACCCGCCGAAATCATTGCCAGCGAACACCCGCAAACCGTAGTGGTCGATTATTCGGCACCCAACCTCGCTAAAGAAATGCACATTGGCCATATTCGCAGCACGATCATTGGTGACGGCGTCACCCGCATACTCGAAGCGTTAGGCCATACAGTCATCCGTCAGAACCACGTGGGCGACTGGGGCACACAATTTGGCATGCTGCTCACCTACTTGGCGGAGTCGGGCGAGGACTCGGACGAACTCGGTGATATCGAGAACTTTTATCGTGCGGCGAAAACTCGGTTTGATGATGACCGGGCATTTCAGGATCGCTGCAGACAAGCCGTAGTCGACCTGCAATCTGGCGATGCGGATGCGTATCGGCAGTGGCAGCGATTTATTGCCATGTCGGCAAAGCACTGCCAAGCCTTATACGACCGCCTAGACGTCACTCTGACCGAAAAAGATTTAATGGGCGAAAGTGCTTATAACGACGATTTGCACGGCATTCTCGCGCACTTGCAGGAAACTGGCCTGCTCAGCGAATCGGATGGCGCGCAGTGCGTTTTTTTAGACGAATTCACCAATAAAGAAGGCGAACCCCTACCGCTGATCGTGCAAAAGTCTGACGGCGGTTTTTTGTACGCCACCACTGATCTGGCGGCGATACAACATCGCGTAAGTCGCTTGAAAGCGGACCGTGCCCTATACTTTGTCGACGCGCGTCAGGCGCTTCACTTCAAACAAGTCTTCGCAGCTGCCGCCGCAGCAGGGCTTACCAACGCAAACGTTCGCTTGCAGCACTTACCTTTCGGCACCATGCTCGGTAAAGATGGCAAACCCTTTAAAACCAGAACTGGCGGCGTAGTTAAACTTAACGATCTATTGGACGAGGCGGAAAACCGAGCGCTGACTTTGGTGCAATCGAAGAATCCGGACTTGAGCGAAACCGAAGCCGCACATATGGCCCATGTCATCGGCATTGGCGCAGTAAAATACGCCGACCTGTCAAAAAATCGCACTAGCGATTACGTCTTTGACTGGGATCAAATGCTTAGCCTTGAGGGCAACACCGCGCCGTACCTGCAATATGCCTACAGCCGTATTCAAAGCCTGTTTACTAAAGGCGACGTCGACCCCAGCTTGCTATCAGCTCAGGTCGAACCAGTGGACGAACCCGAACGACTCTTAGCAGTCGCGCTGGTGCGTTTTAATGACACCCTCGAACAAATCGCTGAAGAGGGTTATCCCCATTATCTGTGCGCGTATTTGTATGATGTAGCAGGACGTTTTACGCAATTCTACGAACAATGCCCGGTGTTAAGTGCGCAAGCAGACACTCGCACACGGCGTCTGACGCTCTGCCAGCACACCGCTCTGACATTGCAGAGAGGATTGGACTTGTTAGGTATTGGCGTAGTTCAGCGAATGTAAGCGAAGCGGCACTTAACGCGTCGCCTTGTATTTACCGACGCATGCGCTTCTTTCACTTGCCTTCTTTCAGGCTCTTTTTCTATCTCTTTTGACGCTCTTTCTATTTCCCTGCAGGCTAATCGCCTGCTCTTGCTATCGAGTGTGCCTGCCTATGCGAAATGGTAAGCGACGCTCTTAAAATAAGGACCGAGATAATGGCCCTGGCGCAACCAATCACGCTGGGCGTCGCCGGCAAAGCAGGCCGGCAGGTGGGGCAAAGGAAAAGAAAGGTGTTTATATAAAGCGTCGCGGACAGGAAGAGAGGTCCGCATAGTTGGAAAAGGAAAGACCAGGCTGGGGCAAAGCCGGCCCGCGACGATGGTTTGCGCGGGCGGCTAAGAGGCGTAGCGTTTAAGCAGTGGCGGCCTTCGCTGGCGTCGCATAAGACTTCAACGTTTCGGCAAACTCACGAGCAGCTTGCAAACCGGATTCTTCAGCCTCTTTACACCAATCTGCCAGGCCTTTAACCACTTCATCGAAGTTGCCGCCGCGCTTGGCCCAAATTGACTGCAAACCCATGCGCAGTTCGTAGATTTGTCGCACCTTCGCGTTATTCTCTAGCACACCGACAAGGCGTTGTTTGCTGGCTTCATCCAACAACGTTTCTTCGCGGGCCAAAACTGCTTTAACCCGACGCAAAGCTTTCCGCGTAGCGTCGTCCGCTTTGTGATATTCCTCTTCAATGGTCGGCGCAATGACTTCTTCCGCATAGCGCGCCATCACTCGGAAACGATCATGTACCAATGCCCAGGCCGCATCCTGATCCAGCGTGTTTTTGCCCGCAACGCGCTCCACGATCGGGCCTTTGCTGACCACTTTCGCGAGCCCGAAGGTCTCAAACAAACGTATCCAACCCCAGCCTAGATCGAACTCAAATGGCTTTTGCGACAGCTTCGCTGAATTCGGATAGGTGTGATGATTGTTATGCAATTCTTCGCCGCCAATCAAAATACCCCATGGCACGATGTTACGAGCAGCGTCAGGGCATTCAAAATTGCGGTAGCCCCACCAGTGGCCAATACCGTTGATCACACCCGCAGCAAACACGGGAATCCACAGCATCTGTACGGCCCAGACGGTTAATCCCGCGACGCCAAATAGCGCTATGTCGATGACGGCCATCAAGCCGATACCGACAAAATTGTTCGCGTAAACGTTGCGCTCTAACCAGTCGTCTGGGCAGCCTGATCCGTAGCGATCAATGGATTCGCGATCCGCGGTTGCGTCTCGATAAGCTTCGGCACCGCGCCAAAAAATTTCGCCAATGCCCATAACAACTGGGCTGTGTGGGTCTTCTGCGGTTTCACACTTAGCGTGGTGCTTGCGATGAATTGCGGTCCACTCTTTGGTTATCATGCCCGTGGTCAACCACAGCCAGCAGCGGAAAAAATGCTTAAGCGCCGGATGCAAACTCAGGGAGCGATGCGAGGAATAACGATGCAAGTAAATCGTGACTGAAACGATGGTGATGTGAGTCAGGATTAGGGTTACGGCTACTAGACCCCAAAACGATAAGGGGACGAGGCCCTGGGATAGCCATTCCAAAAATACCATGCGTGATCTCCTACCATGAAAGGTGACATTTGTGGATAAAAGCAGATCGCTGGACGGATGAACACCGAAGAACGACACTTGACCTTTAGAAGTCTGACATAACGGGCGGCAAAAAACAGTGAGGAAAACCTCGACTTTTGTTCACCTAAGACGATTATTCGAAGCATTTACGGCCAACCTGGCGGCAACCCCCCACTTGAGAAAGGGGTAAACCCTATATCGGTCAGATTAATTGCCTAAGCCAAACCGACAAGCAAAACATCATGAATTGGACCAATCTCATCAGTGTCGAGGATCTAACCCAGCGATTATCCGCGGTGCGCATTCTCGACTGTCGCGCGGACTTGTTTGACGCTACCGCAGGCGAGCGGGCTTTTTTGGAAGCCCATATCCCCGGCGCTGTGCACGCCGACCTGGAACAACACTTGAGCTATACCGGTGCTGATCGCCTGCAAATTCGCGCCAAGCATGGCCGCCATCCGTTACCCGAACGAGCCACCTGGCTCGAACAGGTCCGCGCTTGGGGTATCACCAACTCGGATCAGGTCGTGGTTTATGACGCTGCCGGCGGTGCTTTTGGCGCCCGGGCCTGGTGGTTATTGCGCTGGCTCGGCCATGCCAACGTAGCCGTTCTAAATGGCGGCTGGGAACAATGGCAGGACAACACTGAAAGCGGTAATGGTGCGACGCACGGCACAAGCGACTTCGCAGAAGCCGCGCCACTAACACGCCTCGTTGCCACTGCCGAAATCACCGCAATGCTCGGTGCCGCCGACGCCACGGCACCCGCTTGCACCCTCCTCGACGCTCGCAGCGAAGTACGTTTTGCCGGCGAAGAAGAACTTGTTGACCCAATTGCCGGTCACATACCCGGCGCGCAATGTCGACCGTATAACCTCAACTTAGATGCGCATGGCAAATTCCTACCGGCGCAGGAATTGGCGCAAGCGTTTGCCGCTTGTGGTGCTGATCCGGTGGTTTATTGCGGCTCCGGGGTATCCGCGACCCATCATGTATTGGCTATGCACGTTGCGGGATTGCCGGAACCGGGTCTGTATGCGGATTCGTGGAGCGGCTGGATCACCGATCCGACGCGCCCGATTGGCCGCGGCCGCTAGCGGTTCGACGCTAAGTTTATGTCTACCAGCAATGCAGATACCGATGCGCGAACTGCTGAGTCTGTTCTAACGCCCGCAGACATAAGTTGGCGCGACGGCCGACCTTTTGCCGCCGCATTCGACGATATTTACGGTGCCGCCGATGGCAGCAGCGAAGTCCAGCGTGTCTTTTTACGACCCAGCCAAATCCTGGAACGAGCGCGCTCAGTACCCTGCGTACAAGTCGCCGAACTGGGTTTCGGCACCGGTTTGAATTTTGTGGTTCTGGCTAGCGAAATCGTCAAGCGCACCAGCACCAACCTACATTTCATTAGTTTTGAAGCGCATCCACTTAGCGCGGCCACCTGGCGCGAATTCGCAGGCCGTGACCACGCCGATCCAGTGCAAAACTCGCTCTACTGGAATCTTGCAAACCATCCACCACCGCTGTTACCCGGTTGGCATCGCCGCCGCTTTTGCGACGGGCGAATTCAGTTAAGCGTGTTTCATGGCGACGTCAGCGATGGCTTAGACGAGCTGCTCGCTAGCCAGCGTCAGGCCATCGACAGCTGGTGGCTGGACGGCTTTTCGCCGGTGAAAAATCCAGCCATGTGGTCAGCGCATCTGTGGTCGAAGCTAGCTCGCCTCTCCACCCATACGACCTATGTCGTGTCGTTCACAGCAGCCGGGGCGGTGCGACGGGGCCTCACTGCGGCGGGCTTCTCAATGGAGAAAATCGATCAACGTCCCTATAAACGCGCCAGTATCGTTGGCCGATATTGCGGCCCGATAACGCTACCCATTCACACCCCTCCAGCGCATGTCCGCATCGCGGGCGGCGGCATTGCCGGGGCGACGGCGGCACGATTACTGGCCGAACAAAACATCAAAGTAACGGTTTACGAACCCAACGCGCTGGCAAGCGGCGGCTCGAAGATGCCGTCTAGCCTATTGCACACGCGTTTGTTGGGCGACGGCAGTGCAGAGGCTGAACTGCGTTGTCGCGCTTTTCATTGGGCGCGTAATTTTTTGGGAACCGAAGCGGCCTTAGCGGCAAGCGGCGCTTTGCAGCTACCCCGCGATGCGGCTGACGTTGGCAAACTTGAGCGCATCTATGCTCGCTACGCCGAACCAGACGGAGATGCCGCCGCCTGGATTCAGTGGATCGACCGTGCCGAACTACAAGACCGGTTTCAATTACCTGCCGCGCTGCTCACCGTGCTGCCAGCACCGATTGCGCTATGGTTCCCAACCGCAGCCGTCATCAACTTACCGGAACTTTGCCGTAGCCTGCTGGATCACGCGCATATCGAGCTGATGCAGAGCGCACTGCCGCCAAGGGATCATGCAGGCACGAATAGCAGGTTCACGGCAGCGATTTTAGCGAATGCGGACGCCGCCAAGGCCTACTGCCCAGAGCTTAATCTGGAAACCGGCGAAGTTGGCGGGCAGTTGGATTGGATCACCCCGCCAAACACCGCCGTGTCGGTTCCAGTAGTCGGCCAGGGCTATATGATTCCTAGCACCGGGCATTGGACCATCGGCTCCACCTATGAGCAGCGGCCGTGGGCCAGTGCGGACGCGAGCGCCAGCAATTTAGAAAAAAACCGGTTGTTGCTGAATGTTGCGGATGCGGAATCGGCTCAGACCTTGTTACACCACTACAAGCGCGCCGCCCGCTGTGTCGCCAGTGATCGCATTCCGGTGGTTGGTCGCATAGACGAAACCACCTGGATTAGCACGGCCCATTCGTCCATGGGTACCTCGTCTGCCCCGATGGCCGCGGCGATTATCGTCAGTGATCTGTTGGGATGGGTGCAGCCAGTATCCGCGCGCGTAGCAAAATGTTTGCAGCCGCAGCGATTTCTAGCAAGACAAGCGAGGCGCGGGATTAAATATATTGGTTCTCAAAAAGACACAAAAACCGATCGATAACTCCATATCATTAGTTCAGCGCATATCAATCAGCAGAGGTAGCGCGAAGGTGCGATGGACAGGTGCGAATGTTCACAAACCGGTGCGCATCACTCGAGTCGGGGCTACGTTTAGCGCCGCCTCCGTCGAGCACTGCCTCTGAGGCTCTGGTTCTTGAAAAGAACCAGAGAAGCCGCGCGACAACGGATTGGCTGGCAACAGCGATACAGTCTGAATCGCGGTGCTTACTGCCGGGCCAACAGCGCATTAGATGGCGTTCGTGCTGGCCCTAACCACCGCTGACCAAGGGGAATTTACGCGGAGATAACGCGCACGTCCGTAACACTGTCGATTGCCGTCAGCGCATCCAACAAACCCGCATCGGGTTCCGCTGACACGTCGATCAGGTTATACGCCAGATCGTCACGGCTCTTGTTTAGCATATCGATCACATTGATTTCGCGTTCAGCCAATACGGACGTGATTTGGCCGAGCATGCCAGGTACGTTGCGGTTAGTAATGGTCAAGCGATACCCGTCTGCGGGCTCCAGACTTACGGACGGATAATTGACCGAGTTCACAATACTGCCAGTTTCGAGAAAACGGCAAAGCTGATCGGCAGCCATGACCGCGCAATTTTCTTCTGCTTCGTCCGTGCTGGCCCCAAGGTGCGGGGTCAACATGACACGCTCATCATCCAGCATGCCGGGCACGGGGAAGTCTGCCACATAGCGGCTGATACGCCCGTCTGCCAGTGCTTGCCGCAAGGCATCGGTAGCCACGATGGGCTGACGCGCAAAGTTGAGTAAGACACTGCCTTTTTTGAAGGCGTTTAAACTTTCCGCATTCACCAAACCTTCAGTTACTGGTAAAAGCGGTACGTGTAGCGTGACGTAATCCGCGCGAGCGAATAGGCTGGGCAGCTCCTGCATGCGCTCAACCTGTGACGGAATGCGCCACGCGGCATCAACCGAAATCGCCGGGTCATAGCCTAAAACGTTCATTCCCATATCCATTCCGGCACGCGCAACCAAAGAGCCGATTGCACCGAGACCGACGACACCCAGGGTCTTACCCACTAACTCGCGGCCTTTAAAGCGCTTCTTTTCCGCTTCTACCAGTTTATTTAATTCGGTTTCGTCACTGACATTGGCCAAAGATCGCACATACTGAATGCCGCCAAACACATCACGAGATGCAAGCAACAGTGCAGTCAGCACCAATTCCTTAACCGAGTTCGCATTTGCCCCGGGTGTGTTAAACACCACAATGCCTCGCTCGCTACACGCTTCTACCGGCACGTTATTCACACCGGCACCAGCGCGAGCAATGGCCCGCAGTCCCACCGGCATCTCATCGGTTGCCAACTTATGGCTGCGCAACAAGATTGCTTCGGGACTTTCCTGATCCGCGCCAACGGCATATTTGTCGGCTGGAAACCGCGCTAAACCGGCTTCGGCGATGGCGTTGAAGGTTTTAACTTTGTACATAGAGTGGGGCGCCTAAAATGGGACGGGGAAAGGTAGGCGGCGCACTCGACCCTGTCAAGCGAGCGTGGCATGCGAGGGCTTATCTGATCGTAAGATGCAAAGCGGCCTACAATTTGCTCACGCTCAAAACGGGTGACTACAGGATATAAACAGCTCACGTTGCATTGAATTATCATCCCTAGCTGTCACCGCACAGCGGGATGGGACCACGTTAAATCAGGCTCGCCTTATACCGGTGCTAGTCAGCGCGAATCAGCGCTTCGATCTCAGTCACGACGATGGCGACGGTGTCAGGACGCTGCCAGGTTCGCAGCGCAGCTTGATAGGTGTCCGCTTGGGCCACCAGTGCTGCGAGCGCCGCCATCAATCGTTTTGTATCGAGTTCACTCTCCGCCAACACCGCGCTCATGCCCAGGCCTTCTGCAAACTCAGCATTCATCACCTGATCGCTACGCGACGCTTTCGGTGAAAGCGGAATCAGCAGATTCAGCTTCGCTAATGCCAACAACTCAAATAGCGCATTCGCGCCGGCCCGAGAAATCACTATGGCTGCAGCGGCCAGAAGATCTTCCCAGCCCGCATCGATGTATTCCAGTTCAGTATATCCCGCCTGATCGACACCGATGGTTTTGCCGGCACCGCAAACGTGCACAACCTGATAGGTCGATAACAATTGCGGCAACGCCGCGCGAATGGCTTCGTTAATGGGAGCCGCACCCAAACTGCCACCCGTAACAAGTAGCAACGGCCGCGCGTCGAGCGACCAGCGCTGCAGGGCTCGCTGCGCATCACCTTGTAACACCTGCCGCCGTATCGGCGTGCCGGCATACAGCGTTTTGCCGCGCATCAGTGTAATTCGGGTCTCCGGAAAGCTGACGCATAGCACGCGCAAAAACGGTGCGGCCAAGCGATTGGCCAAACCTGGGGTCAAATCGGATTCGTGAGCGATGACGGGTATGCGCAGCAATCCGGCCGCAACGACTATCGGCAATGACACGAACCCGCCTTTGGAAAACACCACCTGCGGCCGATCAGCAATCAGCATAGCTAAGGCCTGAACAAACCCGGCAGCGATTAAGGCGAGGTCGGTAAAGTTCCGCCAAGACCAGTAACGCCGCAGCTTGCCGGAAAAAATGCCCCGATAGGTTAGCCCAAGCTGGGCGGTTAAACGCTGCTCAAGACCCGACCGGGTTCCCACGTACGTCACGCGCCAACCGCGTATCAATAACTCATCCAAAATGGGTAAAGCAGGTAGTACGTGCCCCGCGCTGCCACCGCCAACGGCGACAATATGCTGCGATTTGATGGCGGCCGTTGTCATCTCTGCTCGATTATCTGGTGTCCTCGTCATCGCTCGCGGCACCTAATACCCTAACACTTCTTTTAATAGGGGAATGGTCAAGAGTCGCTGTTCGCGCAATGTCGCCACATTTAAACGCGCCAAATCTTCCAGCAGTTGATCAACTCGGCGCGGGCCACGACGCAGCCAGTAGGTCAGCACCGCGTCGCTAATACTGTAGCCGCATTGCTGAGCGCGCAGGCGTAACAGTTTCGCTTTGTCATCGTCTTGCAGAGGCACCACGCTGAAATGCGGCAGCGCGAGCAATCGCGAACGCAGATCCGCAAGGTTTAGATGAGTATGCAATACCGATTGGCTGTGGCCGACAAGCAATCGGCCGCGCGACGACAGCAAAGCTTCGTACACTGCCATCAACAACTCCTTGCCTGCCTCGCGCTCCAACAAGCCGCCGACGTTGTCTAACGCCAGGCATTGCCCTACACCGTCACAATCGATTTGCCGCAGCAGTTCGGCAGCAGCAGCCTGCCACGCATTGTCCGAAAGGCGTTGTAAAGGTTCACAATCCAGATAACGAGCAACACCATTCTGAGCGTTCACCCAGCCTTGTAGGAGATGCGTGCGACCAGACGCCGTCGGACCATACAACCATAGCCCCCAAAAACTCGTCGCATTGCTGCCGACGGTAGCGGTCAACGCCGCCAGCAATTCCTGATTGGCGCCGACAACAAACTCGTCTAGGTCCGGCGCTTTGGATGGATCAAGTGACAGGACAATTTGCTGGGTCAAAGCGATGCTCCCGGTCCCGGCAGCGATGCTCGCTTGAGTCTCGCTGCGCCACCCAACGCCAAACCG
>DJYW01000105.1:13804-17608 GCA_002450255.1 Gammaproteobacteria bacterium UBA6968
AACCGAGTCCTGACTTTAAACGCCATCGCAGTCGAAGTGCGAGACCTCGGTAATCGAGGTGGTCTGAGCGACCGTTGTGACGCCACGTCTGGACCGTCAACTTATGATCCAGCGGAAAACACAACTTAGTAGTCAGCAATGCGGCAACAAAGCCATTATGGAATTGAGTTGCGCTTGCCAAGATACTGCATTGACGTATAGCCACCTTCAAGGTGCTCGAGATGAAACTGCGCGCGCACCGCGCACCGCAATAAAAAAATATTGCACTCCGGACACAACGGCGAGCAAGGCTAACAATATAAATCCGTATGGATCAATGATCGCCATAGCCCAGTCGCTATAAGTTGGTAAAGCCAGATAGCCGATCATCAACAAAACCAGCGCAACGATCTGCAGAGCGGTATTCGCCTTACTGATTAGCGTTGGCGCGATAGCGACCTGTCCCATTTTCAGGCGATACAGGCCAACGCCGCTGATGATAACGATGTCGCGGGCAACAACGATTGCCGCCAACCAGAGTGGCAGCCGGTCCTGCAGCGTGAACACAATAAAGATCGTTACCACCAAAAGCTTGTCAGCAACTGGATCCAACAACTCGCCAAAGCGGCTTTGCCAGGCAAAACGGCGCGCCAAGCCCCCGTCGACCGCGTCGGTTACACCAGCCACCAACATCAACATCAATGCCGCCGCCATTTGCTGCTGCCACAAATACCACGCAGTCGGCACAACCAGGATAATCCTGGCCAAGGTCAGTAAATTGGGGAGCATGCGAATCACTTAGCCTCTCCAACGCAATGTGTTAGCGCCCTCCACAGATTCGGGCCGGCGCATCTCAAAGCCACTGGCAGGCTGGCGCTGCAAAAGACCCTCTAGCGTGAGCAGCTGCAAGAGCTGATCGCGCTCGGCTGTGCTCTTGACCGTAATCGCCAAACGATTGTCGGCAATCTGGTTCACCGCAACGCCTTGAATAAACTCAATGCGCTGCAGGTAATTCATCAGCTGCGCGTAGGCTTCGGGCGCCTCAATACCAACAATATCAATCTTGTGCTGCTGGATGCCGCGATCAAAAACGAGCGAGCGCTCGGCCAGATTTTCCGCGGTCAAATCGACGCCCAGGCTCGCTACCGTTTGCCAGGGCTCATTGCGGAAGCTAATCGTGATCGCCTGCTGCTCAAACAGCAGCTGCCAGTCGCCGCTATACAAATAATCGCTAAGCACGCGCTGCCGGCTCATGCGGCCAACCAGCACCACCGAAGCTTGATAACGCGCCGAAGCCGTGCTGATCTCGCCGACAAAACGCCCCCAAATTGCGTTAGCAGAGATGGCCATCGCATCCTGCAAATCTGATATTGGCTGCGTCAACGGCAGGCCTCGCGCTTGCGCGCGAGCTTGCAAGTCGGGCGCGAAAGCCTGCCAATCCGTTGGATTAGCAAGACGCCGTTTACCCTCTTCTTCAACGGCGATCCAGACCAAGGTCTCTGGCCGACGCGACCACCAGATAGGCAGCTTGGCGGCACGCACCAGGTTGTAAACCGGTTTTGCCTGAAAAACCATTTTGAGCGCGAGGTTATTATTTGCTTTCACTACGGCATCCGTTGGCAGCCGCACATAAGCGAATTGGCTATAAAACCGCTGAGGCTCAGCCAATGCCTCAGCAATGGCAGTGGTTCGCGGCACAGAGAGCAAACCGGTTACGCGTGTTAGCACCTGCAACAGGCCCCGCTGGGCTGCCGCATGACGTTCTGCCTGACCTTGGTCAACCACTGGCAACTGCACGGTGAACAAGCGTTCTTCCATTTCTACCGCTGCTGCAGGTGCTGCATAAAAAACCGCGAGGAGCAACGCCAGCAAAAACACAAAGCTGGCTGGTGATGCTACTTTTTGTACTGAAGGTGCGTGAGGCGACAATTGCTTCTGAGCAGGTTCTATCCTCGGGCAAAGTAGCACTCGAATCCGTCTGATCCTTGATCTTGCTTGGGATACATTTTTTGACGCGCCTCGGAGCAATCGAACACACGACGCGAGGGGCCTTTGAGACTGACCATAGGCAGGCCATCGATGCACCCACCCAAAAGTACCGAGCGATTGGTTGATTAATTGGATTGCTGTCACGTTACGTCGTTTTGGTCGCGGGCTTGACCAACCTCTTTATCCATTGCGATTGCTTACCATTCCGTTGGCGCTGCATGCGTTCAGCAACTGCAACAAGCCGTTCTCAGCGCCGGCGCAGTGTAGCAAAAACCATCGCAAAACAACCGGCTAACCGCTGCGGTAGAGTGCCTCGGCCAATCATGGAGGAAACGGCCATTGAAAGCGGTTTTGCCCACAGGTACGAGGCTCGCTGCGTAACGTTTGAGCACTGACATACCGGATGCTTTGCTGTCCGCTCACTGATAGCACAACGCCGTGGCCAACGCGGGAACAAAGTCAAATCCTGAGTTGCTACGGCTAAGCACCGCATGGAATCACGCTCTGTATCAGTAATGCCGACTCAGCAAATGCGATACACCGTTACCGTTGTTTATTCCCTTTCACCGCAGCGGTAGACTCGTGGTCAGCCGCACCACGCTCGACCCTGCGCGTCTGGGCAAGACTAGGGGGGACCTAAGCGGCCTCGCGCTAACACCGCAACCGGCTTACTCGAGAACATCACGGGACTTCAAAATATGGATTCAAATCAGTCGCTTACATATAAAGATGCTGGAGTGGACATTGATGCCGGTGCAGAGCTTGTGCGGCGCATAGCCCCGGCTGCAAAAGCGACGCGACGCCCCGAACTGCTCAATACATTGGGTGGGTTCGCAGCGATGTCGGAACTTCCCGCAGGCTACGAACATCCTGTTCTGGTAACCGGTACTGACGGTGTTGGAACCAAACTGAAGCTGGCGATCGACTACCAGCGCCATGAGGGCGTGGGCCAGGATTTAGTCGCCATGTGCGCTAACGACGTGCTGGTGACGGGAGCCGAGCCATTTATTTTCTTAGACTATTACGCAACCGGCCGGCTCGATGTCGACGTCGCCAGCAGCGTTATTCAGGGCGTCGCAAAAGGATGCTCGTTGGCAGGCTGTAGCCTAGCCGGCGGCGAAACCGCCGAAATGCCAGGGCTTTACCAGGAAGGCGACTACGACCTGGCAGGATTTTGCATTGGTGTGGTGGAAAAGAGCAAAATCATCGACGGCAGCCGGATCGCACTTGGAGATATCATCATCGGTTTACCCAGCAGCGGGCCACACAGCAACGGCTACTCGCTGATTCGCAGGGTACTCGAAGGGGCAGACAGCGTTGACGAAACCCTGATCGATACACTAATGACACCCACCCGTATTTACGTTAAGTCGGTTTTGGAGACGTTAAGAACAACGTCAGTACACGGCATGGTGCACATCACCGGCGGGGGATTTTACGAGAATATTCCAAGAATTTTTACCCAACCCGATATGGCGGCAAGGATCGACCTGACCAGTTGGCAGCGGCCTGACATATTTTCTTGGCTGCAACGCGGCGGCAACATTACCGATCGGGAGATGCTCACCACCTTCAACTGCGGCCTTGGCATGCTCATGTTGGTGCCCGCCAATTCAGCTGATAGTGCACTGCAAGCCCTGCAACAAGCAGGCGAAGCACCGGTAGTGGTAGGCGAAGTATGCCCAGCGGGGGCGAGCGTGCCAGACCACCAAATTTTAGTCGCCTAGTGCCGGGCTGACGTAACAACCGCCCTAACCCTTGTTCAATAGCGTGCAAGAACGCTTGGAGGGAGCTGGAAAAACGCTGCCCCATCCAGACCCAGCCGCCAGACCCAGC
>DJYW01000105.1:17922-20380 GCA_002450255.1 Gammaproteobacteria bacterium UBA6968
GACCCAGCCGCCAGACCCAGCCGCGAAACAAACACTGCAGATAAAAACAGGTAATGAGCCGAAGAAAGGCAAAAACCGTCCTAATAAAGAAAACCAAAAGCTCAGACAGCGCGTCGGTAACACTCAGCTCAACACTGCTCGAATTGGTCTTTTTTAAGGACCGTGTCTGGCTAGAATCCAGTTGAAATCAGACCAGCCACTCTTTATGCGCGTCCGGCAAGGGCTACCTCAGGCAAAGTAAACTCGATGAGTGCTCACCCAATCCCAGTCGCACCATCACGCAGCGACGCGTCAGCCGAGATCAAGCCTTCGGCAATGTCACCCCAGTTTGGCCTTGATACTTACCGCCGCGATCTTTGTAGGTCACCTGACAGCGTTCATCTGACTGGAAGAACAGCATTTGGGCCACGCCCTCATTCGCGTAAATCTTCGCAGGCAGCGTGGTGGTATTGGAAAATTCCAGCGTCACGTGGCCTTCCCACTCCGGCTCCAACGGTGTGACGTTCACAATGATACCGCAGCGCGCATAAGTGGACTTGCCCAAACAAATGGTGAGCACATCTTCAGGTATGCGGAAATACTCCACGGTGCTAGCCAGCGCGAAGGAATTAGGCGGAATCACGCACACGTCGCTTTCGACATCTACAAAACTCGCCGCGTCGAACGCCTTCGGATCCACCGTTGCCGAATGAATGTTGGTAAAGACCTTGAACTGGGTCGAGCAGCGCACGTCGTAGCCATAGCTGGAAGTACCATAGGAAATAACCTTGTTGTCGCCGTGATGGCGGACCTGTCCGGCTTCAAACGGCTCGATCATGCCGCGTTCAGCCTGTTCAATAATCCAACGATCTGATTTGATGGTCATGGTGTCTCCAAACTAACAGTTGCGGTCAATCATCGACCATGCTGATGACGGGCGGCGCAGCATCCTGAGCCTTTTCCAGTGCCCACAAACGCGCCGCCATATGCCGCGCACCCTCACGATAACGTTGCGCGAGCGGACCGTCCGGCGCCTCGCGGACCGTCGGCGTACCGCCATCCGCCTGCTGACGAATCGCCATATCCAGCGGTAACTCGGCGAGCAAGGGCACGCCGGTTTCAGACGCGATACGCGCACCACCGCCCTCACCAAACAAATGACTGACATGACCACAAGCCGGGCACTCGTGCATGCTCATGTTTTCGATTACCCCCAACACGGGAATATCCACCTTGGTAAACATGCTGACCGCCTTGCGAGCATCGAGCAGCGCAATGTCTTGAGGCGTGGTGACCACAACAACCCCCGCCACCGGCACCTGCTGTGACAAAGTCAGTTGAATATCGCCCGTCCCCGGCGGCATATCGACAATCAAATAATCCAGATCTCCCCACAAGGTCTGCCCGAGAATCTGCTGCAAAGCACCGCTGGCCATCGGCCCGCGCCACACCATTGGCGTCTTATCAGTGACCATAAAACTCATCGACATAGCCTTGAGCCCATGCGCACGGATCGGCTCAAAAAACTTACCGTCCTTCACGTCCGGACGGCGGCCATCATCAACGCCCAGCATCATGCCCTGGCTCGGGCCGTAGATATCCGCATCGAGTAGACCAACCTTTGCCCCCTCGGCATCCAGCGCCAACGCCAGATTCACCGCCGTGGTGGACTTACCAACACCCCCCTTACCACTGGCAACGAGCACAATGTTTTTAACCTGAGCCAACTCCGCAGACTTACCCGGACTGCGGCGCGGCGCGGCGAACTGCAGCTCCAGCGAGATATCCGGCACCCCGAGATGCTCCGCTAGCTGCTTCGCGAGCACATCGCGCCCGCCATCGGTAGGATAGCCCAGCGTCACCGACACCTGATTATCCGAGGTGAAAATGCGCGCGCCTAAGTCCCCCCATGATTGACCGGCATAGGGATCTATAAATTCTTCAATTTTCATTTCGTAGATGGTGTAGTTGTCGAAAGTGCTGACAGTATAGGGGCGGGTGTGAATTTTAATAGAAGGGCGTGCTGATGTTTTTTGCGTCCAGAGAACAAGCAGCCAACTCGTTCTGCAAGATCGTTAGATGGGGGGTTGACTAGATCGCGGCTGTGAAAGCAGCAATGGAAACCAGACCAGAATCACCCGTTTGCCTGCCGCAACGGCGGTTCGGCTAGTCCAACATCATTCCTCTATAGCCCAGCCTGCGAGACACTGAAGCATAGAAAATAGCTCGCCACGCACAGAAAAGGCACTCTACTTCGCTTAGCTGTGGCAGTACAAAGGCAACACCAAGTAATTCTGGGTAACGCCCCTAACAAATGACTTGCGCGCTCTGAGCAAACTCAATCTATTGGGTATTAGACCTGAAATCAGTGCGACCGATACGGATGTGCTCATAAATAAAATCGACAGCACTGCAGTTAACAGCGCGACACGGGTTACCTAAACGTCCTATACATGCGTAGCCATCTGCCGGAATCGCT
>DJYW01000105.1:20699-25808 GCA_002450255.1 Gammaproteobacteria bacterium UBA6968
GAATCGCTCATCACTCAAACGCCACCACTGAGCCTCCTGTTATCGACTTAAAGCCCGTTAAGCATTCTATTCGCCTCTCGGCCGAACGCTCGAAATCGTCTGGATGACCGATTAGCTATTGCGAAGCCTGTCGAACCCTATCGGGCGAATTTTTTAGCTCTGGTTCGGCTCCCGCGCCCAGACAAAAAACTAACAGCACCTCTAAGTTAAAAGGCAGATACCATGAGCGAGTTTAATAACAATGTTATCGAGATCGAAAGCATCAGCTGCGATAAAAAACAAGTCACTTTCTCGGGTGGCGCAAAAATCTCACTGGGCATTGGACTAGATGAGTCTGTGTTTATTGACCAATTCAACTATAAGCTTTCATATCAGGGTTTTGTCTCGTCCGGCATGAATGGCATATCGGTCGCACTAACCGGTAATTTGGGCTGTGAGCAAGAAGCCATCATAAAGGGTGCTGATCGAGTCGGTTTAATCGAGGACGCAGGCCAAGGATGCATCAGCGTTAGAGGCAACCGAGAAATTCAATACGAATTCGAGTTAGGTGCCATAAAAACCTTAGATGGCCAAAAATTCCTCTTCAATACCATTCAAATTTTAATCGCTTTCAAAATTCGATATTACAACTTCAATACTAAGCAATTCGAGTACTCAAATGAATCGGAGCTCGTTGGGGTCATATACGAAGATAGAGAAACATAACCCAAGTGCGTCCTAACAAGCGCGAACGGAGCCGCAGCTTAAACGATTAGAAGCCATCAGGCATATAAAAGGATGACGTTGGATTCGAAAGCAACCGTAATGAATAGCCGCTTGATAACCTGAGTTTGAATTCACCAATTATAGTTCATCCATATACCTTTTACCTTTGTGATGCCGTATTCGTGCAACCAGCTGCTAGTGCTTTTTCCGCACACAACTGGCGAGTAGAGATATAACAATCGAGACTCGTGATAAGGACAAAAGGGTTCTCGTCACCGATTAGCTTTCAGCAGTAGCTGGTAGGCCGAGCGGAGACACACTTTGGGAAACCGGCAAGGTCCACGCTCGGGTGCTATGCACGGATATCTTTCGGGTCATTTCTCAATCTAGCGCCTATCGAAAAACGCGCGTAACCAGCTCAACGTAGCAAAGGGATTGGTAGCTAGCATCATGGCTTTTACCGGCGCCCAGAAGGAAGCTGTCATCCTTGATGCCACTATGTTAAGTGGCGCGGAATCCGGATTCGAAGTGTCTGACACAGCGTTTTTGACCACGCCAGATATCCATGTCGTCGACGATCCGGTTCGCAGCAGTCAAGAACGCCAACTCAGTCTCGCGGAATATTAAAAGCCCGTTAATCTGGTCGGTTTGAGGTAGCGGCCACCCACCTCACGCTTCACGGCTCCCTTTTGGTACACTAGCGCCGCTTAGGTGCAGCTGCCTGCACCCTTCATAACAATCCATGACACTCATCCGATTTAGAGTCGCCCATGTCTAACAATGCGCCGAGCCAATCGCCTCGTGAGATCTTAGTGACCTCAGCGTTGCCCAACGCAAACGGCCCCATTCATTTGGGCCACATGCTGGAGCACGTGCAGACGGATATTTGGGTGCGGTTTCAACGTATGCGTGGACATCGGGTGATTTACGTTTGTGCTGACGACACGCACGGCACGGCGACGATGATTCGTGCCGAGGAAGAAGGCATCACGCCGGAGGCGTTGGTGGATAAAGTTCGCACTGCGCATATGGCGGACTTCGCCGGCTTTGGGATCAGCTACGACAACTACCACAGCACCCACTCTCCCGAGAACCAGCATTTTTCCCACTTGATTTTTGAGCGTCTGCAGGCTGCCGGCTATATCTTTAAGAAAGAGGTCGAGCAACTTTATGATCCGGAGAAGCAATTGTTTCTGGCCGACCGTTTTGTTGTCGGCGACTGTCCGCGCTGTGGTGCCGCAGGACAGTACGGTGACAATTGCGAAAACTGCGGCGCCACCTATGACGCTACTGAACTGGGCTCGCCTAAGTCGATTTACTCTGGCGCGACGCCAGTGCTGCGCGCTTCCGCCCACTATTTTTTCGATCTTCCACAATACAACGATTTCTTAAACGAATGGACCGCGTCCGGCACCCTGCAACCAGAAATCAAGAACAAGCTGCAGGAGTGGTTGGGAGATGGCCTCCGGGCCTGGGACATTTCCCGCGACGCGCCCTATTTCGGATTCACCATTCCCGGCACGGAAGACAAGTACTTCTATGTATGGATGGACGCGCCCATCGGCTATATGGCCAGCGCGAAGCATTACTGCGATCAGCACTGCATCGACTTCGACGCATTCTGGCAAGCCGACAGCACTGCTGAACTGCACCACTTTATAGGCAAAGATATAGTCAATTTTCATGCGTTGTTCTGGCCAGCCATGCTCACCGGCGCGGGTTTCCGAACGCCGACGCGCATCCACACGCACGGTTTCATTACCGTCAACGGCACGAAAATGTCCAAGTCCCGAGGCACTTTCATTTCTGCTGAACACTATTTACAAACGCTGAGTCCGGAGTATTTGCGGTATTACTACGCGACCAAGCTAAACGCATCAGCAGACGATCAGGACATTAATCTGGAGGACTTCACGCAGCGCGTTAACTCAGATCTGGTGGGCAAAGTCATTAACATTGCCAGCCGCAGCGCGGGTTTCATTAACAAACACTTCGCGGGCACTTTAGCGGCCGAGGCGCATAATTCCGAACTTATGGCAAAATTTGCTGACGCGGCGGCAACGATTGCCGAGCTCTATGAGCTGGGAAACTACAGCAAAGCCGTCCGAGAAATCACCGCGCTGGCAGATTTGGCAAATCAATATATTGCTGAGCAGGAACCCTGGGCCAAGATCAAAGATCCCGCCGCGCACGCTGACGTGCACGGGGTGTGCAGCCAAGCCTTGAATTTGTTTCGTCTTTTAATGATCTATTTAAAACCCATTCTGCCGGAGACAGCTGCCAAGGCTGAAGCTTTTCTAGCGGTGGAACCACTCAGCTGGACAGACCACGCTACGACTTTAACCAACCATAAAATCGAGGCGTTCAAACCCATGCTGCAACGCATGGAGCTAAAAACCGTGCAAAAATTGATCGCAGTGCCGGAGGGTGAAGCCGAAAGCGTATCTGGCAATGAGAAAACCATTGCTAAACAGGCTGCCACTAAGAAGACGAACACAGACACCAGCACGGTCCCACCGGCTGCTATCTCTATTGACGACTTCAAGAAGGTCGACCTTCGTGTTGCCAAAGTCATTGCGGCAGAAGCGGTGCCCGAGGCAGATAAGTTACTCCAACTCACGCTGGATCTGGGTGACCACCAACGGCAGGTTTTTTCAGGCATAAAAAGCGCCTACGAGCCAGCGGAACTGGTTGGTAAGCTGACTGTCGTGGTAGCCAATTTGGCGCCGCGCAAGATGCGCTTCGGTGTCTCTGAAGGCATGGTGTTGGCCGCCGGTCCCGGCGGTGAAGAGATTTTTCTGATTTCGCCGGACAGTGGTGCCGTACCCGGCATGGTGGTGACCTAAACTCTTGAGAAGCGAGCGCATATTCCCGGCATGACAGAAATTGTTTACATCCTGCTCGGCGCCCTGCTTATCAACAACTTTGTGTTGTCTCAGTTTCTTGGCCTGTGCCCGTTTATGGGCATTACCACCAGCTACGCTACCGCTGCGGCAACCGGCATTGCTACTGCATTCGTACTAAGTCTGGCGGCTGTGATCAGCCACTTGGTTTTCCACCATGTTTTAGTGCCGTTCGGCCTCGACTATATGCGCATCATTCTGTTCATCGTGGTCATCGCCGGTCTGGTGCAGCTGATTCAATATTATTTGCGCGCGACCGCCCCGCTGCTACATCAATCCTTAGGGATTTATCTGCCGTTAATCACCAGCAACTGCGCGGTCCTCGGTGTTGCGCTGTTGGCGGTGGATCAGGAACTGTCGCTGTTTGCTACGCTAATTTTTGCGCTTGGTGCCGCCGCAGGGTTTTCGTTAGTGATGGTGCTGTTTGGCGCTATGCGCGAACAGCTCAACCAGTCCGACTTACCCGCAGCATTCAAAGGTACCCCAATTGCATTGCTCAGCGCGGGCCTGATGAGCCTGGCCTTTATGGGCTTTCAAGGTTTGGGCAGCTAGCCATGCCCGATTCATTCGTCGTATTGCAGCCGGCTTTACCGATCTTGGTGATCCTCGCCACGCTTGGCTTGTTCGCGGTCTTACGCGGCACACTGCAGCGAATTTTACCGCTTGACGAAAACCCTCTAGTAGAGGCTGTCGACAGTCTGTTGCCACAGACACAATGCGCCCAATGCGGTTTTCCGGGGTGTCGCCCCTACGCCGAAGCCGTGGTTGAGGGCGCCGACCTCACTTTGTGTCCACCCGGTGGTCCGGAACTGATTACTGAACTAAGCCAACTGATGCGGCGCGAACCAGCCAGTGAATCTGCGCCGGCCGCTGCGGATAACTTAGTAGCTGTGATCCGCGAAGCGGACTGCATCGGCTGTGCGCTGTGCCTGCCGCCGTGCCCGGTAGATGCAATCATCGGTGCCAAAGAGCAAATGCACACGGTGATTGCAGGAGAGTGCACGGGCTGCGAACTCTGCATTCCCGCATGCCCCGTCGACTGCATCGAACTCGTCCCGGGACCCGTCCGCGAGGCACCGCCAAGTAAACGACTGCGTAGCCAAACTGCAATCTTACCGCGTAACCAAGCTTCCTATGGCTGCATCAATTGTGGCCGCTGCGTCCCAGCATGCCCGAAGCAATTGCTGCCCGATCAACTGTTCAAGGTACTCAAAGCCGACGCACTCGATGCTGCCGCAGCTTTAAATCTGGCAGATTGCATTGAATGTGGCTTATGCGACCGGGTATGTCCAAGCCAGCTCCCGCTCGCAAACGAATTTGCGTCAGGTAAAATTGTACAAAGTCAGATAGAGCTAGAAGCGCAGGCTAAAGCCACCATGAAACAGCGCTATGGCGCGCACCTGGAACGCGAGGCCGCTCGCGCCACTGAGCAAGAATCTCGCCGGGCGGCCCGACTGGCCCGCCTCAGGAAAGCGCCTGCGGCTAAAGCAGATGCGACTAA
>DJYW01000051.1:0-13235 GCA_002450255.1 Gammaproteobacteria bacterium UBA6968
CGGCTGCGTTAAAAGGCCAGCGTGGCCCGCCGTCGAAAGTCCGGGCTAGATCAGCACATTACCCGCAGCTTAAGGACAAATATCATGAGTCAACGCCTAGATGTTCACCCTACTCATCCGCAACCTCGAATCTTGCAGGCAGCAGCCAAAGTCCTCAAATCCGGCGGCTTGGTGGTGTATCCATCCGATACCACCTACGCCATAGCTTGCGAGGTGGGTAATAAAAGTGCTCTGGATCGACTGGTGGCCTTGCGACGACTAAAGGATGGGCATCAGTTTTCTCTGGCGTGCCAAAATCTCAGTGAACTGGGGACTTATGCGCGAGTCGAAAATACCGACTTTCGGCTTTTGAAACGTAATACGCCGGGTGCCTTTACCTTTATCCTCAATGCCAGCCGCGAAACCCCCAAGCGTCTAGTGAATCCCAAGAAGCGAACTGTCGGGCTGCGCGTGCCGGATCATCCCATCGCGCAGGGTTTGCTCGAAGCCGTTGGCGCGCCGCTTATTACTACGACCATGCGCCTGCCGGATGCAGAAGCGTGCATGCAGGATCCGCATGAGATCTTTACCCAGTTGCGAACCCAAATCGATCTGGTACTGGACGGCGGGATCGGTGGCACCGAGGAATCGACAGTGGTGGATTTGACTGGCGAGGCACCGGACATCGTCCGCCAAGGCGTGGGCCAACTGCTGTAAAAAAGCGGCGTTAAGGGATGGCTTGCCCTTTGTGACCAGGCATGAGACTAGCGCGGTGATTAGTCCAGGAATAGGCATAGTTCGGCAAAGTAGCGGAGGCCCTGGTCAGAATCCTGTGCCTAATGCTAGGCTTTTGCGCTCCTTTTTTGGCGCTTTTCTCCAGGCATATCATTGCTACCGCCGCGTTAATTTAGCACGGCGGTCAATGCGAAAAGCGCTGCCATCCCATCGCGGCTACCCTATACTACTGTCCTCTTTTTAGTGATTTCTGAGAACCAATACTTTGAGCAGTAACGACTCTAAGCAGCGCGTGGTGTCCGGCATGCGTCCCACCGGGCGTTTACACCTTGGCCATCTGCACGGTGTGGTAGCGAATTGGGTGCGACTTCAGCACGAATATGAGTGTTTCTTTTTTGTCGCCGACTATCACGCGCTGACCACTAACTACGAGAATTCCGCCAGCGTTGAAGCCTATACCTTCGAGACTGTGGTCGATTGGCTGGCTGCCGGAGTGAATCCAGGCGCGGCAACGATGTTTGTGCAGAATCGCGTTCCCGAACACGCTGAACTGCATTTAATGCTGTCGATGATCACGCCTTTGCCTTGGTTAGAACGCGTGCCGACTTATAAAGACCAGCAAACCAAATTGCAGGACCGGGATTTGGCGACGTACGGCTTTTTGGGCTATCCGTTATTGCAGGCTGCAGACATTCTAATTTATCGCGCAGGATGGGTGCCGGTAGGCGCCGACCAGGTGGCCCACGTAGAGTTAACTCGCGAGGTAGCAAGGCGTTTTAATCATATTTACGGGCGTGAGCCGGGTTTCGAAGAACAATCCGAAGCGGCCATTAAAAAAATGGGTAAAAAAGCGGCGCGGCTTTATGTTGACCTGCGCAAAGCCTATTTGGAAACCGGCGATACCGAGGCGTTGGAACGCGCTCGAGCATTGTTGGCAGAGCAGCAGAATTTATCCATTGGTGATACCGAGCGACTCTTCGGTTATCTCGAAGGTAGCGGGCGCATAATCTTGCCGGAGCCCGAAGCGTTGCTAACCGAGCAGGCAAAAATGCCTGGGCTGGATGGCGAAAAAATGTCGAAATCGTATAACAACACCATCGAGATGCGTGAGGCGCCGGAGAGCGTTGAACAAAAAATCCGCACCATGCAGACCGACCCGGCACGCGTGCGCCGCACTGACCCCGGCGACCCTGCGCGCTGTCCGGTGTACGATCTGCACAAAGTGTATTCGGATCCAGACGTGCTGACGTGGGCAGCAGAGGGCTGTCGCAGTGCAGGCATAGGTTGTATTGACTGTAAACAACCGTTAGCAGACCGAGTTAAAGCTGAGTGCGAAACCATGCGCCAGCGAGCTAAGCAGTTTGAAGAGGACCCTGACTTAGTACTGACGATTATTCAGGAAGGCTCAGAAAAGGCACGCAATGTCGCGCGTGAGACCCTTGAAGATGTCAAAGATGCGATTGGATTGAGTCACTGAGCATGGCAGAAGATACCTCGACAACAACAATTGCAACGGATGTTGCCGCCGGTGATATTGCCCACGGCTTACACACGGCACGCGCCGCAGACAAAGACACCATTGCTATGGTGGTGGGCCAAGCGCTTACCGAAGCGCCGACTGATCTCTATATCCCACCCGATGCGCTGGAAGTTTTTCTAGAAACCTTTGAAGGCCCGCTCGACCTATTGCTGTATCTGATTCGTCGGCAAAACCTGGATATTTTAGAAGTGCGCGTGGCGGAAATAACCCGCCAATACATGCACTACATAGAGCTGATGCAAGCGCTTCAACTTGAGTTGGCGGGAGAGTACCTGCTGATGGCGGCGATGCTCGCGGAGATTAAGTCGCGCATGCTGCTGCCGCGCCCCGAGTCGGTTGAGGAGGACGAAGACGACCCTCGCGCCGACCTGATCCGTCGCTTGCTGCAGTACGAACAGATTAAATCAGCGGCCGAGAACTTGGACGCAGTGCCGCGCCAGGAACGAGACATTTTTGTGGCGAGCGCTAATCGTCCAAAGATCGTACGCGAGACTGCCGACCCAAATGTGGAATTGCGCGAAGTGTTAATGGCGTTCAGTAAAGTGCTGGCGCGTGCGGAAATGTTTACCGAGCATGAAGTGAAGTTGGAGCCGCTGTCTGTGCGAGAACGCATGAGCGAAATGTTGGTTGCGGTGAAAACCGCAGCAGACTTTTTACCGATGCATGCGTTGTTTACTGCAGAAGAGGGTCGGCAGGGGCTTGTGGTCACTTTTCTTGCGATGATGGAACTCATTCGCGAGGGCTTGCTGGAGTTTGTGCAGTCCGAGGCGTTTGCGCCCATTCACATTCGCGGGTCGCAAGCGGGTACGCTGCGTCATCAGGACGAGGGGCCGACGTTTGGCAGGACTGAGGCGGAGGATGCGATTGCGGCAGACGGCATGGATACGGATGTAGAGCCCACCCCGAACCAGTTGAGTGGCGGGGACGATATGACTTGGGGACAGCCCAAGGACGATAGGGAGATTCACTAATGGCCGTGCAAAGCGCCATGGAGGCTTCGCTGGCACCAGCGCAGGTGGTTAATATTCTAGAGGCGGCGCTAATGGTAGCTGAAGGCCCGCTGACGTCTGATCAGCTGTTTAAGCTGTTTATGCCAGGTGAGTTGGATGCGGAGCAGGGCCGCAGTCAAATCAAAGAGGCGCTTACCGAATTAGCAAACGCTTACGCGGAGCGCGGTGTCGAGTTGATCCGCGTAGCAAGTGGTTATCGTTTTCAGGCGCGGCAGGATTACAGCCCTTGGGTAAGTCGGCTGTGGGAGGAGAAGCCCCCGCGCTATACCCGTGCGCTTCTAGAAACCCTGGCGATCATTGCCTACAAACAGCCGGTCACGCGGGGCGACATTGAGCAAATTCGTGGTGTCGGCGTCAGCCAAAATATTATGCGGACGCTGCTGGAGCGCGAATGGATCCGAGCGGTTGGGCAGAAAGAAGTGCCAGGGCGACCGTCCATATATGGCACCACGAAAGAATTTTTAGACTACTTTAGCCTCAGTAAGTTAAGCGAATTGCCGCCTCTTGATGAGATTAAGGCGCTAGCTGAGCCACTTCCCACGCTGCCGGAGCGAACTGCCGACAGATCGGAAACAGCGCCCAGCGGGGATAACGCTGCTACGGCAGAGACCGATGCGCTATCGGACGAGGCCGGGTCTGTTCCAGCTATAAGCGACGATGTAAGCGACGATGCAGACTACGTAGTAGCGGATGTCTCCGATGATGATGCGGCTGACGAAATCGATCTGGAGGCCAGCCTAGCCGTTCTCTCGCAAGAAGCAGCCGCGCTAAATTTACAGGCCAAGCACGTCGCAGCACCAGCCGAGGAAGAGGTCGCAGAAGTCGTTGCAAGCAAAGAGACGGTGGACCCCGCCGACCGTGAAGGTACGGCAGCCTTTTTTGCCTCTGATGCTACTGATGCCTCAGATGCCGGAGCGGCTGAAGTGAGCAACGATTGTGTTTCTGAGGAAGAGGCTATTGTCCCAGACAACGCTGCTCCCGAGGACAATGCGTAAACCCGAAGCACCTAATCCGCCCGAACCCGAGAAGCTGCAAAAAATCATTGCCGCCAGCGGTATTGCTTCGCGCCGTGAGGCCGAAACCTGGATCGATGCCGGACGCGTCAGCGTCAACGGTGAGACAGCCCACCTTGGCCAGCGCGCCGCGCGTACGGATCAAATCGAAGTCGATGGCCGGAGGGTAGTGACTCGTTCAAAGCAACCGCCGCAGGTGCTGCTGCTTAACAAAGCCGGCGGTCTGGTATGCAGCCGCAAAGATCCCGAGCGCCGCGGCACCATTTTTGATCAGTTACCCGAGTTGCCTCACGGACGTTGGGTTACTGTGGGTCGTTTGGATATGGCGACCACAGGCTTGTTGCTAGTCACCAATGACGGCGATTTGGCGCATCGCATGATGCATCCTTCCACTGGTCTCGACCGCGAGTACGCGGTGCGTATTCAAGGCGAGTTGGAAGAAGACGAAATTAAGCAGCTATTGGTCGGCGTCGATGTTGAAGGCGAACGCATGGCGTTTTCGGACATTCGCTACTACAACGGCAGCGGCCAAAATCATTGGTACCACGTGGTGCTGACAGAGGGCCGTAATCGAGAGGTGCGTCGGCTTTTCGCCAGCATGGAACGTCAAGTCAGTCGTCTTAAGCGGGTGCGCTATGGACCGGTGGTGCTGCCATCCTGGCTGACGGTTGGACAATGGACAGCACTCCAGCAGGGCGATGTGAACAAGCTGTTTCGAATGCTCAGCCTGCCTCGGCCCATGCAGCCGCAGGGCCGCGTAAAGCGCTCGCGTATCGCTAAATCCAGTTGTTTGATTCCTTATCCCAGCCTCGAGAACGCGGCCAAGAAATAGTTGGCCAACGCAAAAGCTCAGCTTGCAGGTGGCTCCCAAACGCGAGCGTCGAGCTGCGCGCCTTGCTCGTGGCTCGGGGACATGCCCGTGAGCAAATATAAAAACAAGCCCATGTGGTGCTCGGCAATCGGCAAGGTTTGCGGATCTTCCAACGGATACGCAGCGCTGCGCATTTTGGTTCGAGTGCGGCCCGGATCAACACTATAGACGCGGATTTGTCCGGCGGTCTCTGTCTCATCGGCCAAGACTTGATTCAATCCTTCTAAAGCAAATTTGGATGCGGCATAAGCCCCCCAATACGCCTTGCCTGTGCGGCCAACCCCAGACGAAACGTGAATAATGCAGGAGCCTTCCGGGTGATCCAGCAAAGTGAATAAACCCTGGTTCAGCATAAATGGCGCGGTGGCATTCACCTGCATGACACGCTGCCAATCTTGTAACGGGTAATGTGCAATCGGCACGCGTTGGCCTAATAAGCCGGCGTTGTGCACCAAACCATGTAACTGCGTGTAGTGTTCCCCGATGGCATCATGCAACGCGGTAATCGTGTCACCGTCCAGGCGCTCTAGGTCACAAGGCACGATAACCGGATCGGTCTGCGTGTTGGCACGTATCCAGTCGAACACGCTCTCTAATGCCGAACGCGTGCGCCCCAGCAAAATCACGTTCGCACCAAACCAGGCACACGTTTTGGCCAATGCCTCACCAATACCGGCGCCGGCGCCAGTCACAAGTATGTTTTTACCCGCCAAGGCTTCGGAAGCGATGCTAACAGGCCAGTTGGCTCGGGCTTCTGCGAGTTCGGGATAAAGCGCGGTCAAATTAGTCAAATTAGTCTCTTCTGTGCTGGGGTGAGTTGCAGTTTTTGAATTGGAGTTGCGGCTGAGCGCTAGCCCGGTTTGCGGGTGTGCACTAGGTAATTTGCGCTGACATCGTCCGTTAGGCGACATTTTCTTGTAAATGGGTTGTAGCTCATCCCGCTGATATCCACAACGTTCAGGCCGGCTGCGCGCAGCGTCTGACTCAGCTCCGCTGGCCGAATGAACTTGGCGTACTCGTGCGTGCCGCGAGGCAATATATTCATGACGTATTCAGCGCCAAGTATCAACAGCGCGTATGCTTGCGGCGTGCGATTAATCGTCGAAAAAAACAGATCGCTGCCAGGCGCGGCGAGATCCGCGCAAGCCTGCACGGTTTGGCCATAGTCGCTGACGTGTTCCAGCATTTCCAGGCAGGTGACGGTGCGGAATGCGCCAGGTCGAGCTGCGGCCAATTGCTCCGCAGTGCTGACCTGATAGTTGACGGCAGCACCGCTTTCTAAGCTGTGCAATCGAGCGACGTTCAATGCCTTTTCAGCCATATCAATGCCAGTAACGTCAGCCCCCAAGTCAGCGAGTCCTTCGGTAAGAATGCCGCCACCACAGCCGACATCGACTACCGGTCCGGCGTCGAGCTCTGTGCGCTTGGCAATGTAATTGAGGCGCACTGGATTTATATCGTGGAGTGGTTTGAAGTCACCCTCAGGATCCCACCAGCGGTGGGCGAGCGCATCAAATTTGCTGATTTCTTCGCTGTCTACATTCAGGGTCATCGAACTGTCCTAAGCTTTTCGAGCCGACGGCGGCATCGGGCCGGCGAATCCAGAGACGGTAATGTTTGGGCCAACGCAACAGGGCCAGTCGGTTGTACGGTGTCAGAGTTCTACTAATCGAACCGACTTTGCCACCAGCGTTGGGTTCGCGCCAATAAGGCGTCTTTATCAATCCGTTTGAGTGTGCCGTCGCGGAGCACGCAGGTGCCGTTGACGAAGACATGGTCCACACCGCAGCCGGCGCCGCCGTGCACCAACGCGGCGAAGGCGTCGTGCATGGGTTGGCTGGCGAATCGATTCGTGCGTACGCAGCAAATATCTGCGGCTTTGCCGACTTCTAGCGAACCGACTTCACTTTCCATACCGATTGTCTTGGCGCCGTCGAGGGTCGCCATTTTGATTTGATCTTTAGCGCGGCCGTGTTCCGGATTGGCTTGCGCCAGTTTGGCGAGCAACGCACCGTGGCGCATTTCCGCAAACATGTCCAGGGTGTTATTTGAGGCGCCGCCGTCGGTGCCCAACCCAACGGTGATGCCATGCTGTCGCAAAGTCGCCACGGGACAAGTGCCAGAAGCAAGTTTCATATTCGAAGTAGGGCAGTGCACGATGCGAGTGTCACTTTGGGCGATCCAGTCGATTTCTTCAGACGTGAGCTGAGTCATGTGCACTGCCTGCAACTGCGGACTTAATAAGCCGATGTCCCGCAGCAGCGCAAGCCAACTGCGGCCAATTTGTTGATGCGCACCGGCGACCTCCTGAGCATTCTCGTGCATGTGGATTTGCACCCCAAGATTGAGTTCATTGGCGTACATGGCCACCCGCTCTAAATCCTTTTGCGTTAGGGTGTAGGCAGAGTGCGGTCCCAAAGCCACGCGGATCAGCTCGTCATGTCGATACGCATCATGCAGCGCTAAACCTTTATGCAGCGCATCATCGGCATCCTGCGACCAGGCGGTGGCGAACTGAATAATTGGGAAGGTGATTTGGCAGCGCATCCCTGCCGCTTTCGCCTCGCTCGCGATTGCCTCGGGAAAGTAATACATGTCGGAAAATGTGGTGGTGCCCGTCGCCAGCATTTCCGCGATGGCTAATTGGGTGCCTAGCGCAACGGCCTCGGCATCCATGTGTTCTGCCTCAAGTGGCCAAATGGTTTGATTTAACCAAGCCTGTAGCGACAGATCCTCGCCCGCGCCGCGCAGCAGAGTCATAGCCGCGTGACCGTGCGCATTGATCAGCCCTGGTAAAACAATGTGATCGCGCAAATCGAATAGCTGCTCGGCCTGATAATTTGCTGCCAGGGTCTCATTCGGCTCGACAGCAACAATGCGCTGATTGGCTATCGCGACCCCGTATTGGGTTAACGCGATGTTTTCCGGCGCGACGGGTAGCAACCAACCGGCAAAAATAAGGGTATCTACTGTATCCATAGGAGGAGTATAACGGTGCGGCGGGGAAGTCAGAAGGGTGTGGTGAAATGCTCGCCCCGCATGCTAGTGAGCATAGTGCGTTTGACGCCGCACATAGAACATGCGTTAGTGATGCGGACGCTTGGAGAAGCGGCAAGCGCTTCGGAAAGGCTTACCGCTCGGCGCGTGTCGACGATCACGTTTGTGAAGATAACCTCCTTTAATGCGGCAGTATTGTATAGCCGTTGCCGGACCCCGCGGCCAACAACTTATTCAATTACCCGCATCGCCTCGTCACTGTTCGTGCTCGGATCGACGGCTCTTTCAACCGTAGCTGCTTGAGTGGTTACTGGTATCCAGCTCAGCAAGGCGGTGAGTGAGAAGCTTAAATGCAGAGTGTCAAATGGGTTGCTCTCAGTCTCTTAAAGTTAAAAAAGCGAACGTAGAGCATACATTTATTGTTAGTTAAAGAAGCTAGATCGATAATTATTTTCATTCTCTTAACCAGGGTTAATGTCAAGGATCATGCTCGAGCCTGTTCAGGACTTTGCCTAAGAGATGGTGAACGGCTAGTGGAAACTATAGATTGCGAGTGAGTATCGAGGGTAAAGCAGAGTTCAATTGTTGTACCTATCGTCGAGGGGGCGTTTCTAAGGTTGCGAGTCTTATTCTGCTTTGGATCTATTTACCGCTGCCGGAGTTAGGCCATGTTGCTGTCGGGGCCGGTTGTACCAACAATCAGCAATAGCTGTTTTCGTCCCAATAATTTCTGAGCTAGCGAATTCGATCGCTTCGATAGAATGCTCGGGCAAGATTGGTCCAGAATTCTAAAGATCTCATTTCCCGCATGGGCATCACTGTGCTCATCCATTAAATCCGCACCGCTAGTATTTTCAAAAAATCAAGCTTATGGCTTTTCCGGTGTTTAGGTCCGTTGGTCATCAAATACTCGTTGCTCGTCTGGCGGGAGGTGTTAATTGGCTGATGTTCTAGCAGGTTTGCGTTCGAGAGGTTGGATAAATCGAACAATTACTCTATGGGGAGCCCCTCGGGAGAATTTGAGCTGGCACTGCACCGCGCACCATCACGCAGGACAAGTCCTTGATATCACTCCAGAACGACGTGTTGCTCGTGGGCTACTCGTCGGTTCTTTGTGCTCTGTTTTTAGGATCCTCGGAATCTGCTTAAGCAGGCGTAAGACCGCAGCAGCTCAACCATCTGGATTTGAGATGAACATGTACTGGAGAGGAACATGAAGAAAGCTATTGTCACTTTCGTGACTTTTGTAATGTTTGTTGGCCGCGAGGATCGCCGCCAAAAAATCCACCGAAATCGTCGGCACTTTAGTAGTGTCTGGGTTGCTACAGCGGTAAGTAGCCTGCTGTTGGTACTGGGAGCGGTGATGCCAGATTCATCTTACGCAGCAGAGGCGCGTACGATTGAGGAGGTTTTGGTAACTGCTGAGCGGCGCGAGGCCTCTATTCAAGATACTTCTATTTCGATTACGGCTTTGACCGGCGATTTCCTCGATGATTTCGGGATTCGTAATCAGGAAGATCTGCAAAATTTCGTCCCAGCGACGACTATCCAACCTTACGACGCAACCATTCGTGGTGTTGGTCGTAACTTTCGCGCACTTGGTGGCGACCCGGGCGTGGCAACGTATATGAACGGGGTTTATTCCGAAGATTTGCTGACAGCTACTGCAGCGACGTTCTGGGACGTTGAGCGCATCGAAGTGTTGCGCGGTCCACAGGGTACCTTGTATGGCCGTAATGCTGTCGGCGGCGCGATGAACATTCTTTATAAAAAACCGACAGATTACTTTGAGGGTGCGGTGAGAGCCATTGCGGGAAACTTTGGTACCCAAGAATACTATGGCGCATTTTCCGGGCCGCTCATTCAGGACAAATTGTCCGGTCGTATAAATTTCAGCTTGAGAGATCGTGATGGCTTTATTGAAGAGATCGGTAAAGGCGAAGACATTGATGGCTTGGGAACACGCAATATTGCTGCCCAATTTCAATGGAATCCCACCGATACGCTAACAGTCGACTTTCGCCAAAACTGGATGACAATTGATCGTAGCTTTGGTGGCGGTAACGGTGGTGGTCTGGTCATTCTCAATGAGGAAGGCAAACCGTCTCGCGTTACCGATGCGTTGGTGCCGGGCTATCGCCGGATCGATACGAAAAACACGGCTGTAGCGAATTATGATGAAAATAACTGGTATGACTCGAACAAACCGATTCTCACATTTACCAATCCGCTAACAGGCAAGGCCGAGCAGGCGCAGCGAAACCGGCCGGGAATCGACTTCATCAATTCGAATGGTTTCCAGAACGCGGCGGCGTCCTTAGATGGATTCAACAATACGAGCGCTGCGAGCGCCAAGCGTTACAACAATTGCGTATTTGAAGGCAAGATTGATGGGAAGGACCTATGCGCTGCGACGAATGGTGCGAACAAAGAATTGTTTACCCAGCGTGGCACGCAAATGACGGTGAGTTGGGATGCTAATGATCAAATGACGTTTAAGTACATTTATGGCCACAATAAGCTGTCCTACCAGCGCACCACTGACGATGACAATACCGCTAGTGAGTATCACGATCGGCAGTTTTATGTAAACCATGAAGCTAAATACAGCTCTCATGAATTCCAGATGTTTTACGACATCAACGAAAACTTCAATCTGACCTCCGGAATCTTTTTCTACGATGCGATAATTGATCAGCGCGGTGATTACTACTCATCAATTGGCGAAGATCGCATGCGCAACGAATACGAAGATAAGACCAAGCTCTCGGCTGCAGCCGCTAAATTGCTAGGTAACGCGAATTTAGAGGGTTTGAGCTTCTCAACTATCGCCTTTCAAGGTGCGCCAATGGTGAACTTATATACCGCTAAGAATGCCTGTAAAGGCGCCAACGCGGCGGCATCCTGTAAGCCCAACTATTCGTTAACCGATGGAACTACTGCTGCCCTAAATATAAAAACCAGTCGCTGGTATGGAGATAACGGTACAGATAGGGCTCTGGATGTGACGCACGGACCGCGCACTGTGGCATCTGATTTACTCTACGCTACGCAAACAGACCGAAAAGCGTTTGCCGCGTATAGCCAGGGTGCATGGGATCTCTCCGAACGCTTTACGCTGACGCTTGGCTTGCGTTACGCGTCGGATGAAGTCAAGGGCGAAGAAAACCTATGGCGTTATTCTGAGACTGGTGGCCCCAACAATGGGCTTATGACTCTGTTTGGGGGGCTTGCAGCCATTAACCGCGTGAACGGAGGATTAGTCGACGATGGCACGGGCGCGCTAAATAAACCAACGTCTAAAGTCACCAATGGTGGCGTACCCTATGCGCTCAGTGTTTATCGTCCGTTTAAACGCAAAGACACCAAGACCACCGGGCGAATTAATTTGGACTGGGATATCAATGATGATGTGATGATGTACTTCTCCATCACATCTGGATACCGCTCCGGCGGCTACAATCTCGTGTTCTTTAGCAATACGCCGACGTATCAACCGGAAGAATTGATTTCTTACGAGATGGGCTTAAAGGGTCGGTTTATGGACAATACCCTGCAGATCAACGCGTCTGCCTATAATTACGACTACAAGCACATCCATACGACCGTCACAGAAGTCAGCAGCATTGGGGGATACACCACATCCGTCGTCGCGGTGCCCGGCGCCAAGATTCAAGGATTAGAGACTGAAGTGCTGTGGTTGGCTACCGATGCGTTTACCTTGGGTATGAGCGCGAGTTATACGCCGAGCGAATACACTAAGGATTATTACGCAATTGATCCCGCCAACAATGAGCGCCCGTCGTCATTGTATCCAGACTTTGAAAGGCTGCGTCTGAATATTAAAGGCAACCAGGTCTTACAGATGCCAGAAATCAAAACTAATCTGTGGGGAACCTACAAATTTATGCTCAGCGAAGGCGCCAAGTTGGAACTGTCGGGCATATACAGCTGGATAGACAAAGTGTATTACTCGCCGTTTGAGAGCAAGCGGGAAATGGCAGATGCATACGGACGCCTGGATTTGCGAGCCTCATGGACATCAGGTTCGGAAAGTTGGGTGGTAACCGGATTTATAAACAACGTCATGAACGACATCGGAGTACTGCAAGTAGTGCGTGAGGGTCAAAACGAGTTTTTCCGGAGATCTGCCGGGGTGACCTCACCACGGATGTACGGTTTGGAGATGACGTATAACTTTGCTAAGTAGCCCTCAGAGTAGCGATAACAAGGTTGAAGGCCTAGTTTATAAGGCCCACTAAAAGTGGACGCGGGCAGTAATTGCCCGCGTCTTTTTGTTTACGATCTATCGCATCGCCAAGATTTTCCCTCAAGTAGCCGTGCTGCAAAAAACGCCCTCGCCAGCAACCTTAAAAACGTCGCAATTCTAAAGCGTTTATTTGGCAAAAAGCGGCATAGAAACACCGTCAATTTATACGCGAATAAAGCCTAAATATATTGCCTAAATCCGTCGCCGAACGTTCCTATGTGATACCATCCAAGGCTTAGCTTTTGCTGGTTTAATCGAAATTTATGTCTGACGAATTGCCCGGGGACACTCGCGACATTCAGCCCGTTAGTATTGAAGACGAGCTGCGCCAATCTTATTTAGACTACGCCATGAGCGTAATTGTCGGCCGCGCCCTGCCGGATGTGCGCGACGGCCTAAAACCCGTACACAAGCGCGTACTATTCGCGATGAACGAACTCAACAACGTGTACAATCGACCTTATGTCAAGTCAGCCCGCGTGGTCGGGGATGTTATCGGTAAGTACCACCCTCACGGTGACTCCGCTGTTTATGAAACAGTCGTACGCATGGCTCAGGATTTCGCCATGCGTTACCTATTGGTCGACGGACAGGGCAACTTTGGCTCTATAGACGCTGACCCTCCGGCGGCTATGCGTTACACCGAAGTGCGCATGGCGAAAATCGCTTCGGAACTTCTTGCCGACTTAGATAAAGACACGGTGGATTTCGTCGCGAATTACGACGATACACTCTCGATGCCCGAAGTATTGCCAACGCGCGTTCCGAACCTGTTGGTCAACGGCAGTTCTGGTATCGCCGTCGGCATGGCCACCAATAT
>DJYW01000051.1:13555-22273 GCA_002450255.1 Gammaproteobacteria bacterium UBA6968
ATGGCCACCAATATCCCGCCGCACAATCTCACCGAAGTCGTTAATGCGTGTCTGGCATTGCTTGCTGACCCGGAGTTGGATATCGATGGGCTGATGGAGCACATCCAGGCGCCGGATTTTCCTACTGGCGGCATCATTAATGGACGCGCAGGTGTAGTGCAGGCCTATCGCACCGGTCGCGGTCGTATCTACGTTCGCGCCAAAGCGGAGGTCGAGGTCGAGAGTAACGGCCGTGAACGCATCATCATTCACGAAATTCCTTATCAGCTGAATAAAGCTCGTCTAATCGAAAAGATAGCCGAGCTGGTGAAAGAGAAGCGCATTGAGGGCATTTCTGAACTGCGTGACGAGTCGGATAAAGATGGCTTACGCGTGGTGATTGAGATTCGCCGCGGCGATTCTGGAGAGGTCATCCTTAATAACTTGTACAGCCAAACTCAGCTGCAAACGGTATTCGGTATCAACTGCGTCGCGTTGGTGGATGGCCAGCCGCAAGTGCTCAATCTCAAGCAAATGCTGCAGGCGTTTCTCTCGCATCGCGAAGAGGTGGTGACCCGCCGTACCTTATATCTTTTGCGTCGTGCGCGTCAGCGTGGCCACATCCTCGAAGGGCAGGCGGTGGCGCTTGCAAACATCGACGCGGTTATTGAGTTAATTAAGCGCTCGCCTTCGGCAGCAGATGCTCGCGAGGCGCTTATCGCACGTCGTTGGGAAGCCTCCGCTCTGTTCGAGCTATTAGAGCGCGTAGGGTCTGATGCCTGTCGCCCGGAAGGGTTGAGCGAAGCCTATGGCTTTGTCGACGGTTTGTATCGGCTTACCGAAGAGCAGGCTCAGGCTATTTTAGAAATTCGGCTGCATCGTCTAACCGCGATGGAGCAAACCAAGCTTATGGAAGATTATCAGGGCGTGGTGGATGAGATCGCTGACCTGCTCGACATTCTCGGTTCGCATGAGCGCCTGCGTTCTGTGGTTCATGAAGAGCTGGAAGCCATTCGGGATACCTATGGTGATGAGCGTCGCACTGAAGTCGTTACCAGCCATCAGGATCTGTCCGACGAAGATCTGATCGAGGAAGAGGATCTGGTAGTAACCATTTCTCACCAGGGCTACGCCAAAACCCAGGCGCTGGATATCTACCAGGCGCAGCGCCGCGGCGGGCGTGGCAAGGCCGCGGCGTCGGTGAAAGACGAAGACTTTATTGAGCATTTGGTTATTGCCAATTCTCACGACACGCTGCTGTGCTTCTCGGACCTGGGTAAGGTTTATTGGCTTCGCGTGTTCCAGATTCCGACAGGTAGTCGCGGTGCGAAAGGGCGGTCTATGGTCAATTTGTTGCCGCTCGCCGGCGGCGAGCGCATCACTGCTGTGCTGCCTATTCGTGAATATGCGTCGGACCATTTTGTTTTTATGGCAACCGCGAATGGCACGGTTAAAAAGACGCCGTTAGAACAGTTTTCCCGGCCTCGTCCTAGTGGCTTAATTGCGCTGGACTTGGAAGAGGACAACACCCTTATCGGCGCGGCCATCACCGATGGCAGTTGCGATGTCATGTTGTGCTCAAACGCGGCGAAAGCGGCTCGTTTCAAAGAGTCAGACGTACGTGCCATGGGACGCTCAGCGAAAGGGGTGCGGGGTATCAAACTAGGGGCGGGTCAAAAAGTGATTTCTTTGCTTTTGCCAAGCGCCGCGGGCTACTTGCTGACGGCCAGTGAAAATGGTTATGGCAAGCGCACGCCGCTCGCTGACTTCCCAATGCGCGGAAGAGGCGCACAAGGGGTGATTGCTATGCAAACCAGTGACCGTAACGGCAGACTCGTTGGCGCGGTGCAGGTGATTGATGGCGATGAGCTGATGCTGATCTCTAATATGGGCACGTTGGTGCGTACCAGCGCCGATGAAATATCCTTGGTGGGACGCAACACCCAGGGTGTGCGGCTAATCAATCTCAAAGAAGGTGAGCTATTGAACAGCGTCGAGCGCATCGCGGAAAGCGTTGATCCTGACGACGAGTCTGACGCAGCTTCCTAACTGAATTCGCCCAACATGAATTTCATGTCAGCTTGGTTATTGTGACCAGCAATCGATACCTTACTTGGGAGACCACAGTGGCACGCGCATTTAATTTCTCCGCCGGACCGGCAGCCTTACCAACCGAAGTTTTAGAGCAAGCCCAAAACGAAATGCTGGATTATGCCGGATCGGGTATGTCCATCATGGAGATGAGCCACCGTAGCAAGATATTTGTTGATATTGCGGCGCAAGCCGAAGCTGACTTGCGCGAGTTGTTTGACATTTCCGACGCTTACCACGTGTTATTTCTACAGGGTGGCGCGACTGGGCAATTTGCGTCTATCCCGCTTAATTTCACCCAGTCCGGCGACATTGTCGATTATGTCGATACCGGTTCGTGGTCGAAAAAAGCGATCAAAGAGGCGGGCAAATATTGCAACGTTAACGTTGCAGCCTCTAGCGCAGACAGCAATTACAACTACATCCCAGAGCTAGAGTCCTGGCAGCTCAGCGACAACGCCCGATATCTGCACATTTGCTCGAATGAAACCATCGGCGGCGTGCAGTTCAAAGCGTTCCCAAATAGCAGCGTGCCACTGGTTGCTGATATGTCTTCGGACATCCTTTCGCGGCCAGTGGATGTGAATCAGTTTGGCCTCATCTATGCCGGCGCCCAGAAAAATATCGGTCCGGCAGGCTTGACGGTAATCATCGTTAGAAAGGATTTGTGCGGCACTGCACGCGCTGAAACCCCGACCTTTATCGACTTTGCTGTGCAGGCCGAAGCTGATTCAATGTCCAATACGCCCCCTACCTATGGCTGGTATTTGGCGGGTCTCGTGTTTAAGTGGGCTAAGGCACAGGGTGGACTGGCTGCCATTGAAGCGCTGAATGAGGCGAAAGCCAGCGCGTTGTACAATGCGATAGAGGCCAGCAATTTTTATCATGCGCCTGTTGTGGCTAATGCTCGTTCGACCATGAATGTGCCATTTACACTGGCCAATGCAGACTTAGATGCTGCTTTCTTGCAAGGGGCAGAAGAGCGCGGCCTCTTTAATTTGAAAGGTCATCGCAGCGTTGGAGGCATGCGTGCGAGCATTTACAATGCGGTTAGCTTGGCGGCGGTAGAAGCATTAGTGGCGTACATGAGCGAATTTGAAAATGAGCACGGATGAAGACAAATTAAAATCGCTGCGCGAACGCATTGACCAAATCGACCGCCAGTTATTGCGTCTGCTGAACGATCGCGCAGAATGTGCCTTGGAAGTTGGCGTGGTCAAACAAAGCGAGCTGCAACAAGAGCTACCGGTCTTCTACCGGCCCGAGCGCGAGGCGCAAATTTTAAACCGTCTCATGCAGGAAAATACCGGTCCGCTTGCTGGTGATGATGTTGCCAGACTTTTCCGCGAAGTGATTTCCTGTTGTTTGAATATGGAAATGCCTCTCAAAGTGGCTTATTTCGGCCCAGAGGGGACTTACACCGAAGCTGCGGCTATTAAACAATTCGGCCACTTTGCCACCACAGTGCCTATGGCGAGCATCGATGAGGTGTTTCGCGAAGTGGCGTCTAGCGGCGCGCACTACGGTGTGGTGCCGGTGGAAAATTCCACAGAAGGTATGGTCAACCACACCCTGGATTGTTTCCTGAGTGCGCGAGTGCGCATCTGTGCCGAAGTGGAACTACCTATTCATCACGCTTTTTTACGTCATCAGGCACATCAAGAACCGATAGCTGAAATCGTTTCACACGCGCAGAGTCTCGCGCAATGTCGAGGTTGGCTGGACCAACACCATCCAGGTATTCCGCGGATAGCCGTGGCCAGCAATGCTGAGGCGGCAAAACAGGCGGCCGCGCGTCCCGATATTGCTGCCGTTGCTGGCGAAATGGCGGCGGAACGGTATGGTCTGCGCATTTTATCTGAATGTATTGAAGATCAACCGGATAACAAAACCCGGTTTTTGGTGATTGGCAAGCAAACCGTGGCCAGCAGTGGCGATGACAAAACCTCAATATTGGTGTCGGTGCGCAATGAACCCGGTGCTTTGCTGCGAGTGTTGGCACCGTTCGAACAGCACGGTATCTCGCTAACACGCATCGAAACCCGCCCAGCCCGATCCGGCGACTGGTCGTATGTTTTCTTTATCGACTTCGATGGACATGAAAGCGACGCTAGCGCACAAGGCGTTATTCTTGCGATTCGCGAAGTGGCACTGGAAGTCCGCATCCTGGGGTCTTACCCTAAGGCGATAAAGTCCTCTAGCTAGCCAGAGGGCATGGGCTGCGTCACGCTAGTGGTAACCGTCTACAACCGCTTGCAATCGCTTGCAACCGGTTGCAACCCAAGCAAGCGTTGTGCCTCAGATGATCCAGGCCAAGGCCGGCCGCGTTTAAATTACACGAGCCGCCTGACCCCTCGCTCACCATCACAGGCACCTGATACAAAGAACCACCTAAAACTCAAAAAACAGAACGAAAACAATAGAACGACATAAAAACCCCAGAAAAAGCGCCCTATAAAGAGAGCCACACCAGAGCTAAGACATGGAATTACTGCATCAAGTTAACGCGAATATCGCCGCACTCAATCCGTATCAGCCGGGCAAGCCGATTGATGCTGTCGCGCGGGAACTGGGCCTCACCGACATTGTTAAGCTGGCCAGCAACGAGAACCCTCGCGGTCCGGGCGAGCGAGTGCAGCAGGCGATTAGCGCGGCATCTACCGATCTATCGCGCTATCCCGACGGTGGCGGCTATACGCTGAAAGCCACCTTGGCTCAACATCTTGGCGTCCAACCAGAACAAATCACGCTGGGCAACGGCTCCAACGACGTTTTGGACTTAATGGCGCGGGTGGCGGTAGAGCCGGGTTTTGAAGCGATTGTGGCGGAACACAGTTTTGTGGTGTATCGCCTCGCGGTTACCTGCTGTGGTGGCACGTTGGTGACCGCGCCGGCTAGTCAAGCGCCGGACAACCGATATGGCGCCGACCTTGACGCCATGCTCGCCTCGATTACGCCGAAAACCCGTGTGATATTTTTGGCCAACCCTAATAATCCGACTGGTACTTGGGTTAAGCGGGATGCGCTGAAAGCCTTTTTAGATCAGGTACCAGCCCACGTTTGGGTGGTACTCGACGAAGCTTATTTTGAGTATGTGGATGACCCCGAATATCCGGACGGCCTCGCGCTACTTAGCGACTATCCCAATCTGTTGGTCACTCGAACCTTCTCTAAAATCCACGGTTTAGCCGCTTTGCGCTTGGGCTTTGGCGTGAGCCACCCAGAGTTGGCAGATCTCCTGAACCGCGTGCGCCAGCCGTTCAACGTTAACGCCATCGCCATGGCGGCGGCTTTGGCGGCGTTACAGGATCAGGAATTCATTAGCGAAAGCCAGCAACTGAATGCGGCGGGCTTGCGGCAAATGCGGACGGCTCTAGAGACGATGGGATACGACTGCATTCCCTCAGTGGGCAACTTCATCAGTTTCGATTGTGGTGTGCCAGGTGGGACGTTATTTCAGGCGCTGCTGCAAGAAGGTGTGATCGTGCGTCCAATCGCGGAATACGGTTTACCGAATCACATTCGGGTCAGCATTGGTTTGCCGGCAGAAAACCAGCGCTTTATCGATGCGCTGCAAACTGTGCGTACAACGCTCGCGAGTACGCAAGCCGACGCCCAACATTCGGCACAACAGTAGGTTACTGTGACCTCTGCTCAATGTCCGCACCCAGCGGTCCATCTGCCAACGCGTACACCGGCGGCGCTGTGAAACCGGTTGTTGACGCATTTGTGAAGAAAGGCCAGCCGCTTGCTAAAGTCGCTATTGTTGGCGTGGGGCTTATCGGCGGTTCCTTTGCCGCGGCGCTGCGGCGCAATAACCTGGCGGACGAGATTTACGGTATTGAGGCAGATGCTGCCACCGGCCAGGAGGCCTTGGCGCTCGGCTTAGTGGACCAGTTAGTCGACGAGGTGCCCGCAGCAGCAGATTTGGTGGTTATCGCCATTCCTAGCGATCAAGTACACACCTGGGCACTGCATTTGCGTGAACACAGCGGATGCGTGTTGGATGTGGCCAGTGTGAAGGCCCCGATCTTGGCGCATATTCAGGCGCACGGACCGTTGCCCGCGAATTTCGTTCCTTGTCATCCGATTAGCGGCTCCGAAAAAAGTGGTCCCGGTGCCGCCAAGGCAGAGTTGTTTGAGGATGCCATGGTGGCGTTGACGCCGACGGCGGCAACTTCCGCGGATGCGTTGACTTTGGCAGAGGCCTGTTGGCGATACATGGGCGCGCAAACCGAAAGACTTACGCCAGAGACCCATGACGAATTGCTCGCTCTGACTAGCCACTTACCCCATCTGTTAGCCTTTGCTTATATGCAGCAAATTGATGTCAGTCACCTGTCCTTTACCGGCGGCGGTTTCCGCGATTTCACGCGCATTGCCGCCGCTCATCCGGCCCTCTGGCTACGCATTTTTAGCTTAAATCGAAAACCTTTGTTAAGCGCAGCTAAGGCATTCTCGGCGGACTTGCGGACTCTTATCGGACATCTGGAAAGCGGTGAGTCTGATGCCGCCCTGTCTATGATTGAGGCCGCCGCAGAAAAGCGCGGCCAATATCCAGACTCGACTTCAAACCAAACTCCAAAATCGGATGCCGATTTAAAGTAATGCAACGAGTGCCCAAAGGTTGTCTATGAATCAGGCATCTTCGCTAATTCCCGTCGTTACCATCGACGGTCCCAGTGGCGTCGGTAAGGGCACGTTGGCGGCGCGGTTAGCAGAAACATTAGGTTGGCACCTACTCGACTCAGGCGCACTTTATCGAATTTTGGGCAGCGTCGCCGAATCGCGCCAAATCGCCCCGGACAACGTTGTTGAGTTGGTTGCGCTTACCGCGACGATAGATATTGAGTTTCGGGGCGCTGAGGTGCGGGTGGATGGCGCTGACTTAAGCCTGACGATTCGCACCGAAGAAGCCGGAGTTGCGGCGTCGAAAGTGGCCGCCCTGGGCCCGGTGCGTGAGGCTTTATTAGCGGCTCAGCAGCGGTTTCGTCGAACGCCTGGTCTGGTTGCTGACGGCCGCGATATGGGGACCGTGGTGTTCCCGGATTCACGCGCCAAACTGTTTCTCGATGCGACGCCGGCGGCGCGCGCAGAGAGACGCTATATCCAGTTGAAAAACAAAGGCTTGAGTGTTAGTTTGCGCGGCCTTCTTGCGCAGATTGAAGAACGCGATCAGCGCGATAGGGAACGCGCAGTGGCACCTTTAAAGCCCGCTGCTGATGCTGTTGTCATCGACACCACGGAACAGTCGATTGACGCGGTTTATGAGCAAGCGTTGGCTCTCGTTCAGGCGGCCTATAGCTGACATTACTGTAGTAGTGTTGTAGGCAGGTTTGCAGTTCAATTCTGTAACTGGCGTCTGTATAAATGGATCGTCCTGACTTATCGCTGAGTCAGAAAAAGGGCAAAGGTAAGAATCGAGACAACATTACCGGCAGTAATCGCTGGGGTGGAACGTCGAAACTTGCGCCGCTGTTTAACAAAACTAACCAGGAGAGTTTGGCCTGCACCGCAATGGGCAAATGGCTGGACGACAAACATTACTATGAGCGAATCTTTTGCCGAACTATTTGAAGAAAGTTTACAAACCATCGAGATGGCACCAGGGTCCATCGTAACCGGCACGGTGGTAGAGATCGAAGCCGACTGGATTGTCGTTCACGCGGGTCTCAAGTCAGAAGGGGTTATCCCAAAAAACCAATTTTTAAACGAGCAGGGCGAATGCACCCTTAGCATCGGCGACCAAGTCAAAGTGGCTATGGAAGCAGTCGATGATGGCTGGGGTGAAACGCGTCTATCGCGTGAGAAAGCGCGCCGTGCCGAATCATGGCAGAAGCTGGAAGAAGCCAGTGAAAAGAGCGAAGTGGTCGTCGGCATCATCAACGGCAAGGTCAAAGGCGGCTTTACTGTGGATGTGGATGAGATCCGCGCGTTCTTGCCAGGCTCATTAGTGGACATTCGCCCGTTGCGCGAAACCGCTCACTTAGAGGGCAAGCCACTCGAATTTAAGGTGATCAAGCTCGACCAAAAGCGCAACAACGTGGTGGTCTCGCGTCGTGCGGTATTAGAAGAAGAAAACAGCCATGAGCGCGATGCATTGTTAGCATCATTGCAAGAAGGCCAGGATGTGAAGGGTGTTGTAAAGAACCTGACCGACTACGGTGCGTTTGTAGACCTCGGCGGTGTTGATGGTCTGCTGCACATCACTGACATGGCTTGGAAGCGTATTCGTCATCCTAGCGAAATGGTCAATGTGGGCGACGAAGTGAACGTTCGCATCCTCAAGTTCGACCGCGACAAGAATCGCGTCAGCCTTGGTATGAAGCAATTGGGCGATGATCCATGGGCAAACATCGTCAAGCGCTACCCAGAAGGGGCACGTGTTATGGCGACGGTTACCAACATCACCGATTACGGCTGCTTTGCAGAGATCGAAGACGGTGTTGAAGGTCTGGTTCACGTTTCTGAAATGGATTGGACCAACAAGAATATCCACCCATCCAAGGTAGTCTCTGTTGGTGACGAGACCGAAGTGATGGTGTTGGATATAGACCAAGAGCGCCGTCGCATCTCTCTTGGCATTAAGCAATGCCGTCCAAATCCATGGGAAGAGTTCAACCTTAACCACGGCAAGAACGACCGTAT
>DJYW01000051.1:22671-25002 GCA_002450255.1 Gammaproteobacteria bacterium UBA6968
TGGTGCACTTGTCTGATATTTCTTGGAACGAGCCCGGCGAAAGCGCTGTTCGTCGTTACTCCAAAGGCGAGCAGATCGAAACAGTTATTTTGTCGGTGGACCCTGAGCGAGAGCGTATCTCACTGGGTATTAAACAGCTTGATCAAGATACTTTCTCTGACTACGTGGCAGCGAACGATCGGGGTACCATTGTCTCAGGTAAGATCGTTGCAGTGGATCAGCGAGAAGCGACCATTGAGTTGGCCGAAGACGTTACCGCACAGTTGAAGGCGTCAGAAATCAGCGTGGATCGTGTCGAAGACGCACGTTCTATCCTGAATGAAGGCGACGACATCGAAGTGAAGATCGTCAACATCGATCGCAAGACGCGCAGCATCAATGTCTCTGTCAAAGCGAAGGATATTGAAGACGAGCGCCGTGCTGTACGTGATCATCAGAAGCAAGAAGTTGACCGCCCGGGCGCGGCTACTTTGGGCGATCTGATTAAAGCAGCGAAAAACGACCAAATGGGCGAAAGTTAGTAGCCCTGGCCTGCGATTGGCCTGGCGACAAAAATAGTCGCCAGAGCCTGCCCAGGCGCCTGGTAGTAGATCGTATGACAGATCAAAGCATGACCAAATCGGAGTTGATCGAGCGCATGGCTGCGGCTCAGACAACCGGTGGTAGCGCCCAGCTTTCGAGTAAAGACATCGAATTGGCGGTGAAAACCATGCTGGAGCAAATGGCGCAAACCCTGGCGAGCGGAAACCGTATCGAGATCCGGGGCTTTGGCAGTTTTTCATTGCACTATCGTGCACCGCGCATAGGCCGCAATCCGAAAACTGGCGAGTCGGTTGGGTTAGCGGGCAAACATGTTCCGCATTTCAAGCCTGGCAAAGAGCTGCGAGACCGGGTTAATGAAGCGCTTGCTCGCGAGCGCGCTGGCGCGCAAACGGACGACCCGGCCGCCGGTTGATCGAGCCGCCTGGCTGCAACCCTTATCATCGGTCATCAGCACCCATGAAATATCTCAAGGCGTTAGCACTCATACTCGTCGCCCTTAGCCTGTTCGTATTCGCGGCTCTCGCCGTTGACCAAGAGCGCATCTCACTTCGCTTTCTAAGCTGGCAAAGCCCGCAACTCAGCGCGTTTTGGTGGCTGTTGATCGCCTTAGTAATAGGGCTAAGCCTGGGCATGAGCTATGGCGCCTGGTTGAATATCAGATTGCGGTTCGCAAACAGGCGTCTGCAGAAAGCAGTGGACCAGGTTCAGCAGCAATCGCTGAGGCAAACGAAGCCAGGTAAGCGAGGCAAGAGTGAAGCTAGCCAGATCGAGGCGCAGCCGCAAACCCCGCCCGATCCATCAACACCCGCCGCTATGTTAACCGCGGCGGCAGAATCCGGTGCCAGGAATCAGGTGACATCAGCGCATTCCGCGAAGCACTCTACCTAGTGGGTCCGCGCCTAATGTAGTTTCCGTAGAAAGATTCTTTCGCGAGGTCAAAAAAGGGGCAGGGGCGATAGCGTAGGCAACTTCTGTCGCGACTTATGGTCCTGCTTCTGATGAGGGCGCCTAGCCTAGCTTCAGTGAAAGCACGCCCTTTTATTTTAGTTCTTCTTACCTGTGCAGGAGACTCTGCCTGTTCCCCTCTGCGACATTGGCTGATGCCAGCCGGTTAATGCTCGACTAAGTTGAATCATCCTATTCAACGAGGAGTCGTTATGAACGGTAATGCAATATTTTGGTCCAAGCCTGCTTGGTTTAGACGAGCGGCGAGTGCGAGAGCGCACCCTAACCTGACGCAGCAACCCGATGCTAAAAGTTGGCGTAATCGCATCAAAGCTTTGTCGGGCGACAGCCAGTCCTTGTTCCACATTCGCAGGTGGTCTTCCCCCCGGATTTGTAAGCGGGGTTTCGCCGCAAAGGTCAGCCTGCTGAGCGTCATGGTAGCGTTAGCCGGGTCGTTTGCGTACTCAGTACAAGCCAATACCATGGACCAGCCTCTCGTGCTGTTTCCCTCTGGGCTTTCGTCTCACATGTCGGGCGATCGGTTAAATGGGGTGGACGAAACATTTGCGGGCGTCCTCTCATCAAAGCGCCCGCTTTCGCAGAGTGCGTCATACGGAGTCGAGCCAGCAAACACGCTACGTTTGTGGCGACAAAGCGCTGAACGAAGTGCCCGCAAAGGCGGTGGTTCTTCAGCGAGCAGCAAGCAAGTTGTTCAGAAGACTGCTACGGGAGCAGGTAAGAAAGCTAAGAAATCGAGACAAGCCCCCACTGGCCCGGTCAACGTTAACAAGGCGAGCGTGGCGGAACTGGCTCGTGCGTTAAAAGGCGTCGGACCGCGTCGAG
>DJYW01000051.1:25305-26633 GCA_002450255.1 Gammaproteobacteria bacterium UBA6968
AAAAGGCGTCGGACCGCGTCGAGCCGCTAAGATTGTCGCCTACCGCAAAGAAGTTGGACCCTTTCGTGACTTTGACGATCTTAAGGACGTTGCCGGCATCGGCCAGCATTTTATAGATCAAAACAAGAGCGCCATTGTTTTCAAGTAGGCCCCGATAAGGCGCTTCCATACGCGTGCATTCACATCGGCCAACTCCGTGAGATCCCCTGCGGTGGTTGGCCGAATCTCTGCTAAAACGGCATACTCTTCCTCACTTTTGTGCCGCCGCCGCTATCTTCTGCGATCGACACTGGGACAGCGGACTCGCACCTCTCCGCAATGAGTAGGTCGAAGAAACGGCGCAAAGAGAGGACGTAAAAACAGGCTTAGCAATAAGGGGAAATCAGCGTGAGCAGTATCTGGACACCAATTTGTGATCGTTTGGGCGTGGCGTTGCCCATTTTTGGTTTTGCGCACGATATAAAAACCGTTGCCGCCATCACTAACGCAGGCGGCTATGGCGTATACGGCGCTACCCGTCGTTTCCCTGACGAAATCAGGGCCGAGTTAGCAGAGATCAGAGCCTTAGTTGGCGACAAACCATTTGGTGTCGATTTGGTGCTGCCTCCAGGTATGCCAGAACACAACTCGCGTGATGCAATAGAAGCAGAAATTCCGGATGAACATCGCGAGTTCGTCAAAGGGTTAATCGAAAAGTTCGCAGTGCCAGAAGCGACAGAGCCGGGCATGCGGACGCGGTTTATCCGCTCCACGGAAATCGAACAAGCGCAGATCGAGGCCATTATGGAATCAGACGTGAATATGATGGCCTGCGGTATTGGCGCACCACCAGAAGTGGTTGCAGAGGCTAAGGCGCGTGGCAAAACCACGCTCGCGCTGATCGGCAGCCCGCACCATGTTGCTCGAGCGGTTCAGGCGGGGGTCGAGATACTTGTCGCCCAAGGTTATGACGCGGGCGCACATACCGGACCTATCGGCACCTTTTCGTTGGTTCCGCAAATAGTCGATGCCGCCGGTGACGTGCCAGTGCTCGCGGCAGGCGGCGTAGCCACCGGTCGCCATATTGCGGCGTCGTTGGCTATGGGTGCCCAAGGCGTTTGGCTCGGCACTGCTTGGTTGCTGTCGCAAGAACACCAAGGCCACATGCATCCCGTCAACACAGCCAAACTCAAGGCGGCCGGGAGTGCGGATACCGTCATCACTCGTTCCGAAAGCGGCAAACCTTTTCGTCAGGTGCGCACTGAATGGAGCCAATCCTGGGACTCCGACGCCGCACCCAAGCCGCTCAAAATGCCGTATCAGGATGTGTTGGTCGGTGACCTGCTTGG
>DJYW01000051.1:26975-27384 GCA_002450255.1 Gammaproteobacteria bacterium UBA6968
GCTATAGAAGAGCATGACATAGAACCACTAATACATTCCGGCGCCGGGCAGAGCATTGCTTATTTCGACGCAGTGAAGCCAGTTCAAACCATCATGGATGAATTAGTCAGCGAAACCGCTGCTGTGCTCGATCAGCAGCAGCGGTTTCGAAGATTCACAGCGGGTTAGCAGCATAGATTGAGCGTCGTCAGCCTCATGCGGGGTTGCGACGCACCGGATGGTCAGGCAAGGTTTTACGAGCTGCGGATGACTTCGCATGCTAGGACGATTGATCCAAAGACTACATCTAGCAGATTGAGCCCATGCCAAATACACAATTGCGCCATCCAACTCTGAATATCCATTTAGCGGCCATTCTGGTGCTAGCACTTGTCGGATGCAGCGGACCTAAATTGAGCCTGCAACCGAC
>DJYW01000051.1:27720-28160 GCA_002450255.1 Gammaproteobacteria bacterium UBA6968
CAGCCAGTGGATTTATCCGGACGCTGGCAAGCGATTGAAGTCGTTGGCCAGGAGACCATACAAGCCATTATGGAGGCGGGCGCAGGATTAGACCTGCCCGCAGGCGTAGGTAAAAACGGGCAAATTGTGATGAAAGGGCGAGGCCGCGGCATGGACGCGATGATGGGCGGCGGCCTGGCATTTGTCGCCCACGACTTTCAGGTGCTCGAAGCCACCGAAATCACGATTGAGCAGGGTAACCGCTCTATGGGCGTTAAGCATGAACCGGGTGTGTATCGTGACGTGACCTGGGGCAAACGAGAGCGGGGTGCCTGGGCAATCTACGCCGGTTGGGAGAACACAGAGCTTGTCATTTTGTCGACCAGCTCCGGGCTGAAAGTAGCGGAGCGTTACAGTCTTTCTGAGCCGGAACGACTTATCGTGAAGGTCGACATGCGCGT
>DJYW01000022.1 GCA_002450255.1 Gammaproteobacteria bacterium UBA6968
CCGATTCAGGTAGCCGCGAATGACGTGGCCGCCGCGTACCCAAAGCTCGCCTGGCTCACCGGCCGGGCGCTCTTCATGTGTTTCTGGGTCCACTACTTTAGCTTCGAAGACGGGCATTGCCGGGCCGCAGCTTTCCGGTTTGTCGACGAAATGATCGCCGCCGATGGAAGTGATGATGCCGCAGGTTTCCGTCATGCCGTAGCCAGTGTTTGGTCTGGCTGTGGCGACGGTTTTATCAATTTTAGCGACCAGATCTGGCTGCAACTGCGCGCCGCCGCCGCCCAAGGTCATCAGGCTGGATGTATCGGTTTTTTCGAAATCCGGGTGTGAGATGACTTCTCTTGCCATCACAGGCACGCCGGACATCGCTGTGACGCGTTCTTTTTCGATAAGGCGCAAGGCTTCGCCTGCGTCCCATTTATACATATGGGTCAGCTTGCCACCTGCCAAGGTGGCGCCGTGAGCGGAGCAATTGTTCGCAGTCACGTGGAATAGCGGGGTGGTAATTAGAGCGGATGGTACGACCGGGTCGGCACCGGGTTCGATAAGCCCTTTTTGTTCCGCCAGTAGGCGTTGCATACCGGCGGAAAAAAGCAGGCTCCAAATGTTAGAGACGCAACCTCGGTGGGTGAGTTGTGCGCCTTTCGGGCGACCGGTGGTGCCTGATGTGTAGAAGATACAGGCGTCACTATCTGGATCGATTTCGATCGCTGGCAGGGGTTTAGGATGTGCCACCAAATCAGCCCAAGGTGTTACCCCAACTGCCGGTTCCGGGAGGCGCACGCCGACAAGTTTCAGGTCACCTAATTGGTCACGAGACTCTTCCAGTTGCGCTAAACGCTCTTGATCAAGAATCATTACCTTGGGCGTAGAGTCCTCTAATGCATAGAGTATCTCTGGACCGATCCACCAGGCATTCATGCCGACGACGGTCGCACCGATGGATAAAGTTGCCCAATAGCTCAGCAGCCATTCCGGGTAATTGCGCATCGCGATCGCCACGCGGTCGCCAGGTTGCACACCACTCTGAATTAGCCAGTTACCAATCGATTGAACCTCGGCGTGTGCCTGGGCATAGGTCCAGCGGTCGTCCTCATAGACCAGGTAGTCTCGATCTGCGTAGGGCGCGGTGGCCAGCCAAACATCCCGTAGGGTGGGCAACGCATTTGCATAGGTTTTAATTGGTACCCCTCGAACAACGGTGGTGACAACTTCGAATTCTGCTCCTGGCGCGGTTAACGCGGCCCATGCCTCACGATACTGCTGATACATAACTACTCCCCAAAATCGAGGCAGAAGAGTAACCGGAAATTTGCGGTAGATGAAGCGGTTGAGCGGATTCATGACAGTAAGATTACGAAACCGGAATGATGACGCAGGAGTACGAGAGTTTATTTAGGGTAGACCAAAACGAAAGACGGATTTTCACTCGCCGCGCTCGTATCAGGAGAAACCCGATTTAGGTTCTGCGTTAAGCTTGGGTTGCTCATCGCTAGTCGAAAGTCGCATGCATTGGACCTAAGTCGTCCCGTAGCATAGCGCCGGCACTTTATGCACGCATAATCTCGAGGCTCATAGCAACGGCTGATCAAGTGATTGCATCCTGATCTGCTGATCGATACACAGGCTTAACAAATTACTAAGGACCAACAGACCCCAGCATGGCTGCACTCAGTATTGTTATTCCGCATCAGGGAGACTCCGCTAGGCTCTATGAATTGCTGCATTTGCTTGCTTCTTGGCCTGTGGAGATCGTGGTTTGTGTCGCAGCATTGGCCGATCCGAGTAAGCGGCCAAGCGATGAGCACGATGCGGACTTAGCCGACTTCTTGAATGCTAGAACCCCACACGCAGGTCGCCTTGTGACATCGCCTCCATCCCGCGGCGGGCAAATTGCTGCTGCCATAGCGGCCGCGTCCGGCACTTGGATCTGGGTGATTCATAGCGACAGTCGGCCCACCCACGCCGCTCTGGATTGGCTTTTTAGTCTCGATCCTGAACGACCCATCTGGGGTCGCTTTGACGTGTTTTTGACCGGCAAACACCCGGGGCTTGGCCTGGTGGCTGCGCTTATGAATTGGCGTTCCCGAGCGACGCAAATCTGTACCGGTGATCAGAGCATGTTCTTTCACCGCGATTTGTTGGCTCGCATCGAAGGATTTCCAGCACAACCGCTTATGGAAGATATCGAAGTCAGTCGACGCTTGCGCAGCAGTGCACCGGGAGCATTTCGAGCGCCGTTTATTCGCTTGCAGTCCAGCGGCCAGCGCTGGGATAAACAGGGTTGGTTGCGCACTATTTTTAGGATGTGGCGGTTCCGTTGGCGTTACGCGCGCGGGGTCAGTGCGGCGACCCTTTTCGCTGAGTATTACTCGAAATAGCCAGTGCGGGCTAATGCGCCATCTGCACACAGGGACTGGGTTTGGCAGAGGTTTGTAGAGAATTGCATTCGCTTCTAGCACCCATCGCGACAACGATTGCTCTGCCGTTGTTATAGTGTTGCAGCCGCAAGCCGTATTCGGCTTTAGCTACGCAGATTGCCGAAACTGCAATTGGACCGTCATGGGATGGCCGTCATTGCTAACAACGAAGGATGATTGCCGTCGTGCTGCAGCATACAGATCACAGTGCTAACAACGACCCCCGGCGTACTTATGCGGTCGCTGTTTTTGCCAAGGCACCTGTGCTGGGTGACTGCAAGACACGTCTGCAACCTCTGTTGGGAGAGGCCGGTGCGCTGGCCGCGCATTGTCATTTGGTCGAATCAACCTTAGAGCGGCTTATTGAGCGTCCAGTTGCCCAACGCTTTGAACCAGATATCTCCCTTTGGCTCAGTGCGACTCACACGAAAGCCAGCCAGTGGAGCGAGGAATTTGGCTTGGCCTTGGCCTACCAAAAAGGGCGCGATTTGGGCGCGAAAATGGCCCATGCGCTAGACCAACTGTTGCGGCGCGGTGCAGCTGCGGCTTGTGTGATTGGTACCGATTGCCCCACATTGGATAGGTCTTACCTAGAGCGCTGCTTTGCGTTGCTGGATGATGCCGACGTGGTGCTTGGGCCAGCTGAGGACGGTGGCTACGGTCTTGTTGGAGTGCGTGGTGAGGTGCCTGACATTTTTAGCGGGATAGATTGGGGTACCGCTGTCGTCACGCAGCAGACGCTTGCAGCGGCGCAGCGTCTGAACCGCAAGGTGGCTCTAGCGGATACGCTATGGGATGTGGATTGGCCCGCTGATTGGGCGCGCTATCAGGCCCTGCTTGACGCAGACCGGGGTAAATCGATGGAGCCTATGAATCAATAAGCTCAGGGGATGCAGTCGGTAAGTGAGCATTGCCGTTGTGCTAGAGGTCTAGAATTTGTCGCTTTTAAATCGCTAGCTCAACGCTTTGTCATGCAACGTGCTGATTTAAGGGCTGCATCGTTATAAGCCACTCAGGTTCAGTCTTTAACTACAGTAGGCGCATAGACGCTTAGCTGTTGTCTGCCGCCGCATTCTGGGCAACTCGTTGCACCCGCTCGATCATAGCGCGCAGGCCATTACCGCGGGTTGGAGATAAGTGGCTGAGCAATTGGATCTCTTCGAATAGCTGGCCGATATCGGTTTCAATGATTTCTGCGATGGTTCGATCATTGATGGCGATTAGTACGATGGCGCTCAGGCCGCGCACGATATGAGCATCGCTATCAATTGAAAATGCGAGAGAATCGCCTTGTCGCCGATGGGTAAGCCATACTTGGCTCTGGCAGCCGCGAATCAAATTTTCTTCGATACGATCGGCGTCTGACAAAGTGGGTAAATCGTTACCCAACTCGATAACAAAGCGATAGCGATCTTCCCAATCTTCAAATAGGGCGAAGGTCTCTTTCAACTCGGTTAAATCCATCATGCTGATCCTGTCGGTGTCGGTGTCGGTGTCGGTGTTGGTGTCGGTGTCGGT
>DJYW01000064.1 GCA_002450255.1 Gammaproteobacteria bacterium UBA6968
AAGGGCAAAGACGCACTGATCGAGCCAAATATCCGCGCCTTGGAAATTGGCCGCGATTACGCGTTGCAATACATGCAGGCGCCGTTGCCTTTGCAAGTTCGACGAACTGATGCGGTGGGCGATCAAATAATGATCGACGGTAACACCGCTGCTGCATTGGGCACCCTGTATGGTGGCGCAACGGTGTGTGCGTGGTATCCGATCACTCCGTCGACATCGGTTGCTGAAAGTTTTGAGCAATATGCAAACCGATTGCGTATCGATGCCGAGACCGGCACCAAGAACTTCGCCATTATTCAGGCAGAAGACGAGTTAGCGGCAATCGGTATTGTGATCGGCGCGGCTTGGAATGGTGCGCGCTCGTTTACAGCCACCAGCGGCCCGGGAATTTCCTTGATGTCTGAATTTTTAGGCCTCGCTTATTTTGCAGAAATCCCTGCTGTGATTTGGGATATTCAGCGCTCCGGTCCGTCTACTGGTATGCCTACGCGGACCCAGCAGAGTGATTTGATTGGCGCGGCCTACGCTTCCCATGGCGATACCCGCCATCCGCTTTTGTTCCCGTCGACGCCGAAAGAATGTTTTGATTTTGGCGCTGCGGCACTGGATTTATCCGAACGGCTGCAGACCCCGATCATGGTGCTGAGCGATTTAGAGCTCGGCATGAATGACAACTTAAGTGAACCGTTTGTATGGGAAGAGGGTAAGCAGTACGATCGCGGCAAGGTGCTGAGCAAAGATGACTTGGATGCGGCTGAAGTGTTCGGGCGTTATCTCGACGTCGATGGCGACGGGATTGGTTATCGCACTTTGCCCGGTACCCATCCGGAGAAGGGTGCTTTCTTTACTCGCGGTACGTCGCGTAATGAATTCGCCGCTTATACCGAGTCGCCAGATGAGTACGAGCGCAACATGCAGCGCTTGCTGAAGAAATGGGATACTGCTAAGACACTGGTCCCTCAGGCGGACTTGGGTGGGCAGGGCTGCACGGCAGGCGTTTTGTACTACGGCACGACAGCGTTGCCGATGCCAGAAGCGCTAGATCATTTGGCCGCTGAGGGCATCGAGTTAGATACCTGCCGAGTGCGTGCTTTCCCGTTTGGCAGTGAAGTGGCTGCATTCCTGGCGGAACATGAGGTGGTATTTGTCGTCGAGCAAAATCGCGACGCGCAAATGCGGACGCTATTGATTAACGAACTACAAACCGCTCCAGCCAAACTGGTGCCGATCCTTTATTACGCTGGCCTATCCATTTCTGCGGACACCATCCGGGGTCAAATCAGTGACTATTACAGCGCCTCCAAGCGGGCCAGAATTACGGAGGTCAGCTCATGACATTTGTTGCCAAGCCAAAGGTCCATCATCCTAACCTGCCATTAAACGATCTCGGTCTTACCCGGCGTGATTACGAAGGATCGGTTTCCACGCTTTGCGCGGGTTGTGGTCACGATTCGGTGAGTGCAGCGATTGTCCAGGCGTGCGCCGAATTATCGCTGCCGCCACATCGTTTTGCGAAAATGTCGGGCATCGGCTGTTCGTCAAAGACGCCGAGTTATTTCCTCAATAAATCGCACGGTTTTAACTCGGTTCACGGGCGGATGCCCAGCGTTGCAACCGGCGCCAATTTGGCTAATCGCGATTTGTATACCATTGGCGTATCCGGTGATGGCGATAGCGCCTCTATCGGGTTGGGTCAGTTTGCACACATCGTGCGGCGTAAAATCAACATGCTGTATATCGTTGACAACAATGGCACCTACGGTTTGACCAAGGGCCAGTTTTCGGCCACCAACGATGTTGGCTCAACCAGCAAGAAAGGCGTGCCTAACCTCTATGAGCCGATTGATCTGGCGAGCATGGCTTTGCAGCTTGGCGCCAGCTTCGTGGCCCGCAGTTTCTCGGGCGATAAGCAGCAACTGGTACCTCTGATTAAAGCGGCTCTGCAGCACAAAGGTATGGCGTTTATTGATGTGATTTCGCCCTGCGTTGCTTTTAACAATCACAATGGTTCCACCAAGAGCTATGAGTTTGTGCGTGAGCACTCGCGCAATGTTGTGAACGCCGAAGTGATTTTAGAGCATGCGGAAATTACTGCCGAGTACGCTGAGGGCACTCGCCAGGACGTGGCGATGCCAGACGGCAGCAAGCTTCGTCTTTACAAATTAGACGCCGACTATGACCCACATGATCGGGTCGGAGCCATGACGTATGTGCAGCGTCGCCAGGAAGCTGGCGAGGTCGTGACCGGGCTGCTATACGTTGATTCGGAAGGAACTGACTGCCATACCATTATGCAAACCACCGACCGGCCTCTGAATGAGCTGGGCGAAGCAGAGCTATGCCCAGGCTCGGCCGCATTGGAAGACATCAATCAGAGTTTTCGCTAACCCCGTATTTTTCGGCGAGCCAGCCCATAAGCGGCCAGGTTTCTCCATTCGGGCGCTTGGGCCCTGTTAGTACGTTGCGGTGGCTTAATGCGGATCAGCTTGGCGAGATATTTGATATACCGGTTGGTCGCGTCTGCCTCGCTGCTACCCTGTACGAGTCTTGTCGCCGGGGTGCGGAAGGGCGAATTAGACCTTGGCGGGCTGGTTGTCAGCGGGACACCTGCCTATAATACCGCGCCTCAGTAAGGGCCGCCGTCTGCTCGCTCTATATTTAGCCCTTACTGGAAAGCAATTACTCGGTGATTGAGGAGAGACCGTGCCGCTACCAAGTTTGAATGACTACTTCCCCGATTGGAAAGAAAGAGAAGCGCTTGCTGAAGCAATGATTCCATTAATCGGCAAACTCTATCGCCGCAATGTTGTGACCTACTGCTACGGACGCGCAATGTATAACCAAAGCGTGACGCAGCTGATGAAGACGCACCGCTATGTGCGTCAGATCGCGATGAACGAATTATCCGAGTTTGAGAGCTATCCGATTCTTGAGGCAATGGGCCGGCTTGATCTGGGCCCAAGTCATATCGATGTGGGTAAGCTAACCATAAAATTCATGGAAGAAAGTGCGCATGGCATGGTTGATGTAGACGCATTTGTCGAGCGGGAATGTACTGCAGTCATTGGCCGACATGTACCGCCTTTGGCCGAGCCGCAAGATATTGTGCTATACGGGTTTGGCCGTATCGGTCGCCTCTTGGCGCGTTTGTTGATCGAGAAAACCGGTAGCGGCGGCCAGCTGCGCCTGCGTGCGGTTGTCGTGCGCGAAGGCGGCGAAGACGATTTGCTTAAGCGAGCGAGTCTGTTGCGACGAGATTCGGTGCACGGCGGCTTTGGCGGCACGATCCGCATTGACGAAGAAAATAATTGTCTTATTGCTAACGGTAACGTCATTCAAATCATTTACGCCTCGGGTCCTGCTGACGTGGATTACACGGAATACGGGATTCACAACGCGATCGTCATCGATAACACGGGGGCTTGGCGTGACCAGGAGGGTCTTGGCGAGCACCTCAAAGCGAAAGGCGCGGCCAAAGTTGTGTTAACCGCACCCGGCAAGACCGGGGTTAAAAACATAGTCGCGGGCATCAATTCAAACGCGATTACTGCCGATGACAGCATTCTTGCCGCCGCGAGTTGCACCACCAACGCGATAGTGCCGGTGCTGAAGGTCATGAATGAAAAATTCGAAGTCGTGCATGGCCACATGGAAACCGTGCATTCCTATACCAACGATCAGAACTTGATCGATAATTACCACAAGAAAAACCGTCGTGGGCGAGGTGCGCCGCTGAATATGGTGATCACCGAGACTGGGGCTTCTTCCGCCGTAGCCAAGCTGTTGCCAGAGTTGGATGGCAAGTTGACTGGGAACTCGATTCGCGTACCGACGCCAAACGTCTCTCTGGCTATCTTGAATCTCACGCTAGGGCGGGATACGTCTGAGAGCGAGATACGCGACTTCCTGCGCAATACGTCATTGCACAGTAATCTTCAGCGCCAAATTGATTACAGCGTTTCGCCGGAGTTGGTGTCTTCTGATCTGGTGGGTAATCGACACGCCTGCATCTTGGATGGCGAAGCCCTTATTGTGAAAGACAACCGCGTCGTGCTTTATGTTTGGTATGACAATGAGTTTGGTTACGCCTGCCAGGTCGTCCGGGTCGCGCAACGCTGGGCCGGGATTTCTTATCCTTTGATCCCGGAAGATGTCGTAAAGATGGGGTTCTAGGACACCGTCGGCATCCTGATTAGCAAGCTCGAACGCAACGACTAAACCGAAGCCTTCGGGCGCAGTCGTCAACGCTGTAACCGCCTGCAGCGTCCTGCCGATGCAACGACAGCATAACATTGCATAACATTGAACAACTTTGCACAACGGCTGCTGAGATTAGCGAATCTAGCAGCCTCGCCCCAAGGAGTTCGGAACCAAGATGACTGTACGCACTCGCATTGCCCCTTCGCCGACTGGAGACCCGCATGTGGGCACCGCTTACATGGCGTTGTTCAACTATGTCTTTGCTCGCAGTCATGGCGGTGAATTCATTTTGCGAATCGAGGATACCGACCGGGCGCGTAGCTCAACAACATCGGAACAAGCGATATTTGATTCTTTGCGCTGGCTCGGCCTGCAATGGGACGCGGGTCCAGACGTCGGCGGGCCCGATGGCCCCTATCGACAGAGTGAGCGCAAAGCGATTTACCAGCAGTACGTTGATCAGTTGGTCGAACAGGGCGATGCGTTTTATTGCTTTTGTAGCAAGGAGCGCCTCGACGCCGTGCGCGCAGAGCAGCAGGCGGCGAAGCAAACCACCCGATATGACGGCCATTGCAGCGGGCTGTCTAAAGAGGAAGTCGCGCGGCGCAGAGAAGCGGGCGAGGCTTGTGTAGTACGCATGCGTGTGCCGGCAACCGGTGAGTGCGTTTTTAAGGATCGGTTGCGCGGCGCAATAACGATCCCGTTTGCGCAAATCGATATGCAGGTTTTGCTGAAAGCTGATGGCATGCCGACCTATCATTTGGCGGTGGTGGTGGATGACCATCTTATGGGGATTACCCATATTTTGCGGGGTGAGGAATGGCTTAGCTCGGTTCCAAAGCATGTCTTGCTGTATCAATATTTGGGCTGGCCTATGCCTGAATTGGTGCACCTGCCGTTGCTGCGCAATCCCGATCAAAGCAAGCTCTCCAAGCGCAAGAATCCGACCAGCATCACCTACTACCGCGATATGGGTTTTCTGCCTGAGGCACTGGTGAATTATATGGGGTTGATGGGTTGGTCGATGCCTGATGAGGCGCAGATCTTTTCGCTGGATGCCATGATCAAAGCTTTTGATGTCGATCGTATCTCGACGGGCGGACCCATTTTTGATCAGCAAAAACTGAGTTGGTTGAACGGCCAATACTTACGTCAATTGGCGCCACAGGAGTACGCCGACAAGATTAGTACGTGGCTGGTAAATGAATCTCGGCTAGCGCAATTGATTCCGCTGGTGCAGGAACGCGCGGAGCGACTCAGTGATTTGCTGCCGTTGGTCGATTACTTGCTGGGTAATCGCCGCGGTCTGGCCGCCAAAGACTTCGAGCACAAGTCGTTGCAGCGAGATCAGGTGGTCGCAGTTTTGCATCACACCTTGGCGGCGATGGACGAAATGCGAACCTGGCAGCGCGACGAGCTGTTTGCACTTTGCAACGGCCTAGCCGCAGCGACTGAGTTAAAGGTCCGCGACTACCTATTTCCAATTTTTGTTGCAGTTAGTGGACGGGGTGTATCACTGCCCATTTTTGATTCCATGATTTTCCTTGGCGCAGACTTAACCCGTAGTCGTTTGCGTGATGCTTTGGAGGTGCTGCAGGTGTCTGGCAAAGAGCGCAAGCGGTTGGAGAAATCGTATCAGCAAGCGCAGGCGCGATTGGTCCAAGCAGCGCCTGCTGATTGACAGCCCATACCAAGCTACCTAACATTGCGTCCCCTTTACGGGGCCATAGCTCAGCTGGGAGAGCGCGTGAATGGCATTCACGAGGTCGGGAGTTCGATCCTCCCTGGCTCCACCAAATTACCCGATGTCCAAGCCATCCGGCGGCCGTGCGATTATCGTAAGTCGTGGGCAAAGCGGCGAGCCAATATAGGCACGGCGCCCGTGCTAATTTGTTCTCTCTCCTTTGTCTTCCCCTTGACACTTTATTAAAAGCCTTGGCTTTCTTTTAGACCGTCGCTTAGCTAGCTCGTCCGTTACATAACTCGGGTCGAAGTCGGATAGATCTATTTGGCTCAGCAACAGGGTGACAAATATCCCGTGATAGCGGAAGCCAACAACCTTAGCGGCAGGGTGCTATTCTTTTCGGCGGGCGCGTTTCGCATGAGATCGGCAGGTTGCAGCCGGGACGCTCGTCGATGACTAATGCAGATTCGGAAGCAATTGCATTGCTGGATACGTCATTTAATGCTGGATGGCGGGCGGTTTAGGAACAATTGCGCCGACAAAGGTGGCTGGCGCTTGCCAGGTTGGATTAAAGGACAATTCAGGCATTGAGAAGCCCGCTTGCTCTGCATATAGGATGCTGCTGAGAAAGCGGGCCACTGACCAGTGAGTGAACAAAATGCTGCGTTTGCGCACAAAGCTGCGCCAGTAAAATGCATCTGCCGCTACTTGCGGCCGATTGCTTCCAGGTTCAACAGCGGAAGTGCGCTATCACCGGTGACTTGAGGCAATGCGCCATTCCATTTCTCCGCAATCCGCAGTTGAATCAATTCCGGGTTATCTTTTAAAGCTTCTGCTTCGCGACGGATCGCTTCTGCACGCGCTCTTGATGCGGCTTCGATCTGGTAGGCTTCTGCATCCGCTGCTAACTCCCGCTCGGCTGCGGCAGCTTCTGCTTGAGTTACCCGGCGCAGTTTTTCGTTTTTCGCTTTCAGTGCTTCTTGTTCCGCCTTCACCTTTTCTTCAATCGCGCGATTAAACTCCGCCGAGAAATCGAAGTCGGTGATTGCCACATTGGCCAGGCTCAACGCACCTGTGACGCCTTTCTGTTCCAATGTGGTATTCACGAATTCTTCGATCGCCTGCTGAATGTTGTTTTTGACTTGGGCTCTGCTTGTGACCAATTCCTCGGCGGTGTAACGCGCGGTTACTGCTTTGACTGATTCCATAATGGCTGGATTGATCAGAGTGCTCTCCACAATCGAGCGGGGACCAATTTTTTGGAAGGTCAGCGGCGTGACTTCGGCAGTAAGCGAGTACTGAACCGCAACTCGGGTTTGGACGACTTGTAAGTCCTTCGACGCGGCTCCTGCCTGGTTTTCGGCTTTACGAAGTCGTACATCGATTTGTTCAACTGTATCTAGAAAGGGTTTTTTAAAGTGAAAGCCTTCCTCCAGAGCCTCTGGTTGGACCGCACCCAATGTGCGCACGACGCCGACGCGTCCGCTATCGACTACGACAAAACTACTAAACAGGAGAAAGGTGCCTAACAGAACAACAATCCCGATGATAACGTTGGTGGTCTTCATTTAGTTTTCCTTTGTGGTTGGTTGTTAATACCAAACCACAACAAAGTTACGGAAAAAAGACCCATCTACCGGATGCTTGGTTTGTGCTGTCGCGAAGCAGATTAAGTAAGGAAGAGAGCGAATGCTGTCGGTAGGTCACCCTAGAAAGACCGGTAGCCCTGTCGCTGCGTGGCCTAAACCGGTGTTGCCTAAATTGGCATTGTTGTTATAAGGCGGTTTTTATTGACGTGCCCTATGTCGGATTACGCGACTCTTTCGGTCTGTTTCCAGCGTGCAGGGTAGCTATGATTCAATGGTGATTTATCGTCATTTAATTTTAGTGAAGAACCATCCGCGCGTTGCGCGGTTGTACAGGCCGATTGTTGTTCCCCATGACTTTCTGCAACCGTTCGATTTGAGCCGTGCTGCCAGCGAGTTGATTTTTCATGACTAGCCAGCGTACGCCCTCGCTACAGGGTGGGGTGGTTAAAGAACCGTTGAAGCGGAAGAACGTTTTATTCTTCGGTAGTAGGTCAGTTGGGCTGATTGAAGTAGCCATTTCAATCTGCTCTCCCGCTGCTGGAATGATGGCGATGAGCCGGTCTAGCGCCTCATTAGCCTCGCGGCCGCTTGTATAAAAAACCGCTATCACCGCCAATGCGCCCTCTGCGTTTTGATGCACAAAATGCGCCTCTAGCGGATACTGTTTGCCATTTAGCAGGTTCTCAGACGGCGTGTGCAGGTGCATTTGCAGTAATTCGAAGGACTCGCGATCGACGCTTACACTATTGTTGCCGACGAAGGACGCTTGCAGCGTATGCCCAATGTTGGAAAAGTTAGTGAGCTTCCCCTGATAACGCACTTCCAAAGGGTTTAAGTCAGACTGAATGGTTTCGCTGATGTCTATTGGTGACTGATTCATGCCCTGTTTGCACATCGGCGCTATGTTGTGCCAAGTGTCAGGACCATTGTGTTTGGTGTATCCCCAGGTCGCGGCGAGAGCATTCCCTGCAAGACAAATTGAGAAACATGCCGTGAAAGCAGTGGAGATCAATTGACCCTTTTTAGGGTGTAATTTCGTGTTCATGCTGTCGTCTACTGTAGGTGGTGGTGTTGCTGAATCTAAGCGGTTGCGTTTGCTTGATCGATTGCAATGTCTGTGCAGCAAAAGCTAACAGATAGAATCTAGGATTGACTATCTCAATCTCGAATAACTAAGGCG
>DJYW01000150.1:0-8024 GCA_002450255.1 Gammaproteobacteria bacterium UBA6968
CTTTAGTAAAGGGCTACAAAAAGCTTGCGCAACAGCGCAAACTATCTCGCAACAGGAATGTAAACACCAGATACCCCTATGAGCGATTCGGAAGCGGCTTCACACCCCATTGCAGCTGATCAATTAAAAGCATTAGAACAACAGTTGGATGAGCTAGTAGCGCTGACCAAAACCCTCGGGGTAGAAAATCGCGCATTGAGGGCCCAGCAAAAGTCGTGGTCTGTTGAACGCGCCAAACTGCTAGAAAAAAACGAACTCGCAAAAACGCAAGTCACAGCAATGATCGCACGCCTAAAATCCCTTGAGCAAAGTTAAAGACGTTTACGCCCGTTGGCGGTCGGTAAGTAATCTCCCATACAATGCGTCAAGCCACATTCGGCATAACAATACGATACCAATGAATAACGACAAGCTCACTATCAATGTGGAAATCCTCGGCAAAGAGTATCAGGTCAGTTGCGCGCCTGATGAAGTCGATCAACTGACTGCTTCAGCCAATCTTCTAAATCGAAAAATGCAGGAGATCAGATCAACCGGTAAAGTCGTAGGGCTTGATCGGGTCGCGGTTATGGCTAGCTTAAATATGGCCAGCGAGTTGCTCGCATTACGCAGTCAAAACACCAGCGCCCAATCCGGACAAGATCAGCGGGTTGAAAAAATGGCCGACAAAATACGTTCCGCTTTATCAGAACATAAGCAGCTGCACTTATAGCGACGGTGCTGGACAACCAGAACAGCGGCGATTTCGGCAACTGCTCAATTGCGCAGATCCTACTCTGCCAGGTATCTAACTTATGCTTGAACGTCTTGCTTTCATCTTTTTCACTTTAGGCAAAGGCTTAATCAAGCAAACGATTGGCTAATATTTTTTGTTAGAATATAGAAGGCTAACGCAGCGTCCATACTTCGGTAACCGGCGCTTACTCCTCTATTTGCCTGTTTGCAAGCCTGTAGGAACCAACAACATCTGGTTATACTCCTCGCGTTCCTGGGATGCTCGCCAGTGGTCGAGTCCTTGAGCCGTTATAAAAACCTCAGGAGTTTCTTCGCGTAGCCTGTGTGCTTACCCAATCTGATGGGCCGCCTTCGGTTGCACAAGATTCTCCGCCTTGAACCACGACGGTTCAGGGCAAACCAGCAGCGGCATCACCGGGAACCTTTTTTCTTACGGTATAAAACGAACGGCATATGGTTTCACGCCAACAACTCAGAATCCATTTTCGCCAAAAACGCAAAATTGCGAGTGAATTACAGGCCGCCCACACACGCATTAACGATTGTTTGATAGCCCATCCCCTCGAAGGCATGACCCACATTGCCGGTTATGTAGCGATGCCTGAGGAGGTGGCTTTGCAAGGCTTTTTCAAACACGCCTGGCTAAAAGATCAATCGATCTATGTGCCGGTCGTAAGCGATAGCGAGATGCACTTTTATCCGTATATGCCAGATACACCGCTCAGCGTTAATACCTTCGGCATCAAAGAACCCGTTTTAGAAAACAGCGAACCGGTATCCCCAAACAGGTTAGAAGCCGTGCTGGTACCGTTGGTCGCGTTTGATGCAACAGGCACGAGACTTGGTATGGGAGGCGGCTTCTATGACCGCTACTTTGGCGTGCTCGAACCAGACGCTAGGCCACTCTTAATCGGTGTTGCTTTTGCGGTCCAGCAATCAGCAAAGCATCTACCCACAGAACCGTGGGACGTAAAACTGGATGCCGTTGTTACCGAGCACGAGTTCCTGACCTTCACTGATAAAATCGCCAAGTCATAGCCTTCGCAGTTTGCGTCAACGGAACGCTGCAACATAAGCGCGGGTATCTAAAGCGCTTGAGATTTTGCGCGAAATAAATCACTCAACAAAAGCACTTCAACCGCGCCCCTACCTGAAAATTATTTTGCGGTGAATCTATTTGGTTAACGTAAAAATAAGTCGTACGCTTCATTGCCTTCTTCACGCCAGAATCGATAGCCGATTTTTTTTAGATGCTTGGTAAGAATCACGCCGTCCTGCTTCTCGGCATCGAAACCTACCAAAACTCGACCCCACGCCGAACCATGATTCCGATAATGGAATAGCGTGATATTCCAACGGGTACCCAGCCCGCGTAAGAATTGCAGCAACGCGCCTGGGCGCTCAGGAAATTCAAAGCGAAACAAGATCTCTCCAACTGGGGTCGGCCGACGGCCACCAACCATATGACGCACATGGACCTTAGCAGCCTCGTTATCAGTCATATCAAAGACTTGGTAACCGCGATCATCTAAACCCGCTGCGACGATGCTCCGGTCGGCAGAAGACTCTGTCCGCAGCCCGACATAAATGTAGGCATTATCTGCGTCGGCATAGCGATAATTGAATTCGGTTACGGAACGACTGCCGAGTGCTCTCGCAAATTGCAGGAAACTCCCGCGCTTTTCGGGGATTTGGACCGCCAGAATCGCCTCCCGTGACTCACCAATTTCGGCTCTCTCGGCAATATGACGCAAGCGATCAAAATTCACATTTGCTCCGCTGAGGATAGCGACCGCAGAACGGATTTCGGGGTGAGCGGCCAAGTAGAGCTTCATTCCCGCTATCGCAAGCGCACCGGCGGGCTCGGACATACAACGCGTATCCTCAAACACATCTTTGATTGCGGCGCAGATCTCGTCGACATTCGCGACAACGACTTCATCGACGTAGCGGCGCGCGATTTTGAATGGCTCTGCGCCGACCTGAGCAACGCTGACGCCGTCGGCAAATAGATCAAGACTCTCTGCCGGCAACTTGACGCGTCGGCCGGCCGCCATAGCCGCATGCAAGCTCGCCGATCCTTCTGCTTCCACACCGACGATTTTGGTTTTTGGATAGAGGTACTTTACATAAGCTGTTATCCCGGCAATGAGGCCGCCGCCGCCAACCGGTACAAAGATGGCATCTAGAGGTTCCGAGTGCTGATTCATGATTTCGAGACCAATTGTGCCTTGGCCAGCAATCACATCGACATCATCGTAGGGTGGGATATAGATTAGGCTATCACGCTCTGCCAGTTCCTTGGCACGCCCGGCCGCAGCATCGTAGTTGTCGCCAAAGAGGACAACATTAGCCCCTCGATCGCGAACTGCATTAACCTTAATGCTGGGGGTGTTCTTACCCATTACGATCGTTGCACGAACCTTGAGATGTTGTGCTCCGGCAGCGACGCCTTGCGCATGATTTCCGGCAGAGGCCGTTATCACGCCGCGTTCACGCTCCGCGTCGCTTAGTCGCGCCATGCGATTATAAGCACCTCTTATTTTAAAACTAAAAACGCTTTGCATATCCTCGCGTTTGAGCCAGATTTGAGTATCGAATCGATTACTCAGGCGCGGTGCATGCGACAGAGGCGTTTCTATCGCCAAATCATAAACCTTGGAAGATAGTATTTTCTTTACATAGTTTTCTAGCATGGGCACCATTTTCTGTGTGTTTGCTGCAGCTGTGCCCTATCAGGCAAATACTGACTCAATGGAGAGCACTACCAACATTCAGGAGGCTACCATCAGCGTACCAAGTCAGGATGATTTAAAACGACGGGTTGCGGCCGCCGCGGTGGCTCTAATCGAACCCGAACTAGATAGCAAAACTATTGTTGGGGTAGGCACGGGGTCAACCGTCAACTACTTTATTGATGCGTTGGCCAACGTCAAGCACTCTTTTGAGGCAGCTGTGTCTTCTAGCGACGCATCCACACGAAGACTGGAAGAGCTGGGCGTTCACGTAGTCAAACTTAACACCGTAGACACCATTAAGTGCTACATCGACGGTGCTGACGAAATCGATACGGCCAAACGGCTTATTAAAGGGGGAGGCGGCGCGTTGACGCGAGAGAAAATTGTGGCGTCCGCCTCAGAACGTTTCATTTGCATCGCTGATGCAAGCAAACTTGTCCCAAAACTAGGCCAGTACCCGTTACCTGTTGAAGTTCTCCCGATGGCACGAAGCCATGTCGCACGCCGAATAAAAGCGCTCGGAGGTGACCCAATCTGGCGAGAAGGCGTGGTCACCGATAACGGCAATTGGATATTAGACGTACATAACCTGGATGTCAGTGATCCCCTCGCGATGGAATCAAAACTCAATGATCTGCCAGGCGTGCTATGCAACGGTATTTTCGCATTTCAAAGTGCCGACGTCGTGCTGTACGCGGACTCGACAACTGTTCATCAGCTATAACGCAAACTCACGTGAGCTAACGTCACCAAGTTTGGGTAAAACTAGCTTTGGTGAGTGCTTTGCAGAAGTTTGCCTGGATTCAATATATGTGCGGGATCGAAGAGCTGTTTTAGTCCGTGCATTAGATCGAGCTCAGCACCACTACGGCTGTAATCAAGATAATCGCGTTTTAGCAATCCAACGCCATGCTCAGCGGAAATACTGCCATTTCGAGCAGAGACGAGCTTAAAAATCTCCGGACTCATGGTATTCCCATGCGCAAAGAACTCATCCACCGACATGCGATCAGGACGCAATATATTTAAGTGCAAATTGCCGTCGCCGATATGCCCATACCAGCAGACCTCAAAATCCGGGTAGGCTTTACTCACATAACCATCAACGTCGCTAAGAAAATCTGGCACGTCTGCGATTCTGACCGACAAATCGTTTTTGTACGGCGTGTAGCAGGCAATGCTTTCGGAAATGCCCTCGCGAAGTTGCCAAAGGGCTTTGGCTTGCGCTGCGGACTGGCTTAGCACGCCATCGGTTATCCAACCTTTGTCCAGACACTCCGAGAAAGCTGCCTCGGCTGCATCGAGCGCGGATTCGTCGAATTCCAAGAGCGCATAGTTCTCGACGCGGCTTGTTAAGGGATCAGGCAAGCTACGATGCTGCTGTACTTTGGTAAGCGCCAGGTCAGAGAAAAACTCGAAGGCAGACAAAGTCAGCTTAGCGCTAAATTGCTGTAGCACACTCAGCAGATCCGCAACCTTTGGCACGCCTAAAACCATAACAGTTTGTGGCTCAGGTTGACTCGCAAGGCGCATGTCTACTTCGCAAATTAAACCCAGCGTACCCTCAGAGCCAATGAGTAAATGACGTAGATCATAGCCCGTGGCATTTTTGACCAGCCCGTGGTTACAGGCGACTAAATCGCCCCGTCCGGTTACTGCTGTTAGGCCTGCGACCCAATCACGCGTTAACCCATAGCGAATTACTTTAATGCCGCCAGCATTGGTCGCGACGTTGCCGCCAATTTGGCTTGACCCAGATGACGCGAAGTCCACTGGATAGAACATGCCTTGCTCTTCTGCAAAGGCCTGTAGATTTGCAGTGATTGTGCCTGCCTGGCACTTAACCACTTTGTCCTCGGGTGAAAAATCAAGAATCTGATTCATGCGATCAAAACTGACGACCACTTCACCTTGGCTTGCCACGGCGCCACCGGATAATCCTGTCCTGCCGCCAGAAGGCACCAACGCCAGCTGATTAGCCACCGCATACCTAACGAGTTCCTGCACTTGGGCGTTTGACTCAGGGAAAACAATCGCACTTGGCGCTACAGGCAGACCGTTGGTCCAATCCTTGCCCCAGTGAGCCAGGCTGTCTGCATCGAGACGAATCTGATTTTCATTCACAACATGGCTTAAGTTCATAGCTATCTCCGTATAGCCAGCGTGCACCTCGCTTTGATTTAGCGAGTGCGATTCTCAAGACTACTTTCCATTCGTCCGCGTCGCTCAGCGTTCAACCGCCAGCGCTCACTAAGCGGTCGAGCGTTAAGTAACGACCGGCACCAATTCACCAGCGGCATAACGCTGCGACATTACATCTAACGATACGGGTTTAAGTTTGCTGGCATTACCCGCGGTGCCAAATGCTTCGTAGCGATCTATGACCACGGCCTTCATAGCGTCTTGCGATGCTTTAAGATATTTACGTGGATCGAATTCACTGGTATTTGCGGCCAAGAATTTACGAATCGCAGCTGTAGACGCCAAGCGCAAGTCAGTATCGATATTTACCTTACGAACGCCGTGCTTGATGCCTTCTTGGATCTCTTCTACCGGTACACCGTAGGTTTCCGGAATTTCGCCCCCGTGTGCGTTTATCTCCGCCAGCAGAACTTGTGGCACCGACGAGCTGCCGTGCATCACAAGGTGGGTATTAGGGACGCGACCATGAATCGCTTTTATCTGATCAATCGCCAAGATATCGCCCGTTGGTGGCCGGCTAAATTTATATGCGCCGTGGGACGTGCCTATGGCGATGGCGAGCGCGTCTACGCCGGTATGCTTAACGAAGTCTGCCGCTTGCTCCGGATCCGTTAAGAGCTGGTCCATGCTTAATACGCCTTCAGCACCGACACCATCTTCTTCCCCAGCGGTACCGGATTCAAGGGAACCAAGGCAGCCAAGTTCACCTTCTACCGATACGCCGCAAGCGTGCGCCATGTCGGTTGTGCGAGCAGTAATTTCTAGATTGTAGTCATAAGAGGCCGGTGTCTTTTGATCTTCCAAAAGCGAGCCATCCATCATCACAGAGGTAAATCCCATTTGAATAGAACGCTGGCACACAGCGGGTGATGCGCCGTGATCCTGATGCATCACAATCGGAATGTGCGGAAACTCTTCTTCGGCAGCCAGCATAAGGTGCCTTAAAAAATTAGCGCCTGCATACTTCCGCGCGCCAGCCGAAGCCTGCACGATAACGGGACTATCCGTTGCATCAGCACCTTCCATGATGGCGCGCATCTGCTCGAGATTATTTACATTGAACGCAGGCACGCCGTAGCCGTACTCCGCCGCGTGATCCAAAAGCTGGCGCATGCTTATCAAAGCCATGTCTTTCTCCGATTTATTTTCGTAACTGACTAACAACACGAGCTATCCGGCCAACGCCTCCGCACCCTGACCGGTTGGCTCCTCTCGACCGAGCACTGCGATCGCTGCCTATCTCTTGAGCCCAGATTAGCAAGTGGAATTGCGCTAAACCTAAGACGCCCAGCGAACAGGCTATTCTGACGCTCGCCTTGCGTGGCCCACTGCAACGAGTGCAATCTTACTCGCACTCAAGGCGCGTCACATCACTCCGGAATCCGTCAATCGCTACCGCGCTGAGCAAGGATATCGACGGCCGGCAGTGCCTTGCCTTCAACGAATTCTAAAAAGGCGCCGCCACCGGTGGAAATATAAGAGATCGAATCTGCGACAGCATATTTTTCGATAGCGGCAAGGGTATCGCCACCACCGGCAATAGAGAATGCCGAACTCGCCGCAATGCCTTCTGCTAACACCCGCGTTCCTTCCCCGAACTGGTCGAACTCAAAAACGCCGACGGGGCCGTTCCATAGAATCGTTCCGGCTTGTACGAAGCGATTGGCCCATGCCCGAGCGGTAACAGGACCAATATCGAGGATCAGATCATCAGCACCGACCGCATCGATGGCTTTTATGGTGCCACGCGCGTCTTCTGCAAACTGAGCGCTGACCACCACATCAGTCGGTATCGGTACGGCGACACGCTCGGCAATAGCCTTCGCTTGCTCGACTAGGTCGGGTTCATAAAGTGATTTGCCGACCTCGAAGCCTGCCGCTGCAATAAACGTATTGGCAATGCCACCGCCAACAACAATCTCGTCTGCAATATCTGCGAGCGCTGACAACACTTCTAATTTGGTCGAAACCTTCGACCCACCGACAAGGGCGACCATGGGTTTCGCTGGTTTGCTCAGTGCTGTCTGCAGCGCTACCAACTCGCCTTGCAACAACGTTCCCGCACAAGCTTCTGGAGCAAATTCGGCAACCCCGTGGGTGGAGCTGTGGGCTCGATGAGCAGTTCCAAACGCGTCCATAACAAACACATCGCATTGGGCCGCCATCTGTCTCGACAAAGCAGGCTCATTCGCCGTTTCACCCTCAAGAAAACGCACGTTCTCTAGTAAAGCCACTTCGCCTGCCTTCACGCCTGAGCAATCAATGAGCCGCGGCAGAAGTTTGACCTCACGCCCTAATAACTCCGCCAAATGCAGAGCGACTGGAGCCAACGAGAATTCTTCGTCGAAA
>DJYW01000150.1:8405-17901 GCA_002450255.1 Gammaproteobacteria bacterium UBA6968
TAACGGCTTTTTCAATCGTCGGCATTGCAGCGCGGATGCGCGCGTCGCTGGTGACCTGTCCCCGCTTGATTGGCACATTTAAGTCTGCGCGGATGAGTACACGTTTTGCCGCCAAATCAATGTCGTCGAGAGCTTTTACCGCATCGGTATTCTTATTTTTCATTTTGGATATCCCTGTACCCTCTCGGCCTGGCGCATTGAGCTGTTACCGTCTGGCTATGCTCTTAGAAGCACAAATTAAATCGTCCAGCCAACCTACTCCCCGTCGAGCCAACTTGAGCGTGCATCGAAACAGGTTAGCTTGACCGAAACGATCCCGTAACGACTAGCTTAAAACCCGCCGCACAGCGGCCGTCACTGCGGCTACCGTAACTCCTAGCGCCTCTAAAACCTGATCTCCTGGCCCGGACAAACCGTAGCAGTCAATGCCAACAATGGCACCGTCAAGCCCAACAAATCTGTACCAACTTGCAGAATGCGCAGCTTCAACCGCTACCCGAGCGCGAACAGCGGACGGCAGGACGGATTCTTGATACTCGCCATCTTGTTGTAAATATTGCTCTACGCAAGGCATAGACACTACGCGGACGTGAACACCTGCTGATGCAAGATCTGCCGCCGCTTGTACCGCCAAAGCAACCTCTGAACCCGTCGCAATAATTATCGCTTCAGGAGTCTCGGCGGTTTCAACAAGGACATATCCACCCCGCTGAATATTCGCCATGACCGTTGCCGATCGTTTTTGAGCTTCCGTTTTTTGGCGGGTGAACACCAAAGCCGTCGGATTCTTTTCGCTGGCTACGGCAGCGCGCCAAGCATAGGCGCTTTCAACCGTATCGCAGGGCCGCCAGGTCGACAGATTTGGCGTCGCACGCAAACTGGCCAGCTGCTCTACAGGCTGATGAGTTGGACCGTCTTCGCCGACCGCAACCGAATCATGGGTATAAACGAATATGTTAGGTATCCGCATAAGCGCGGCCAAGCGCACAGCGTTTCGAGCGTAATCCATGAAAATCAGGAAAGTACCGGAAAAAGGCTTATACCCACCGTGTAATTGAATGCCGTTGGTGATGGCCGTCATTGCAAACTCTCGGACGCCATAACTCATATGTTGGGAATCATCAGCCTCACTCCAACGCGTATTGTTTGAGCCAGTCAGATCGGCAGAACCACCAAACAGCTCTGGCACACCCTCTGCTACTGCACCAATACAGCGTTGCGATGCCTTACGAGTTTCTAAATCGGTAGGCTGGTCCTGCTCAGCCTGAGCCAAAGTGAGAAGCGGCGCGTCCCATTGCTCGGGAAGCGTTTTCTGAAGTCGTCTAACAAGCTCGGCAGCTTTTGCGGGTTCCGCTTCAGCGTAAGCCGCAAAACGTTCCTGCCACTTTTGCTGCGCTTGCTGCCCCCGCGCTGCACCATTCCAAGCGGCATAAATGTCGTCAGATATTTCAAACGGCGGCATAGACCAGCCAAGCTGATCGCGAGTTAACTCGATTTCGTCGTCACCAAGAGCTGCGCCATGTACGGCAGCCGTTCCAGCTTTATTCGGGGAGCCAAAACCGATGGTTGTCTTAAAACAAACTAGGGTTGGCCGATCACTCGCTAACGTTGCTTGGCTCAAAGCATGCTGGATAGCCTGTGGATTGTGTCCATCCACATCACGCAATACCCGCCATCCATAGGACTCGAATCTTACCGGCACATCTTCCGAGTACCAGCCTGTCACGTCGCCATCGATAGAGATGCCATTGTCATCGTAAAGACAGATCAACTTGCCCAATTGCAACGTGCCTGCCAACGATGCAGCTTCGTGCGAAATTCCCTCCATCAAGCAACCGTCGCCGACCATCACCCAGGTGCGGTGGTCAACTATCGGGTTTTCCGGCAGATTAAATTCTGCCGCCAATTTTTTCTCAGCCAGAGCCATGCCGACGGCTGTAGCGAAGCCTTGGCCTAGTGGTCCAGTGGTCGTTTCAACGCCTGGGCATTCACTAAACTCAGGATGACCGGCGGTCTTGGAATGCAGCTGTCGAAAATCTTTCAAATCATCCATGGAGAGTGGATAACCGGACAAATGTAATGCGCTATAAAGCAGCATAGAGCCATGCCCATTGGACAAAACAAAACGGTCACGATCTACCCAATTGGAATCGCTCGGGTTGTGCTTCAAATAGCGCCGCCAGAGCATTTGCATAATGTCTGCCAAGCCCATCGGTGCACCGGGGTGTCCACTCTTCGCCTTTTGTACGGCATCCATTGAGAGTGCTCGGATGGCGTTTGCACAATTTAGATCCATGACAATGGGTCCCTTATTTCAGAAGAGGTCCATTGTCATTCGTTGCGGCAACCTTCGCAACGGAATCAACTATATTTATGCTATTGAAGAGGGTGCGTCTTGCCCTATAATTCTCGGCCGCTTTGGCGTGCCTAGTGCTATGCCCGCCGCTTCGTCAAATAAGATCTAGAGATTTACATGCAAAAAGAATATTTATTTACATCCGAATCTGTATCCGAAGGACATCCGGATAAAGTCGCTGATCAGATCTCAGACGCAGTGGTCGATGCATTATTAGCCCAAGACTCCGAGTCCAGAGTGGCATGCGAATCTCTAATCAAAACTGGGCTAATTGTTTTGGCCGGCGAAATCAGAAGCGATGCCAAAGTCAACTTCGATACACTGGTCAGGCGAGTTGTTGCGGATATTGGCTACGACAATATGGAAGTTGGTTTCGACGCAAACGAGTGTACTGTCATCAACGCGCTCGGTCAGCAATCAGCAGACATAGCCATGGGCGTTGACGAAACTCAAGACCATGAGCAAGGCGCCGGCGACCAAGGCTTGATGTTTGGCTACGCCACAGACGAAACCGACGTTTTAATGCCCGCGCCAATCACCTTTTCGCATCGCTTAGTGCAGCGCCAAGCTGAAGCGCGTCGTTCTTCCTTAAAATTTTTGCGGCCGGACGCAAAAAGCCAGCTGAGTTTCCGATATGACGCTGACGGACAACCGAGCGGTGTTGACGCCATCGTCCTGTCGACCCAGCACAGTCCAGACGTTTCCCAGAGCGATCTTAAAGAGGCCGTTATGGAAGAAATCATTAAGCCGGTCGTTCCGCAAAACTGGATCACGCCAGAAACCAAAATTTATATCAATCCAACCGGCCAGTTCATTATCGGCGGCCCTGTCGGCGATTGTGGCTTAACAGGCCGGAAGATCATCGTCGATACATACGGCGGTATGGCTCGTCACGGTGGTGGTGCGTTCTCCGGCAAAGATCCGTCGAAGGTTGATCGCTCGGCTGCATACGCAGGCCGTTACGTTGCGAAAAACATTGTCGCTGCAGGTTTAGCCAAACGCTGCGAGATTCAAGTGAGCTATGCCATTGGCGTGGCAGAACCGACATCGATAAGTGTCGAAACTTTTGGGACCGGCACCGTCAGTAATAAGAAAATTACTCAACTCATTCAAGAACACTTTGATTTGCGACCCGGCGGCTTGGTCAGCATGCTTGACCTAAAGCGTCCCATATATCAGCCGACAGCTGCCTATGGCCACTTCGGTCGAACTGAAGAGGCATTTTCTTGGGAGAAAACTGACAAGGCTGAAGCACTGGCTGCTGGTTAATCGCCGGCTTTGCCGGCCGATTACTAAATTGGGACGCAAATCCCCGCTGGTAATTTGGATCTTGATATGAGCGCTAGTCAGACACCGATCAGTTTCGAGTTTTTTCCTCCTCGCGACGCAGAAGGCGTTGATAAGCTGATCGCAGGCACCGCAGCCAAACTGAAGGCCTTCAATCCCGAATACTGTTCCGTCACCTACGGAGCAGGCGGGTCGACTAAAGACGGGACGCGGCAAACTGTTCAGGCGCTGCGCAATTCGGGATTAGCCATTGTTCCTCATCTGTCTGCAGGTAGAGAAGAGAACAGCGCACTAATAGCGCTTGTTGATGAATATCGTGAACAAGGCATCTCTCAAATCTTATGCCTACGCGGCGATCAGCCCAGCGGCGAAGCCTCTTCTAAACGCTATGCCGTTGACTTAGTTCATTTGCTCAAAAACCATTTCGGAGATGCCCTCCATCTTGCTGTTGCCGGTTATCCAGAAGTACACCCCGAAGCGGTCGGACCAAGTGCCGATTTGGCATTTTTTAAAGACAAAGTGAGCGCCGGAGCCAGTTCCGCAGTTACTCAGTACTTTTACGACATTAATGCTTATGCCGACTTTGTTGAGCGATGTGCAGCCAGTGCCATCAATATCCCAATCATACCAGGCATTATGCCGATCACTGATTTTGATGCGCTGGTCCGTTTTTCGAACAAAGCAGGCGCGGATATTCCTCGATGGTTAGGCAAAGCACTGGAGGAACGCAGAAACGACGAAGCGTCGTTAAGCGCGCTTGGCGTCGATGTGGTCACCAAGTTATGTTCCCAGCTAATAGACCTAGGTGTGCCAGCACTACACTTCTACACACTCAATAGGTGGGGTGCTGCCACCAAAATCTGCCGTAATCTGGGTCTTTGATTAAAGAGCTCGACTAATGCTTTTTCGCCACAGGCTTCACATCGATGAACCGCTGGAATCGAACCGGGAATATTCGTTAGTAAACGAGCGCGCTCACTATGTCAGTCGAGTGCTGCGCCTTCAGGAAAACGAGCGCCTAGAGCTATTTGATGGCTCCGGTAGAGGCTATTTCGCAACGATTGTGAAGCACAGTAAAAGAACGACCACCCTGCAGGTGCATCAGGTCTCTAGAGTAGAACCGCCAATAGCTCAGCATCTTCTCGTAGCCATGAGTTTGCTCAAAGGGCAGGCGATGGACCGGGCGATCCAACAAGCAACCGAGTTAGGCGCGAGCCACGTAATGTTGCTGACCAGCGAGCGAAGCAACGTCGGCTTCGATACAAAACGTTTAGCGAACAAGTTAGCGCACTGGCGAAAAATCATTATAGCGAGTTGCGAGCAATGCGGTGCTTTAACCATACCGACATTAGATCCACCCCGAAGCATCGGCGACTTGATCGCTGGACTACCCAGCACCACCCGAAGAATTGTTTTTGACCCAACCGGACCGCTGCTACCCAAAAGTCTGGTAAGCGATGACTACGTGCTATGCATTGGCCCCGAGGGCGGCTGGAGCAGCGCCGAGTTAGACTTTTTTAACTCTAACGACTTTGCCGTTAATTCCGTTCACTCACGCGTGCTTAGGGCTGAAAACTTTCCTGCAGTAGCACTGGCATTAGTTCAACACGCCTTGCCCAATTGATTGTATGGAGCACGAAGAAGAGTTACGTGCTAAAAGCCGGCTCTTCACCGAAGCTTTTGCAAATCTCCATGGCTGTTTTATCAAACCTGTTGCAGCGATAACCGCGGTTAAAACCGTAACTGCTGATTTAAATCTAAAGCCTCGCGCACAATTTGCAGTGCCTTTGGATTGTCGCCCAGCAACGCCACTAACCGTGCTAATAGCTGAGCTTGCTTGCTTAACAACTCGGAAGAATCGACCTGAGTCGCGATAGCCGGCTCCGATGCTTCTGCTTCAAAGTCCTCAAAAGTCCAACCGGACTCTCCCAAAACTCCGCCCGACGCAAGAAGATCCGCATCCTCAATCAACGCCTCAATACGAGCGATGCGGTCGTCCTCCACCTCGGCAATATCCCGACTTGTCTCTTCTGCATAAACAGTCCAGCCACGCTCCGGCGACTTTGAACCCTTTACCTCAAGCTGTTCAATGGCTTCCGCGGTCCTCGCGATTAGAGTTCGAGAGACGCCAATGTTTCCGTCGATCAATTGATCAAAAACATTTTCAAACGCCCAGGCCAGTTCGGTTAAAAGCTGCTGGGACTCTGGGTTCAGGACTGTCTGCTGGGTAACAAGTGCGTCCCGCAACGCGGAAGCGGCCTCTGGCACAGCCTGATTGGTTTGCCACGCAGCAAAAATCTCGGCGAGTGTTCTCTCACTAAAACTCTCACCCGGCCTCTGCAATGGCTCTGGATGAAACATAAAATCAGCCTGTGATAGCAGGTTTTGCAGTGGTCGCAATGCTTCGCCGTCGGTAGAGTCTGCGCCGTGTGAAGACCTGAGGTAGCGCGCTGCTTCTTGAAAAATCTCAACGGCGCGACCATCCAGCTTTAGCTCTTTGGAGCCAACCAACTCGCAGTATTTGACGAATTGAGCCCAAACTTCGACCGCATCTTGGCGCGTGGCGACGCGCTTCATCAGCGTGGCAACGCGTTGTAACGCCGCGATGCCCTCAGCTCTATTTTTATTCGTCAAAAGCGCTAACAGCCCCGCTTCATACAAATTGCGCAGCCTTCGCCATAAGAGCATCTGGTTTACGTCACTTCCTTCGTTCTGAGTCATAACATCGAAAATCCAATTATGCGGACTACCTATTGAGAAGCTAGATTCTGCGCTTATCGTTGGTCCATACCAAGCTGATGCAGCCTCACTTTGAGAGGCATTTCGCAGAGATTAATGAGTGCTGCTACCATGTCCGGCACCGCGTGCATCCAGCGTCGCGATTGTCAGAAAGACTGAAGGAATCTTGTATGAGCCGCATCGCATTTTTAATGGACCCACTTGCATCTCTCGCCCTAAAAAAAGATTCAACGCTGGCTATGATCAAAGCGGCGCAGCAGCGCGAGCTAGAGGTTTTCTACTTTGAGCAGAAGGACCTTATGCTCAGTGAGGGCAAGATCTTGGCGCGCCTGCAACGCATTCGGCTTACAGATCAGTTTCTTGCAACGATGCTGTCACCAAAGCCAGATACAGCCTGGTGTGACTTGGATGATCCCATCGTATGTCCCTTGAGTGATATGGACATTGTCATGATGCGCAAAGACCCACCTTTTGACATGCAGTATATCTACACCACTTATCTGCTCGAGCAAGCAGAGCGAGAAGGTACCCAAGTCATCAATCGACCTAGATCCCTGCGTGATTGCAACGAAAAGCTGTTCGCAACACAGTTCCCACAATGCTGCCCGCCTTTGGTTGTGAGCCAATCTAAAGAGGTTCTGAAGGCGTTCCACGACAAACACGAAAACGTTGTGCTGAAAAAGCTGGACGGTATGGGAGGCGCTTCGATCTTTCGCGTCATGGCCGGCGACCCGAATTTGACTGTCATCATCGAAACGTTAACAGATGGCGAACGGGTCCCGATCATGGCTCAGACCTATCTGCCCGAAATTGTGGATGGCGATAAGCGTATCCTGCTTATAGATGGCGAGCCGATTCCTTACGCGCTCGCTCGCATACCATCCGCTGGTGAAACGCGGGGCAATCTCGCTGCCGGCGGACGCGGAGAGGGGCGCCCTTTGACTGACAGAGATCGCTGGATAGCGGAACAAATTGGTCCGGAACTGCGCCAACGCGGTCTCGCCTTTGTCGGGATCGATGTTATCGGCGATTATCTGACGGAGATCAATGTCACCTGCCCAACTTGCGTCCGCGAGTTGGATCATCAATTCGAACTCGATATAGCTGGGGATCTTATTGAATATGCGCTAACCATTGCAGCCGCCAAATGATTCAAAAACACTATTGCAAAAGGCCGCCCCAGCATCGGCTTCAGTAAGATGGGCATGGCACAACACCCTCTCTCATATTCGACCATAGCAGAAACCCGATCGCGAGAGCGTCTGATCTTTACCATCGTGATTGGCGCAATTTTGCATGCGGTAGTCATACTAGGTGTCACCCTGAGTCCTACAAAGCCACCCGAGCGTTCAAAACCAATTGCGATACAACTTAACCCGATTGCGACGCAGTCTGGCAAACTAGACCCGCGCAAGACCTCTAAAGAGCCCAATTCAACCAAGGCAATTGCCAAATTGGAGACGCAGCAAGAAATAATTGAGCCTGAGCAGGCCACTCCTCTAACGTCAGTTGAAATACCCCGGAGGGAAACTACAACCACTCCACTACAGCAGACCAAGCCACGGTTGATTGCCGACAGAGGCACGCTTATCCAGGCGATTAAAGACTTCGATACCAAGACGTTAGCCGAGCAGGAAAAGGCTGCTGCTTTTGGTACGCGTGTCTTAACCCTGCAGGAGGGTCGACCTGAGACGAATGAAGTCGACGCCTATTTAGCTATGTGGAAACGCAAGTGCGAACGCATCGGCAATAACAACTATGCGAATGGTAATCTGGCTGGCGAGTTGCTCATGGAAGTGGTTATTGGCAGCGACGGACGGCTGCTCAAAGTGAAGTTGCTACACTCATCAGGACATCCTTCTTTAGACAAAACGGCTCTTGATACGGTGCGACGTGCAGCTCCCTTTCAACCGTTCAGCGTTACAATGCGAAAACAGTACGATCGAATTGAATTCACTCGTCGATGGCGTTTTCAGCGCCAAAGTTCATCGATCGATTGAACCCAGAGGGCCCATGGATTTAAAGCACCACTTTCTTATCGCGATGCCCAACATCGTCGGCGACTACTTTCATCGTTCGGTCATCTATATCTGTGATCACTCGGAGGACGGCGCTATTGGGCTGGTGATCAACCGTGCGTCTAATATGTCATTGCTCGAGTTATTTGCGCGGATCAATTTATCTGCCGAACGCAATTGGGTTGAAGTTCCGGTGCTGGAAGGCGGGCCTGTATCCACCGAAAAGGGTTTCGTGCTCCACGGGAATGATGTGCTCCTGGATTCTTCAGCTGCACTAGGAGATGGACTATTTTTGTCCACTGCGCTGGAAGCCCTCGAAAAATTGGCAGATGGCGAGGGCCCGAAAGAGTTCCTAGTCGCTCTGGGCTATGCCGGGTGGGGTAGCGGCCAGCTTGAGGACGAAGTCAGTCGCAATGTTTGGTTGACCGTTGCAGCTGACCCAACCGTACTGTTCTCGACCCCATTAGACGAGCGTTTTGACGCCGCTGCACACCTGCTAGGCATCGATAGCCGTTTTCTCACCGGCGAAGCGGGTCATGCGTAATACTGAGCGCGATAAAGAGTAGCGTGGCAAGCTACTACTTAGGCATCGACTTCGGCCTTAAACATATTGGTGTAGCCGTCGGCCAGCCCGTTACTCATACTGCTTCGCCACTCGTGACCGTAGCGGCCCAAGACGGCCAACCTGACTGGGCGCATATTGGCAGACTGCTCAAGGAATACAATCCATCCGACATCGTTGTTGGCCTACCTCTGAATATGGATGGCAGCAGTTCCGAAATGGCCGCTGCCGCAGCGGATTTTGCTGCGGCAATACGCGACAGATTTGGCGTTTCTGTAACGCTAATCGATGAACGCCTAACGTCCTGGTCCGTGCAAAACGACATGGAGGAAAATAACTCAAGGCCACAGTCGAAACGTTCGAAAGCAGAAGCTGCAAAACAAAGGTCCGGCAAAAAGAGGTCTTCGAAATCAAAGCGAGCCAAGTCCGGCCCAGATGTGCACCAGCACTCAGCATGCCTCATCCTCGAAACCTGGATGAACGAAAACCTGTAACACTGATCGAAGCAAACGAAGCAAACGAAGCTGAGCGAAC
>DJYW01000150.1:18221-19655 GCA_002450255.1 Gammaproteobacteria bacterium UBA6968
CGAACCGATATAGTGCTATGAGCCAAGTAAAGCGTTTCCTTCAATATCGCGCTTTCAAACATCGCTCGATTTGAACTGATTTTCTCAATAACGCCCTTTGCGACACAAAGCGAAGGGCGAACAGGTGCGCGCATCAAAAGTTTGATCATCGATGCTTTATGACCAGAACGCGAAACTAAGTTTAGGATCACAACCACCAGAACAGTCGTTTTGCCAGGTCAAGCCTCTACTTCTTAGCCGCATCCGTGACGGGGCTCAAACTTCTCCTCTGCGACGCGTTCCTACCGCTAAGTCCGCCTAGAAAGTGCCGAGAGCAGAGACTGCTTGCTCCATGGTACGCATCCCACAGGCGCGACCAGTTTGCATGACCGACAGAATTTGTTCAGTTCTTTCCTCACGAATCAGGTTGCGCACAGCATCCGTCGCCACAAGCGTCTCAATAGCGACACGCCGAACAGCTTTAGGTGTTACGACAAACCTCTGCGCGAGAATCGCAAGTAACGAATCGGCAAGCATATGTCGCGCCATGTGCCGTTTATTGGCAGGAAAAAAATCCAACAGACGCGCTATTGCGCCGATCGAAGAAGAAGCGTGCAACGTTGCTAAAACTGTATGGCCGGTTTCTGCTGCCGCTAGAGCAAGACTCGCAGAAGCCGAATCACGCAGTTCGCCGATTAAGAGAATGTCAGGATCCTCACGCAGTGCTGCCTTCAGCGCTGCCGCGAAGCTGCGCGCATGGCTCCCGATTTCTCGCTGGTGCACTACTCCAGCATCGCTTTCGAATAAAAACTCAACCGGATCTTCTACAGTGATTGCATGACCTCCACGGGTGCGTAGGAACCTGTCGAGTAACATCGCGAGTGAGGTGCTCTTCCCGCTACCGGTCGGACCACTAACCAACACAAGCCCATTGGGGGCATCCACTTGCCGAAGAAAAGGCTCAGGCAGGTTTAACGATGCAAAATCCGGTAGCTCGGTCGCAATCACCCTGGCGATCGCAGAGTAACCTCGAATATGCCGAAACAGGTTAACCCGATAGCGACCAACGGTGCTCATATCGCAGGCTATGTCTAAGGCGCCATTCTTTCGCAGCTGACCGTATTGCCTCTGACTGATCCAGGGTACAAAACACCTGACAACGTCCCAGGCAGATTTGGCTTCGATCTGCTCGGGCATGACGAGGGCGGTGATGCGACCGCGGCAGCGAATTTGCGGAGGCCGATCTGCGAACAAATAAATATCTGAGGCTGCTTGCCTGAGGGCAGCCCTAAACACCTCACGCAGATTTGCTTGCTCCACTTGATCGATGGGCGGCAAACGCTTTGCGGCGCCGCTTTGGTCAGTTCCCTGGATGCTCGTTTTCCTCCATTATCTTTCGCTAGTAACTGCTCGCTAGTTTCTTTCCACCAGTACCTCTGCGCTGATACCTCTGCG
>DJYW01000159.1 GCA_002450255.1 Gammaproteobacteria bacterium UBA6968
TGATGCCAAAGCCGGCGATGATGCTAACGCGGGCGATGATGCTAAAGACATAGATAGCGCCATTGCTTATAAACCAATTGTCGAAAGATTTATTGTTCCAAGACGCCCCCACGAAAAAAGCGACAGTAACGTTAACCCAGACACTTCTTTACCTCGTGGCACGCCTGAGGCACCTGGCAAAGTAGACGTTAACCCTCCGTTCTTACATTCCGACGACGGCAGTAAAGACCATCAGGGTCATGACTATCACTTTCGCCTTGTCAGTGACCAACCATCTGGAGAAGTTGTTCTCGGACGCAGCGGCAAAGACTGGTCCTTCTACTCACCTTATCAGACATTGCCTGTGGGCACGTGGAAATGGCAAGTGGGCACGGAAAAGTTTAGCGGCGGTCAAAGCCAAGGGATCAGTTGGTCTAAAGAAAAAGCGTTCTTGATTAGCGGAGACGAGCGCCTTGAGTCCTTTCCCAGTTTCGAAGATTTCTACCAATCCGTCGAGCGAGCTAAGCCGCCTTATCTATTAGCAAGGCCGGATGTGGTGGGTAAAATGCTGCAAAATCTTCCTGTAAATACCCAGAATCAGTTACTAGAAAAGTGCAAAGAAATCGAATCGGCCCAAAAGCCGGATCCCATGGTTGCCCAAGAGGCGACTGCTGCAGAATCAAAACGCTTCACGACCACTAAAAATTTCAAACCTTATGTTGAAAAACTTAAAGGAATGATTAGGTGCTACCTGATGACCGGCGATTCAAGTCGATACGCATCAGTCCGAAATGTTTTTGCCGATATTTTAGTTGGGTTCAAGGCGATTGAAGATGCTGGATATGTTTACGATTTTACTCGAGTAGCACTGCGCAGTGCGATCGTCTCGGTGCTTGACGTCATGCCTGATGCTCTGACCTCCGAACAGAAGACGCTTGCCGAGCAAACACTGGAGGAGGAGCTAAAATTTCAATATGGGGCTCGCGTCGATGCCTTGGAGCACCTCAACCATGACAGCCATCGCTGGCAGGTAGAGGTCAGATCGATGTTTGAAATGAGCCTACTCTTGGTCAAACTCAACCCCAATAACACGTTGGCCAAAGACACGCTCGAGTACATCTACAACCTTTGGCTCTATCGCGCCCCGGTGGGTAGCCGTAACGACGGTACTTGGTTTGCAGGCAATGGTTACTTTAACGTTAGCGAAAGAGCATTGTTTACCGTTCCCTATCTTATGGGGCAGCTGCATGACTTTGATTATTTCGACATACCATGGTTTAACAACCTTGAAAAACACCTTTCCTATATCACTCCGCAAGGTTTTCCGCGTGGTGGGTATGGCGATAATGCAGAACGATCCGGTTACCTTTATTACCGGTACAGTTTACTGCGCGCATTGATGCGTAATTCAGTACCAGAAACGAATCAATCGAATAAGAATTATTGGAGCTACTTGCGCTTAAGCCAGTTTGAAGAGCGTTATCAGCCTGAAAAGTTACGGGACAGTACGATTGGCACCGTGTTAACTAGAGAGCCCGACTGGTATGTTCTGCCAATCCTTGCGCAATACAACAGCAATCTAGACCCGATTGACTACAGCCAATTGAGTGCCCCAAAACAAAGTTCAATTGTCTTTTATGACTCAGGCCTAGCTGTCGCTAATACGGAAGTATTGAATCCAACTAAAAATGTTCAGGTGAACATGCGTTCCAACCCTTATGGTCTTTATGGGCACGGCCATGCAAAGCAAAACGGCTTTCATTTAATCGCCGGTCAAGAGAAGCTGTTTTTCAGCTCCGGTTACTATTCTTCTTCCAGCGATTGGTTCTCGCTGCAAAATTACAAGCACACACGTGCGGGCAACACCATACTCGTTAACGGCCACGGTTCTAGTTTTAGCGATGAAGGCTATGGCTGGATAGCTCGTCATGCCGAGACACCGGAATTGAGCTACTTTTTAGGGGATGCATCCAACGCTTACAAGGGACAACACAAAACCTCTTTTGCCAACACCATTAACGGTACGACAACTCCGGAGACACCTCCGAGTAGCAAGGGATCTATCGAAGATCAAACGAAAGGAATCAGAGGCAGTGTTGATGCTCAAGGCAATCCTTTACTCGGGTTTGACGCGACACCGCTGACAAAATTTCGACGCCATCTACTCTTTTTAAAACCGCATCATGTGGTCATTTACGATGAGTTAGAAGCGAGCGAAAAAGCCGAGTTTACGCTGCGCTTAAACGCCCCTAATGAGATTGAATACCAATCGACACTCCCCCATGTTGTAAGTACCAAAGGTAAGCACACCGACCCTAAAATTGACCGCTCTGAATACAGCGCCACGGCAACCTTATATGCCAGCACTCGCCCCCAAGTCGAGGTTAGTAACCAATGGTACGGCGGCACATTGGAAGAGTACTTTGCTCGTTTTCCGGTGTTTTTCAATAAGTTTAGAAGAGACAAAATTTCCGAAAAGCACTGGCACCTCTCTTCTAAAGTGTCTGGCAAAAAAGTTCGCATGCTCACCGTTATCGACATCTCAGGTAACGGTCAAATCCCCAGCCACAATAGAGTCCAACTCGCGGGTGGGCAGACGCAAATAACGTTTAAAAACTCTGATGCCGAGGCATTTACCCTGATCGCCAATTTGGAAGTAAGTGAACCCGCGCTGCTTGAAGTCAACAAAGGTGGGAATCGTTACTTTACGACAGGGCCAGGAGTCAGAGCGCGCGATGGGTTCTACCCAGCAGGCGCTACCGTTATAGAACCCGACACGGCGTCACCTACAGTCGTTCTAGATAAGCATCCGGATGCGGCTAATTTTTCCAACGTATTCTAATAGCCCGAGCGCCATTTTTCGGTTCTTTCTCTGTGTTACTAATACGGATGAGGTTGCATTAGAAATTGATTTTCGTCTTCGCTTAGCACGGGAATCGTAACTTCGGGCACGAGGTTTTCGATTTAGATTTCTGCCAGGTATATTGAGTTAAGTGGCTTTTTTACTCGAAGAATTAGGGACGAAGGGCCTTCTTGAGGGTGAACTACTATCCGTTGATCCGTAATCGTTGCATCGCTGGTTCTGATTAACTTTATACTTGCTCAAGGGCCGAAGCATGTTGGTTCTGTGCGTATGGGTACCGATTCCTCGCAGGCATTTAGCCGAACTACTTCTTGAAGGTCTTATGGGAATGAAGTTGTTGGCTCGACTAATAGTTAGAGTAGGTCAGGCTCATCAATAAACCCGCGGTTGTTCAAGTTTGCCGATAAAGCCGGCGTACGATTCATTGGTAGCTAACAGTTCGTCGTGGGGCGCGAAGGCATGGACGCTACCGTTAAGCAAGAAAACCACCCGATCAGCCATGCGAATCGTGGCGAGACGATGAGTAATAATTAGTGTCGTCCGTTCTTTTGCCTGTATAAAGGGCTGCAGCGCTTTTTCTGTTGAAGTATCTAGAGAAGCAGTGGGCTCATCTAGAATCAGCACTTTCGACTTTGCCAGACTAGCCCGGGCCAGAGACAGCCGCTGCTGCTGGCCGACTGAAAGACCGCTACCATCCGCAAGAATTCGATAATTCAGTTCGCCAGGCATATCTTTTATAAACGGCCAAGCTTGTGTGTCTTCACAGGCCTCTACTAACTCTGAGTCGCTCGCATCAGCGTTGGCGATGCGCAGATTTTCTCCGATAGTGCCATCGATAAATTGATGTTCTTGGAATAGATAAGTGACCTGTCTTCTAAGTGGTTTGTGATCAATTGTTTGTATAGGCCTTCCCTCTAGCAAGATCTCACCGCTGCTAGGTTTTAGGAATCGGGGCAAAAGGTAGGCTAGCGTGGTTTTGCCGGCTCCGGTCTTGCCGACGAAGGCCACTGTTTCGCCGCTTGCTATTTCCAGATTGATATCATGCAGCACTGAAAAACCGTTGGGATAAGCGAAGTTAACATTGTTGTAACTAATTGCCGGCGGTCGTGACAATTTTAACTCTCCGCCTTGCCGGGATGTCTCATCGTGTTCTGCATCGATAATCTTAAAAACCCGTTGTGCCGCCGCTAGGTGATCTTGTTGATCTATCCAAATGCGCCCCAATTGCATGGCTGTTTCGTACAGCATACTGTACATACGCAAAATAACCGGCGCGTCGCCGAGTGTCATTGTGCCTTTTATGATCCCGCTAAAAATAAACCAGTAACCTAACGATTGGAATAACAGGTGAACGTGTTCGGCGAGCCATTCGATCGCTCTTAATGACGCGATCAATATTAGCGATCGCCGGAATGCTAATCCGCTAGCTAAAGCAAATTTTTCTTGTTCTTGTTGCTCCGTGCCAAGGCTTTGAATCACTTTTTTATTGCGGATGCCTTCTTCGGTAAAGTTCACGACTTCGCTGCCTGAAATACGACTTTGGTGGCTCAGTCGACGAATCCATCGGGTGAACGGGAGGGTTATAAATAAGGTAACGAAAATAGCTGAAGCGCCAAGCCAAACGAGCTCAGGTGCATCGGTCCCATATACTGACCAAAGAATCCATAATCCAAGTAGGGCGCTAAAAATAAAAAAGATAGGCTGCACGATCAGTGACATGCAGATGATGCCAAGCGACGGGGCATCATGCATAACTCTAAACACGGCATCACCAGCACGTTGCTTCACCAAACTCACCACAGGCAGTTGGCTAAGTTTTGCGAACAACTCAGACCGGACTTTATGGGTGATTTGTTGGGAAATTTTGACGTGTAATCGAAAGTCCAAAAAACCGACGACACCGCTGGCTGCGCTAAAACCGTCGTTGGTTTTGTTTTCTGATTGGGTTGCGACATCAGCGCCTTGTGCTAATCGGGCATGCAATTCTGTATTGGTCGCGTAGCCGAAAAATATGAATATAGCCCCGAGTCCGCAACAGGTCGCCCCTGCTATTTGTAAGGGCGTCGAGTCAGCCAATAGATTGAGTAGCGGATACATGAAGAATGGGTAAAGCTCGGCCTCGCTAATCGACATGGCCATAACCCCATGGTCAATGAGTATTTTAAATAACCAAGGTATAGGAAGAGCGGCCAGTAGAATTAAAACGCCCAGCGCTATGCGCGCCATTAACAACTGGCGCACGTAAGTAATAAAACGAAGAGTTCTGCGAGCGACCTTTAGCGAGATTTTGCTATCAAAATTGCTGGCCTCGTCAACGGACGATCTTTCGAGGCTTGCTTTTGTTGTGTGAGCCTCGACTTCAGTTTGCATCTGGTTTCCCCGCCTGATGGAGGTCGCGGTAAAGATCACTGGCTGTCAGTAATTCCTGATGATTACCTTGGGCCACGATCCTGCCCGTCTTGAGTACGGTAATTCGAGGAATTGATTCGGTTAGCTCAAGTTGGTGGGAGATGATCAGCAAAATTCTGTCTTTTGCCCAATTCAATATGTTTTGCAGTACCCGGGCGGCTGTTTCGGGGTCAAGTGAATCGGTAGGCTCATCTAAAAGCACCACCGCTGGATTGGCCGCGATAAGTCGCGCAATCGCTACTCTTTGACGCTGACCCGAGGATAGCAAATCTCCGTTTGCGCCAAGGTGAGTGTCGAAACCTTGAGGTAGCTGTTCGACGAGTTCACCCAAGCATGCGATCTCGGCTATGGTTTCCAATTCCGCTTGGTTGAAATCTCGTCCCGCGGCATAACCTATATTTTGCGCCAGCGTCAGCGGAAAGAGGATATTTTCCTGCAAGGCGATGCCGACTTTGCCGCGAAGATCGGCTAGACGGAAATCGCGGAGATTTATTCCATCGAAAGTAATAGCGCCGCTTTTTGGGTCATCTAGGCGAGCTAACAGAGATAGTAAGGTGCTCTTGCCCGCGCCGGATGGTCCTACCAGCACGTGAGCTTCTCCTTTCTTCAGCTCTAAACTGATATCTTGCAAAATGGTTTTCGCGTTGTAGGCGTAGTTGATATTAGATAGTTTTATAGTCGAGACAGGATGCGGGAAAACACTAGGCGTAGTCGGATCTTGAATGCCTGTAGATGTATTTAATATGTCCCAAGTTCTGCCTAACCCAACTGCCATATCCTGTGCCAAACACCAGTAATTCACCAACTCTTCTAAAGATACTTGGGTTGATTCTGCGTTGCCCCGACGGGCTTGGTAGACCGCCACGCTCCATATGGGGCTGGTTAGGCCGAAAAACACCAGTAAGGACGCACCAAAAACCGATGCTTCGTTGAAAACATAGAATGCTGCTAGGTAATCAGTACCCAGTAACACGATCGCTAGGATCACAGTTATTCCCGCTTTCATTGCGGCTATGCGTTCACGTAAACCAAGTGAAACGGCTAAGGCCGATTTTGAAAGCCGAGCAAAATCTTCAGTCGCTTGCCCTTCCTGGCCATAAGCTTTGGTTAGTAATAAGCCCTGAATGGAAGCTTGCACACTATTAAATAACGCGCCATTAGCTCGACGCGTGTTAAAACTGTTTTCGCGTAGGCGTTTATTCTGAATGCCCAGGGTGACGACGATAATGGATACTCCCAGGGCGAATAACGACGCTATCCAGGGGCTAAATAGAAATGCCAGAAGGAAAAATCCGATCACTCGTAGTAACGAGATAACAGGCAATACCACTACGTTTTCGATGATAGCGGTGACCATAGCGCTGTCTTGGAATACCCGATATATGGCGTCGCCGTTAGTACCTTGATTGTGTTGAAGACTCAGTCGGTGCATGTGCGAAACCAAAGCAATCCGTAAGCTTTGATTAATTCGTTGCAAAATCGAGACCTTGTAAATATCGAGTAGCGTATTTGAAGTCGTTAGTATTACCGTAAGTAATGCGACGAACAGGGTGAACCGCCACAGCACCTCGTAACGATCTGGGTCCAATAGATTAGAAACCTCGACAAATTCGCGCGTTGGTAGAAACAGAATTTGTGCGTGGAGCGGTGCGAGAGGTTTGGCTTGACCTACTGAATCCCAGAGAACTTCGAAGCCTATAAACGCGGTCGCAGTAAAGAGGGCGATAACCGACAACACCCCCACGGCGTAGATTATTAGACTGCTTAGGACCGGTCGGATATATGGCCAAGCAGCAAGAAAAATTGCACTCAAACTCCGCCAGTTCAGCTTTGCGACGGTCTCCGCAGCTGCGTAGTCAGCCTTTGAATTATTAGATTTGTGTGGCAGTGTATTGAGCATATTGCTGAGCCATCCCCCTTGGCAGGGACTAATGTTAACAAACCAAGAAATACAACACTTCATCGAAAAGGGTTTTGTTGCGAAACAATCCACTGTCGACGCAAGGCTTCATGATGAAGTGTTTGCGTCAAGTGAAGCCTTGTTCAGTCAACTCAAGCCAGGTTTCAATCCACGCAATAACATTCTTCCACTAGTACCCGGTTTATGGGAAATCTTAGAACATCCGGACTTTCGTTCTGATATAGAGTGTTTGCTTGGACAGGACTATCTGCTGCATCCGCATAGGCACTGCCATACTAATTTTCCTTCGAGAGAGAGTCTGGCGGGTATACAAACCGAAACAAACTATGTTCCTAAAATGGCTCAGCCGTTGCATAAAGACGGACATACACACCTGCCCAAGCCAAGGCACCACGAACCCTGGTGGTTAATCGTTTTTTACTTTCCCCAAGACACACCTATGCAGAGGGGGCCGACGGCAGTATTGCCGGGTAGTCATTGGCTGCAACGGCTCCGCGCGCAAACTGGTGAAAGCGTGCCGGATATTCGTTCCAATGAAAATCACTACCAGGTGGGCGCAGACTTTTATGAACAGCAACTCGAGTTGCTTAGTGGTAAAGCTGGGACTTATGTACTTTGTCATTTTGACCTGGGTCATGGCGCCACGGTCAATGCTTCTGGATTATCGCGCTATGCCATGAAGTTTGTCTTTATGCGCTGTCAACGTACGGCGCTAGCTGACACCCAATCCAGGGCTGCTAGCGAACCGCATTACGATCACGTTTGGCAGTTTCTTGGTCAGCCCGTTGAAACAAGTCCTGCTTGGTCTTTACAACGATGGAAAGAAGCTTTTTATAGCGATCAACCTTATCAGCAGATTACGTCGTCCTATGCGGTTGCCGCGATGGATGATTTTCGAGGGATCGATGATTTATTGGCGCGGTTAAAGCAAGACTGTTTGAAGATCGATGATTGGATCACGGCATTGAGTCCGACAGCGAATGCTTTGGCGCTAATGAGTGATCCATCTCCGCTGCTTTCGTTATTGGATTCGGATGAACCGGAAATGCTCGCGCACGGAGCTTATGCCGCAGGACAGCGTGGTGATGGCGTTGCAGTCAAAAAAATATGCGAGTTAACTCGACATCCTCACCCGGTCGTTTGTAGGCATGCTTTATCTGCACTCGGACTCATTGGGGCGAGCGAGGATACAGACAGAGCGATTTCAAGCTTGGCGGATGTCTTAGCCAAAAGCGACGACTGGGATATACGCACGTTTGCAATACAGGCGCTTATTCGTATGGGTTTATGTGATTCAGCTATTCCGGTACTGGGGCGAAGCTTGTACGACTCGCATCCGCTTGTTAGCGCGTTCGCTATGGAGCAATTGAGTCGTTTTGATGACTCGTCTGCTCAAATGCAAGTGAATCTGGCTTTGCGACGACAACGCTGGTACCACGATGAACGCTTTAACCCAGCGGTCTGACTGCTATCTTATTAAAACTATGCTTTGTTCGTTAACATCGGTTTCGATGCGATCGTTGGTCATACGGCTCCTTCCAGTTTCACCGCTTCAAACCAGTCCTTTAGCGGTAAATCATCTGGAAAGCTGTTAGAGGATCCGTAAGCGCCGTGGTTTGAAAAACCCAGCAATTGGCGTTGGATCGGTGTGGCACGCCGCAAGAAATGTCTTATACGTTGTTCGTCCCGATTGGCTAGCCAGCGATATGAGTAGCCGTTAAAAATCATATAGCGCGTTGTAGAGGAAATGTTGAGTGTTGGCGTATGCCATAGGCGGCGGTCGAAGATGATAGCCGAGCCACAAGGAGCTAATACCTGGCGGGCGTTGGTCTCAATAAACTGGCGATGGGATCCTGGATAATCGATATTATTTTGGCTACCAGGAATGCACGTAAAATTCGCCATATAAGGGCTTGTGAGATCTGATAACACATAGCCCACCTTAACCGAAATCATAGGGTTGAAACTGTCCCTAGCGAGGTCTCTGGTTAAATTGCCCGTATCGGTATGCCAATTTGCCCATTCATGGTGATCTTCTGTTGTCTTGCCTCTTGCTGGTGGCGTTTCCATACCAACAGTGTGGTACAACTTAATTTCGGGTCCTAGTAATCCACAGATCTTAGGCACGGTCTTATACCAGTCGACTAACCGAAGGAATTCATCTCTCTGACCGATAAAGTCTAGAACACCGTGAAATCGGTCTTGCGGAATGTTGAGACGGTCACGGTCTTCGTTCACCACATCAGCGGTTAATTGTCTGAGTCGTTCTGTCAGCGACTGAGGCAACACATCTTCAACTACAAAGTAGCCGTTTTGTTGGAATTCATTGGCTTCTGCCTCAGTTAGCAGATGCTCTTTGGCCTTAGGATCCATGGCGCCCTTACTCTCCCTACTCTCTCTACTCTCCTCGATGATTATACGAATTTTCCTGTATTCGCAACAGACCGCCATACCGGCGACTGCTTGCGAAACTTTGTGATGCAAATACCCGAAGTAAAACAGGGCGATACTCACGCGTAAATTTCTTTTGCAAGTGACCTTTTTCTGAGATGCTTTTGCACCGATCTTTTGAACGGCGTTTATGAATCTAAGCAATTTGCCCCGTATACGCGTTGCTGTGGTCACTCTGGCTGTTTTGTTGCTCACCGCGACAGGTATCTTTTTTACCTTTTATCCCAAGCTTAAACCGGATGTATCGGAACCTTCTTTAGTCAGCAATGGCCTTGATTATGCGGGCATCAACGCCGTGCCAAAAACTAATGCTGTCTCGCTAAAATCGCGTAAAAACGCAGGTAAAAAATCCAGGCCGATGCCAATAGCGGCTAAGTCGTCTGCACTTGACCCTGAAAAAAGGACACGAGAGGCACGCAAATTTGCTGAATTGTTTCGCGCCGAAAGCACCGCGGCTGGCGAGGCTGGAGCAGATTTAGAAGTTGATTCAGAGAAACAAAGTCAGCTACTTGATATCAAGGAATTCTATGGTGAGGCCGCTTTGTTGCAGGTCCAGCCTGGCCCACTTGGCAGATTACGGGGTTTTTCCGTTTCAATTCCATTGGAAAACGTGGCTGCAGGTAATCTCGATTCCTTAACCGGTGCTGTTGAAAAACTCGTCATTAGGCATGCGGAATTATTTGGTGTCGATAGCGCCAGTGTCTCCATAGAAAGCGCCAGTTTTTGCGCGGGAGAAATTTGCTCGACGAAGGTGCGAAAGAAATTTTATGGTCTTCCCGCGTGGGATCACGGTGTGTCTATCACGTCGATGAATGCAGTGGTTGTTTCCGCACAGGGTGAGTTTTACGAACCGAAAATCGCCTCTTTCACCGACCCAAAGTTGGCGACGTCTGCGATGCGTCAGAGTATCGCCAAAGCGTTTTCAGTGGCCGTGAACGAGGTAGTCATAAAAGAACCACCGCAGCTCGGTATTGCGCGGAGCGGATCGACGGACTTTCTTGCATACAAACTGCCTTTTGTATCCATTGCTAATCATCCTTATGAAATCAGCATTAACGCAGAGACGGGACTGCTGGCTCGTAGGGAAACCCTCATAAAACATAGTACTGTGACCGCCTCGGGTACTGATATAAAAGGTAATACCGTAAATTTTGAAGCGCACCAAACGACCAGTGGTTACGAGATGCGAGACACCCGTTTCCCATCTGGTCACTACACAGAGGTGCGGGATTTTGAAGGACTGCCTTGGTGGTCCGAAACGACAGCCAGCGTGCTGGGTAACTTTGGTTCTAGCACTCTCGCGCCACCACTTGTGCAAAGCAGCTTTGCTGATTCCGGCTGGGATCCGGCTGCAGTGTCTGCACTTCGAAATGCCAAGCTGACCTCTGACTACTACCTCGAGAACCATTCCTATCAAACCATATTGTCAAGTGGCTCACCGATCACGATAGGTATTCGAGAGGCGACTGAAAATGCGGCCTATGTCCCCAAAACAAGCGTGATTTATTTTGGGGTGGGTACGGGTGGCCTTGCAGAAGAGGGATTGAGTTTGGCTGTTGCCAAGGATGTGGTTGGACACGAAGTGACCCATGGTGTGATTGGTGCCACTTCGGCGCTCGCATATCGAGGTCAGTCCGGGGCGCTAGACGAAGCTTTCAGCGACTTTATGGGAGCCATGGTCGACGCAGAGGATTGGCTTATCGGTGAGGATTTGAAATCTCCGTTTGGCAATGCCACGAGGAATATGGCGAACCCTGCCGACGCGCTCAAACTCCAGTTTGAGTGGCAGCATTGGAGCGGGACGCAGCCTGCTCACATGAACGACTACCAGGCACTGCCAAACACGGACCTTTGGGATTGGGGTGGCGTGCATATTTATAGCGGCATCATTAATCGCGCGTTGTATCTTTTGGCCGAGGGGCTTACCAGCGAAAATCTTGGTGCCAGCATTGGTCGAATTAAAACCGCAGATCTGGTTTTTAAAACGATGACAACGCTGACCCAGCGCGCCAGTTTCGACGATGCTGTAAATCAAATGCTTACCCTCGCGGAAAATCTTTACGGTTCGGATTCCGCAGAAAAACAAGCCGTCGTAGACGCCTTCGGCGGGGTGGGGTTGCCGACAACTGCGTCAACGGCTGCGGTCAGCGGATCAACCCAAGGCGATACACAGCGGTCGTCAGCTTTGGTTTATCTCAAGCCCTACTATTCGCAAGAGACCGTAGCCGACGCGGACAACTACTTTGGAGTCTATGTGCAATTGTTAGGGAATCCGGTTTCAACTTACATCGCCGAGTATGAAGTCGGCCCGATAAATGGCAGCGTTTGGGCAAGTGATACGCGGCCGACGCTTGTCAGAGGAGAGGACGGCAATGCGTTTGTTATGTACCGAGGCAAGGAGGGTAATACTTATCTATATAACGACGCCACACAAGAAACGGAAACACTAGACATTGGTATCGATATCGCTCATGTAGCGCTTTCGCAGGATTTAAGCCTAATTGTGTTTTCCGAAGCGGGCAGCAATCGTATTTATATTTACAACTATTTGTCTGAGGTGCTCTCTACTGTAGAGGTAATGCTGCCAAGCTATACGCAGGGTCAGAAAGGGTTGGAGCCTTACTACATCGATACCCTGCGGTTTGACCCGACGTCGCGATTCATAATTTTTGACTTTGCTATTTGCGACGTATCCAGAGGGTTGTCATGCGATAAGGCTGGCTATTGGTCTATTGGCGTGCTCAATGTTTCGGATCTGGCGATCGACTTTCCGTTCCCATCACAATCCTCGCGTTATGATGTGGGGTTCCCAACATTCAGTAACCTCACCGATAGATATATCGCGTTTGACCTTGTTGATAACGAGGCAGATACCAACTCGACCATCGATAGCTCAATCTACATTTACGACCGTGATACCAAAAAACTGAACGGCATCGTAAATACTGATGGTACGTCGACAAAAACGGGGCATTGGGGGACACCATCTTTCGCTGCAGATGATAGCTATCTGACTTTTTCATATGCCACGGATTCAGGTTCTACACTTTACGCAGCGTTCCTTGATAATTATGAACTTCTGGCCGAAGCGGGAGCACAAGTCGGCGGTTCGTTCAGCACAATCAATCCGAATTTTGGCGTTGCGCCTTTTACGATTCCGGCGGTAGCCGTAGATAGGGTGCCGAGTCTCGCGCTATCGACTGCTAGCCTGGACTTTGGTGATGTTGTGCAAGGTGTTGCGATAGCGAAGGAGTTGTGTGTTGAAAACGCGGGTGATTTCCCAATCAATCTTGGCGAGTTTGCCACTTCAGCAAGCTACATGAGGTGGGATAGCGCGTATAGCTTCCTCAAGGAACAAACACGGCTTTGCTCTAACGTAACGCTGGCTACCAGCGGCGCTACGATCGGTGAGGTTTCTACCACTGTTTCGATTCTGCATGACGGCGAGAATAGTCCAACCCCGGTTACCATCAGCGGTTACATCGATCTCGATAGCGACAGTGACGGGACCCTAAATTACAAGGACTTGGACGATGACAACGACAACATCCTAGATGGTGACGATGCCTTTCCGTTAGATGCAACAGAGACTGTCGACACCGATTTAGATGGCATTGGCAACAACGCCGACACCGACGATGATGGTGATGGGCTTTCAGACAGCGTTGAAACAACGTTGGGTACAGATCCCTTGTTAGCAGATAGTGACGCGGATGGTACGAGTGATTTCGCCGATGCGTTTCCGCTAGATTCAACCGAAACCTTGGATACGGACCTGGATGGGATAGGCAACAATACCGACGTCGATGATGACGGTGACGGGTTGTCGGATGAAGCCGAGATCTCACTTGGTACTGATCTCCTGCTCGCGGATAGTGATGCGGACGGAACGAATGATGGCGACGATTCATTCCCGCTGGATTCTGCTGAAGCGCTGGATACGGACTCTGATGGCATTGGTAATGTTGCTGACCTCGATGATGATGGCGATGGTTTTAGCGATGAGCAGGAAGCCATTGATGGCACCGATCCGTTGAATAAATTTTCCTGTCTAACGGGATGCTTTAGTTTTGATATTGACAATAGTTTAGGCACAGCGCCGCTTACTGATGGATTACTCGTGATCCGGCATTTATTTGGGTTTTCTGGCACAGCGTTAACGGCAGGCGCAACAGATAGTTCAGGGTCTAGACTTGCTCCTTCGGAAATATCGGCTTATCTGAGCGGTGCCGCGTTAGAACTCGATATTGATGGAAATGGTAAATCCGAAGCGTTGACCGATGGACTCTTACTCATTCGATACTTATTCGGGTTCACTGGAGATGCTTTGATAAATGGTGCTCTGGCAGCTGACGCCACGCGAACAACTTCTAGTGAAATTGAGGCCTACGTTGCAGCCAGAAAGCCTGGACAGTGACCTCCATATGATCGACTTTTCCGTCCAGCCATAACTGGACGTGGACTATGGAGCCTGCCCATCAACCAATTGACTACCGATGCGCTCATAAGACACAGAACGCTCCTAGTTTTCATAAGTACTTCGAAACTCTGAAGAAACGGTTGCCTCGTCTTTGACCATTGCGGTCAGTTCGTCACGCAGCTACCTCCTGGTCAGGGTAAACGAATTAGCTCGACTGATTGCCGGCAGTTCGCTCAGATAGACAAATACGAATCAGCGGTTACGCCGCCTGTATTTATTTAACTGTGCAGGTCGCGCATCTATCGGCGATCAAAATGTAACCAATACGGTTTGCGGGCAGGGGTAGGGCAACTAAATTGTAGCTTCCGTTTAGCCACAGCTTGCGGCCACAGCGTTTAGATACAGGGGTAGCCAATGGTGCCGACGCATGGCGTCGGCACCAGAAAATGTTACAACGGCATGAGTTTAAGCAGCCGGCCCTCACTGGCGCCGCGCTCATCTTCCAACACCCAAATCGCGCCATCCGGACCTTCCAGCACACTGCGAATACGAGTCCCCATGTCGTAGCGCTCGACCTCTCTGGCGTTGTCACCATCGACTGAAATACGCACGATTGCCTTAGAACCCAAACCGGACGCGAGGGCGTTGCCCTGCCAGCCTTTGAAGAGCTTGCCTTCTACAAAGGAAAGATGCCCCGGCGAAATGGCGGGCACCCAACTGATTTTAGGTGTTTCGAATTCGGGGCGTGTAGCGTGATCAGGTATCGGTCTGCCGTCGTAGTGATCGCCGTCGGATACTTCCGGGTAGCCGTAATTGCGGCCCTCGCGGATTAGGTTCAACTCGTCGCCATGTAGCGGACCCATTTCAATAACCCACAATTTACCCTCGAAATCTTCTGCGATCCCCAGCGGATTGCGATGACCAAGTGACCAGATTTCGCCGTAAACCCCAATACCGTCAACCAATGGGTTTTGTGCGTTGTGATTCACGAAAGGATTATCGGTAGGAATCGAGCCATCGTCATTTAGGCGCAGCACTTTTCCAACGTTAGACTGCATGTCCTGCGACGGCGTAAATTTTTGTCGATCGCCGGAAGTAACCCACAGAAAACCGTCGTCATCGAACATGAGCCGATGTCCGTAATGGCCGTAGCCGACCATCTTCGGGTATTGGCGCCAGATCACTTCAAAATCAGTCAGCGCTGGACGACGCGCGTCAAGATCAATCCGGCCGCGGCCAACCGCAGCGCCGCGAGTACCGTCTGCGGTTGACTCCACGTAGCTTATGTAAACCATGCCGTTGCTAGAGAAGTCCGGGTGCAGGGCGATGTCGCCCAGCCCGCCCTGGCCACCATAACCAACATCTGGCAATCCGTTTACCTTACGCTTGGCCCCTGCTCGATCCACGAGCAGCAGGCTGCCTTTTTTCTCCGTGACCAGCATTCGGTCGTCGGGAAGAAAAACCATAGCCCAAGGTTCATCGAAGGCGGTGATCGGTTCAACTTTGAATGGCAGTTTCTCTGAGGCCTGTGCGCCCCATGTCAGGAAAAAGAGTAAGGCCAAGGTAAAACGGCGCATGTTCATTGCAGAGCATCCTCAAGCAAAAAAAGAGACCCAAATCTAAATAGTGCTATGTGAAGCGAGCGTGGCAGAACGCAGCAACCGTTGCAGGTTTTAGCGCGCTGCACCTGTGGGCGAAAAAACTGGTAGAACAGAATTAACGGAAAACTACTTTGATTGTTTCTTCGAGCCAAGCGGTCCTGGTTACGGGTGCCGCATCGGGTATTGGCGCAGCGCTGGCGGTTGCATTAGCCAACTGCGGTGTTTATGTCATTTGTGCTGATCTAGATGCGGAAGGGCTGGAGCAGGCGCTCAGCGGGCTGAACGGAATGGTGAAACGATAGTCTGCGATTTAGCTGTACCCAATGCCGCATCCGATCTGATAAAGATGGCTTTAACGCCACGCGGTCATTTGGCGTTGGTGGGTTTCAATGCTGGGGTCGCTCACCGCGCCAAGGTCACTGATCTCGATCAGGACTACGCGGCAATTGATCGACTGTTCGAGATAAATTTTCACGCTGGCTTGAAACGCGCCAGCGCATATCCAAAACAGCTTAGCGAGGCCGATGCGCAGGGCCGGTTCATGGCGACTGCATCCGAAACATCGCTCAGCATACCGAGTGCGATCCGCAACAATCGCGTGCCACATAACAGTGCGAGCAAAAACGCGCTGATGGCTGCGTTGGAATGGCTGGCGATAGAGCAGCAAGAGGAGGCACTCAGTATCCACGTGCTCATTCCGGGCGCGATCTATACCCCGATGATTTCAGGGCGATTGAAAGACCCAGCAAATTTAGCTTTTTAGATGATACGCTCTCCAGGACATATACCTTAGCGAGCTGTTGCGTCGCCAGCAGTTGCTAAGGGTTTCAAAATAAGCAGCGTTTGTGCCAAATCATGGCCACCTAAATGTAGGTAAAATCGCCGTAATGACAGAGCTAAGTGATCCTGCCGGCAATCGAATTAAATCCTGGGTATCTCTATTGCCTGCGCTTGTACTGGGTGCCTTGGTGGTCTGGGGGCTGATGCTGCGGCCGCTGGTATTTGGTCTCCCCTCGATACCATTGGAGATCGTCTTTTTAGCGAGCGCGAGCTTCGCCATCGGATTGCTGTTATGGATTGGCTTTACCTGGTTGCAAATTCAGCAAGCGATTGTGCAGAGACTCGCGAAAGCGCTCCCCGCCATATTTATTCTTCTCTTGATCGGACCGCTGGTTGCTGCATGGATGACTAGCGGCACCATCCCCATGCTGGTCAGTTGGGGTGTAAGGCTAATTGATCCGCAATATCTCTATGTTGTGTCTTTCGCGGTAGCAGCTATCTTCTCAATTTTAACGGGCACTTCTTGGGGCAGTGCTGCTACGGTGGGTGTGGTCCTGATTGGCATTGGCTCTTCGGTCGGTGCCGACATTGCCATTGTGGCTGGCGCGGTGATTGGCGGCGCTTATTTTGGCGACAAGCTTTCGCCGTTGTCCGACACAACGAACATGGCCGCTATCGCGTCGGGCGTCGATCTTTTTGATCACATTCAATCCATGCTCTGGTCGACGGTGCCGTCCGCGATCTTTGCATTGGTCGCCTATTCGCTGGTCGGGCTATTTTTTGAAATCGATACCCAGGCCGTCGAGTCAGTCAATGTAAGTGCATTTTTGAGCGGTCTGGACAGCGCCTTCGTTGACAGTCTGGCACTGTTGATACCGGTACTCATCGTGCTGGTCGGCTCAATCCGGAAATGGCCGACTATTCCGGTGCTGTTGCTGTCTATTATGAGTGCGATTCTTTTGGCTCTTGTTTTACAGGACCTTGCGCTGTCCACCGTTTCCCAAGCGCTTGTCACAGGCGTAACCCTAACCCCGATCGACGGCATACCTGTTGTGGAGTCCGTGCGCGCCTTAGTTGAGCGGGGCGGACTCTACAGCATGCAAGAGGCGATCTTTGTCGCGGTTTTAGTGTTCTTTTTTGTAGGTGCGATCGATTTGCTGGACACGATGCCGCGACTTGTGCAAGTTCTCTTTGGTTTTGTGCGCGGACCAAAACAAACGGTGTTGGCCGCCTTGTCAGCCGCTGCAACAACGAATGCACTGACATCCAACCAGAGCGCAACTGCGTTTATTGTTGGTGATGCATTCTCTCGGCGCTTTGACGATTTACTTATACCGCGTCGGGTTCTGTCTCGTTCAATTGAAGATACCGGCACTATGATCGAGAGTATAATTCCGTGGCATGCTACCGCTTTATTTATGGTGGCAACATTGGGTGTGCCCGTGAGTGAGTATTGGTATTGGCAATTTCTCACCCTGGCAAATCTGCTGGTCGCACCATTGCTTGCGATAACGGGCATAGGCTGCGGTTTTAATTCCTCACAACAAGAGACTGATCGTGAGCGCCTCAAAAACACCTGAAGATTTACGCCTCGAAACGCGCCTAGCTCGCCAACTCGCCGCTACAGACCCGACGTATGGGGCCGCAGCACCGCCAATTTATCAAACCAGCACGCATACTTTTGCCAACTGGGATGCAGTGGCGCATGCGTTTGATGATCGCGCGAATACCGCATTTTATGGACGGCAGCTTAATCCAACCGTGCAGCTCGCTCAGCAAACCCTGGCGCAACTTGCCGGGGCCGAGTCCGCGCGGCTCTTCGGCTCGGGCATGGCCGCTATCAGCGCGTCGTTACTGGCAAGCGTGAGCGCAGGCGATCATATAGTTTCGGCAAATGGTGTCTATGGTCCCGCCGGGCGTTTTATGGCGGATTGGCTCCCGGTAAAAGCGGGCGTTACGACTACCTTTGTTCAAAGCATGGATCCAGCTGCATTTTTGGCGGCTTCTACCGCGAAAACTAGGGTGATTTATCTGGAAACCCCATCTTCTGGCCTGTTCGAGTTGCAAGATATCGCTGCTATCGCTCGGCTCGTTAAAGAAGCCGGTAAGCAGCACATTATTCGCATCATCATTGACAACACCTGGGCCACTCCGCTCAAGCAGCAGCCGCTACAACTTGGCGCAGATTTGGAAATTCATAGCGCGTCGAAATATCTCGGCGGCCACAGTGACCTAATTGCCGGAGTGGTTCTGGGTCGCGCCGAGTTGATCGAAAGCCTTACCAACGATGAAGCCGAATTGCTCGGTGCACGCGCCGCGCCTTTGGACGCATGGCTGTTACTCCGTGGCCTGCGCACGCTGCCTTGGCGGATGCAGGCACATGAGGAAAACGGCCTTGCCGTGGCCCGGTGGCTGGAAGGTCATCCGAAAATCCGGCAAGTTCGCCACCCAGGCTTACCCAGCCATCCACAGTATGCGCTGGCCCAACAACAGATGTCCGGCTCCTCCAGTCTCTTTTCCTTCGAGCTGGATACCGACGAGCTCGATTCGATCAAACGTTTTTTTGATAGCCTGATGTTGTTTGGTCGCGGCGTATCTTGGGGCGGTCACGAGAGTTTGATTTTTGCGCCAGCAATTAGTGCGCTGAAAGAACAAACGCCGGAGCGGTTTCGAGCGATGGGCCTTAACTTGAGCGATATGCGGGTTTCGGTGGGGCTGGAGCATCCGGATGATCTAATCGCTGATCTGGCGCAGGGTCTCGAACAGATTTAATGCGCCAGGAAATGCGAGATAGGCGGAGCTACCAGAAGCTGACAGATTCTAATAGGTAGCATTAGCTAAGACCGTAACACGCAGATGCCTTGGCAGCTGCTCCACTAGCTCTTTGCACGGTCGCCGAACCAGGAGCCTGCATAGAATGCAGAATAGAAACTTAAATAAGAACTCAAAAAGCGATGCAAATAGGAATCCGAAAAGAAGCTTAAAAAAGTCGTTATTCTATTCACGGTTTACAAGCAATT
>DJYW01000137.1:0-5331 GCA_002450255.1 Gammaproteobacteria bacterium UBA6968
ATGCAAAGAGTTTCAGCATCGGGATGGGCGCAGACGTTGGCGTTGGCAGCGATTTTGGCCACAGCAATTGTCGTCGTACCATCGGTTGAGGGTCGTGAAATCGCTTCGGCTAAACCCGAGCGGCACGGCTTTGACAGCGAACGGCTGGGCAAGCTAACCGACTCAATGAACGCGCGGGTCGCGGATGGCACCATGGCCGGGGGGCTTGGTTTGATAGCGCGTAATGGCCGAATCGTCTATCAGCAAACCTACGGTTTTGCAGATCGCGAAGCCAGGCGTGAGATGGCTACAGATGCTGTTTTCCGTATTTATTCCATGACCAAGCCGATTACAGGTGTCGCTCTGATGATGTTGTATGAGGAGGGCAAGTTCGCGTTAAACGATCCGGTTGCTCGCTACTTGCCTGAGATGGCCAATCTCAGAGTTGCGCTCTCGACGGCAGGCACTGCGATGCAATCAGATGGCACCACCAGCCGGACGATAGGTGAGGGGGATAAATCACTGCTCGGACAAACTCGTAAGCCGAGTCGTCAGCCGACCATCCGCGATTTGCTTACCCATACGGCGGGTCTAACTTATGGCATTTTTGGTAACACCGAAGTGGATCAGTTGTATCGTGAGCAGGGGATCATGACGCAAGATGTTGACCTAGCCGAGTTCGTCAAGACATTGGGGACTTTACCGCTGCAGTATGAACCTGGTAGCCAATGGCATTACAGCGTTGCGGTAGATGTGCAAGGACGTTTGGTCGAAGTGTTAGCCGGCATGAAGTTCAGCGAATTTCTGCAACGGCGTCTGTTGCGGCCGCTGGACATGCCGGATACAGACTTTCAGGTGACCGCAGCTAATCGCGATCGTTTGGCTCAGCTGTACCGGCCGAAGGGTCAGGACAGCCTTAATTTTCTGGCAAGGAGCACCGGGCCAGGTTTAGAGGTGGCAGATGCATCCACCAGTAAGCGTTTCATTGAAGGTGGTAAATTCGAGAGCGGCGGCGGCGGATTGGTATCCACAGCGCGCGATTATCTGCGGTTTTGCCAAATGCTTTTGAATGGCGGCGAGTTAGACGGTGTGCGCATACTGTCCCCGAAAACCGTGCAGCTTATGACAGCGAATCATCTTGGTGATCTGCCGATGGGCTGGGGCAGAAGAGGCGCTGGCTTTGGTCTGGGTTTCGGCTTGGTCACTGATGCAGGCCGCTACGGTGAGATCGCCTCCGCTGGTGAGTACAACTGGGGCGGCGCGGCAGGCACTGCATTCTGGGTTGATCCAGCCGAAGAAATGATTGCTATCTTTATGGTCCAAAGCATTCCGCACCGGACTCGCTTGCGGTCAGAGTTCCGCAATCTGGTTTATCAGGCAATGGTCGAAACGTACCAGGACTGAAGCATTCATCATTAGCGTCGAGGCTTTGCTTCGACGCCATCTTCTGAATACCGGCGTCTGTTGGAACCAAATTTCTCCGAAAAAAAGCGTCCTCGAAAAAAGCCTTCCTCTGAAGAACACGTTCGCACAAGAGTGTCGGCAAGCAAGCTTGCAACCCGTGGCGGCTAATCGTGCTTTCTAGCGGCTGTGTTGATAGTCGGCCTTGATAAAATCGGCCCCTTTTTCCGCAATCATGACGGTCGGTGCATTGGTGTTTCCGGACGTGATGCTGGGCATGATCGAAGCATCGATCACTCGCAATCCGGCAATGCCGTGGACTTGCAGGCGGTCATTTACTACAGCGTGTTCGTCCTGGCCCATTTTGCAGGTGCCCACGGGATGAAAAATGGTGGTACCCAGGTCGCCGGCGGCCATGGCGAGTTCTTCTTCCCCGGTAATGTGTGCACCAGGCTTTAATTCTTGCGGGTTAAACGGCTGCAGCGGTGCAGAGCTCATGATTTTGCGGGTCCACTGCAGACCATCTATGGCGACCTTGCGATCCTCTTCGGTAGATAAATAATTTAAAGTGATGGCAGGGGCTTTATCGATTTTGCTGCTTCGAATACGAATATGCCCGCGGCTGCTCGGACGTAGATTGCACACGGAAGGCGTGATTGCGTTGTAGCGATGCAGCGGGGCACCGAATCGATCTAACGATAAAGGTTGTACGTGCCACTCAATATTTGCGGTAGGCTGGCTGGGATCGCTTTTGGCGAAGGCACCCAGTTGCGACGGCGGCATGGTTAGCGGCCCGGTTTTATAGAGCATGTATTCTAGCCCCATCATCGCCATGCCCCATGGCGTCCGCGCTCGCTGGTTCAGTGTAACGGTGTTGTCTACAGAATAGATGGTCCGAATTTGCAGGTGATCTTGCAGATTGCCGCCAACTCCTGGCAGTACGTGCTGGGGCTGAATCTCATGTTCCTGTAACAGGTCCGCAGGACCGATACCGGATACCTGCAATAATTGCGGAGAAGCAATGGCACCGGCTGACAAAATGATTTCATTGTTGGCCTGAATGTGGTGTCGGCTGCCTTTGTGAAGGCAGTCTAAACCCGTTACGCGAAGTGGGGCCGCATCGTTCAAGTGCAGCTTTGTGACGCTAGCTTCGGTCCAAATTGTGACGTTGGATCGGTCTTTGATGGGATCGAGAAAGGCGCGCGCCGCGCTCCAGCGTTTGCCCTCGCGCTGGTTCATCTGAAAGTAAGCATTGCCAAAGTTATCACCCCGATTGAATTCGTCGATTTTGGGGATGCCGCAGGCTTCTGCGGCGTCACGCCAGACATCGAGAATTTCCCAGTTTACGCGCCGTTCTTCCACGCGTAACTCGCCGCCGCTGCCATGAAAATCATCGGTGCCGTGCTGATAGTCCTCGGAGCGGCGGAAGACAGGCAGCACGTCCTGCCAACTCCAGCCGGTATTGCCTTCGGCAGCCCAGCTATCGTAATCGCTCTTCTGGCCGCGCATATAAATCATGGCGTTAATAGAAGAACAACCGCCAAGCACCTTGCCGCGAGCATAGCCGATTGAGCGGCCATTTAAGCCAGGTTCCGGCTCGGTAGCGAAACACCAATCGGTACGCGGGTTACCGATGGTGTAGAGATAACCCACTGGAATGTCGATCCAGAAATAGTTGTCGCGCTTACCTGCTTCCAGCAATAAGACGCGCTTGCTGGGATCATTTGACAAGCGGTTGGCCAGCACGCAGCCAGCGGTTCCCGCACCGATGATGACGTAATCGAAGGTCAAATTGTCTTGCATGGGTGCGAGCGCCTGGTTCGTGCGAGATTAGCGCAGCATCAAGCCGTGGCTAGTGTGCGCAGCGATTGGTAGCGGCTTGGATCGGTAATGTTCAGCATTGCGCGTACTTCTGCGTAAGGCAGGGTCAGCAAATGTTCCCAATCCTGGGCAGGTAGCCACGCTGCACGGCGGCCATCTATGTAAGCGCTGAAAATCGCGCGTGTTGCACCCAATCCATAATAGGGGCGTAGTTTGAAGCAGCCCGCAAGTGCGATTAAGCCGATGCCTCGGTTTTGATTCTGGGCGTAAGTAAAGCCCAGCAGGCATGCTTCGCCGAGTTCGTCGCGTCCATATTGGGTGAGGGTGTGCCACAGATCGTGCATATCCCGTTGTCGTGTCGCGTATAGGCTGAGGTCGGCGTCCATTTCGCGATAGCTAATGTCTTCTTCGCTCGCATCAGCGAGTCCGTCAGCGGTAATGTTCTCGCTTACCACGAAATTCAAATAGCGCCGTCCGAGGCTATTGGCAGGCAGACTAGCCAGATAGTCACGATCATTCAGCGCGGCCAGCAAACTGCGTCGTTCGGAGAGAATGCGTTGTCCGACAGCGGTGCGTTTAAAACGCCGTAGACCTTTGATGAGGTCAGGCCCGGATAGCGCACGGATAATGGTGAACACTTCATGTGTGTGGGTCGGGTTCGCAATCAATCGGCCTAAAGCACGCCAAGCAACCACAGGCTGCATCTTGAAAGAGGACGCGGACATAACTTGCAAACTCCTATTATTTTTAAATCAGTCTGATTAGCGCACGCTTGCGTTAACAACCGTTTGACAAGCGCGCCTATATCTCAGTCTGGCACAAGTTTATCTTGCCTGACTTCGGGTGAGTGTGGCTTTGTATGGCCAGGTTCCTGCTAGAGTTTCCTTGCCTTGGCTCTTCACACGATGCGAGTCTCGCACAACCTGGGGCATTGAACATAATCGACAAAGGCAAAGGAGATAGAACAACGCCAGACGCACTGAAGCGTGCGGCAGGAGATTAGATGCTAAAACGGTGGGGCCGAAAGTCAACTGGAAACCTCGCACCAGTCGAGTTTGATCCTATGTCTTTTTCTGTTGTGAGCGTCCGGATGAAGGCGCCGAGATGAACGAGCGCTTGTGTAGGAGTTCTGATGCAGTGAATCCAGTCAAAGGCGCTGTGCTCTCGCGTGTGCATGTTTGCGTAACGCATCGTTGTCTTAGGCAACTTTGCAGTTAGGGACGTTGCGGTTGGGCGGGCCTGCTATCTGCTTCGGCTGAGGTCGGTTAACATCAGGCACGCGAACAAGCAGGGATGGTGACAGGTGCAAAATGCGGCCTCTTAACAAGGCCAGTCTTATCCTATATTCGGCGGGGCCGCGTAAAGCAGCGGTAAGTCAATTGATAGACAGCGCTGGTCTGTACCGCTACACGCAGAGAGTCTTATAAACCAAGGGAAGGAGGTCGTTAAATGAAATTATACATGGTGCCTGCAGCACCGAACCCAACAAAAGTGCTCCTGTATTTAGCTGAACGCGAAGCGCTAGGTACTGACTTTGGTATTGAGCATGTCATTGTTAATACCCTTAAGGGCAAGCAAAACGAGCCCGAGCATCTGGCGCGCAATCCGTTTGGCGCGCTGCCCGTGCTAGAACTGGATAGCGGTGATTATCTAATTGAATCGCTGGCAATCATTGAATTTCTCGAAGAGCAATTCGCGGACAATGCTCTGCTGGCCGGTGACGTGCTCCAGCGCGCTGCTGCGCGCAACTTAGAGCGGGTCGTTGAGTTTCGGATCACCAATCCGTTAGGCCAATACGTGCACGCGGTCAATTCGCCGCTTGGCTTGCCCAAGAACGAAAAGCTTGCTGCTCAGTTGGAAGAGAGCTTGCCAGTTGCGTTCGGTTATATCGAATCGTCACTGGTGGACGGTCGGGAGTTGTTGCTCGGCGATCGCGTCTCTATTGCAGACTGCACCTTGCAGGCTGGCTTGCAGTTTGCCCGGTTTGGTAAGGTTGATGTGCTGGGCGATTTTCCCAACGTGCGCGCCTGGGATGAGCGCTATCGAGCGCGAGCTGCCGCACAAGCGGTACTGAAGTTCTAGCCAGATAGGCTCAAGGTTCGTACAGTGCAAGCGAAGGGTGGCAGGGCG
>DJYW01000137.1:5720-5840 GCA_002450255.1 Gammaproteobacteria bacterium UBA6968
CAGGCTGCTGGCAGCCCAAAAGCATTGACGCAACATGGCCTTTGCTTGCTGCAGTGCGCCAACGGCCAAGACGTTCTTTGATGCGCTCAGCTGGACCGACCAAGTGGCACGCATCGATTA
>DJYW01000137.1:6165-6484 GCA_002450255.1 Gammaproteobacteria bacterium UBA6968
CTCCGCTGGAACTGCCGCTGCGGCTTCGTCTTTGCGGCCGGCCAAGAACAGATCCTGAATCTTGACCGCGGCATCGCCGAAACCAAGTGCGGTCGCGTAGTTGTTATAAAAGTTCTTGCTGCGCGCGCCCATTCCACCAATGTATAGCGCCATATTCGCGCGGATTGGCATCATGCATTTTTCCACATTGTCGCCCATCACCACGGTCACGAATGGTGAAACTTCGAATTGGGTCAGATTTTTTTCACCCGCTGCGGCAAAACCCTCCCCAATCGGATCAGCGAAAACACTGTATTTTTCTGGATCCATCCAGATCGGA
>DJYW01000137.1:6787-6910 GCA_002450255.1 Gammaproteobacteria bacterium UBA6968
TTTTCTGGATCCATCCAGATCGGAAAGAAACCATCGCAGACTTCTGCCGCGGCAGCGACCCCCTTCGGAGTGATATTGGCCGCGAAAATAGGAATATCCTCTTCGCAGTGCAAGATACTCTTC
>DJYW01000137.1:7229-7810 GCA_002450255.1 Gammaproteobacteria bacterium UBA6968
TTCGCAGTGCAAGATACTCTTCAGGGGTTTGCCAAGGCCGGTTGCGCCTGGGCCTGAATACGGCAGTTGGTACATGTCACCCTCGAAGCTCAATGGTGCTTCGCGGCGAAAAATTTGCTTCATGATTTGCACATATTCTTTCAGGCGAGCAATGGGCTTGCCGTAGGGTACGCCGTGCCAGCCTTCCACTACTTGTGGTCCTGATGCCCCTAGACCAACGATAAAACGGCCATGCGAAAGCTCGCTCAAGCTCATTGCGGTCATTGCCGCCATGGCAGGTGTGCGCGCTGGCATTTGCATGATGGCGGTGCCAACTTTGATCTTAGTGGTATTGGCTAGAATCCAGGTCGCCGGGGTAACGGCGTCGCTGCCCCAGGCTTCCGCGGTCCAGACTGAGTCATAGCCCATAGACTCAGCGCGCTTGATTAAATCCAGGTTGATTCGCATGCGTGCGCCACCGGCGCCCGCTAACATGCCTAATTTCATAGCCCCTCCTCAAGGTGGTTAGAAACGTCACCGCCACCTCCAAATCCCCAAGCGTGCGGCCCGTCTTTGTTCGATACAAAGCGGCTTGCGCCGCT
>DJYW01000137.1:8150-11152 GCA_002450255.1 Gammaproteobacteria bacterium UBA6968
TGCGCCGCTCTTTAATTCAAGCGGCTTTGGCCGCTTGCAGTGCGAGTTCTTTGTTCAACGTTTCGGTATCCGCTAGGTCTGAGCTCAGCGTCCGAGCGCCTAGTATAAAGTGCAGCGCCGACCAAGCATTCAGGGCCACTGCTATGCACAGAGCATAGCGGATCGAACTCTCGCCAGTTGTTGGCATCAGTAGATCGCTGATTACGCCAACCAATGTGGGTCCAAGACCCATACCAATAAGGTTAAGTACAAACAGTAGTATTGCTGCAGCGACGGCGCGCATACGCAGCGTCACTAAACCTTGCGTCATGGCAAACGATGGCCCCAGATACATGCCAGATAAAATAGAAATCGGGAATAAAACGTAAATCGCAATCATCGCGTCACTGCTCAAATACGCCCAGAGTTGCAGCGGAACCATGGCGATCAACGAGATTGCGGGAATCCAGAAATACCAGCGTTTTTCGCCGGTTTTGTCCGCTAGTTGGTCACCTAAGAAGCCTCCAAGGAACGTACCAATGGCGCCAACGAAGTAGACGATTCCCAGCCAGTAACCAATTTCGGTCAAGGTCATCTCATGAACTCGGCTTAGGAAAGAAGGATTCCAGTTGCTTGCGCCATAGCTTACGAACGCATGTAAACCAGCAGCGATCGATAAGTGGCGGAACGAACGCTTATTCCACAAAAACTTAAACACCTCGGTCCAGTGCATTGGCTTAGTCGTGTCCGCTGATGCGACTGTCGATACCTCCGCTGGCGCCTCTGCTGATGTCTGAGCCGATTCGGCTTCCGGATCCGCTTGGGGTTCGTCAGGCGTTGCTTCAGGAGGTGCATCTGACATGCCGCGCGGTGGTTCGCGCAAAGTCAGAAAGACCAACAGAGCGACAGCTAGACCGGGTATGCCAACTAAGAAAAAGGTCGCCCGCCAGCCGAGATTATCGGCTCCCCAACCGCCAACGGCTGTGCCAATAAAGGAGCCAATCGGTATTCCGAGTGAATAAATGGACAGCGCTGTTGCGCGCGCAGAAATCGGGAAGTAATCGGAAATGAGGGAGTGGCTGGGTGGACTGGCGCCTGCTTCGCCGACACCAACACCGATACGTGCGAGCAGCAGTGAGATAAAGCTGCCGGCTAAGCCACACAATGCGGTCATCACGCTCCATACCACCATCGCAGCGGCGAGAATTTTGACCCGGCTCTTACGATCGGCAAGCATCGCGATCGGTATGCCCAACGTAGCGTAGAACATGGCGAAGGCCAGGCCACCCAACAAACCAAGCTGGAAGTCGTTGAACATCATTTCATCGCGTATGGGTTCCAGCAATACAGCTAATATTTGGCGGTCAACAAAGTTAATCACATACCCCAAAAGTAATACCGCTAGAGCGTAGTACTTATACGTATCGGAAAAGGGTTTGTTGTTAGTCATCGATACCTCTGAGACTGTGGCGCGAACGCCAATTAGTGTGGTTTATTGGTTTTGCATCGCAAGCCACCAGCGCATGGTGCTGGAAACTATGGCAGATGCATCCTGTTGGACAAAATGACCGGCACCGGGAACGGTAACCAGCGTCAAGGTGTTATCGATCCAATCCCAGGTGTTGTTCAGCCCGTCGGAGTGGAGTGCGGTATCTTCGAGTCCGTGGAACATCAATACCGGCATAGGGAGTTGCGGTAGGGTGTCGTTTGCGTCCATTGGCCTGGGACGTTCTGGATCGGGGTAGTTGGCTTTGTAAAAGTTCAGCATGCCGCTAAAGCTGGACCGCTCGAACGCGGCAATGTAATGCGGCTTCGCGTCAGCATCAGACACCCAGCCGGCCAGGTTGGCCGCAGTCATAGGCTGACCAAACAATATATCTGGGTCGTTCACGTCACCGGCAATGAAGGTGCGCGCGTAACTGCTGTTTTGCTGCTGTTCGGCATTGCTGGCTAGCTCTCTGTTTATCCCATTGGGGTGTGGCAGGTTGAGAATTATCAGTTGATCAACCATTTGCGGCAGATTGAATGCGACTTGCCAGGCAACCGCCCCGCCCCAGTCATGGCCAACCACGACTGCACTGGACCGGCCTAGATGTCGTATCACGGCCGCCACATCACCGACTAAATTCACCATGCTGTAGGCCGCTAGCGCCTCTGGTTGATCGCTGAGGTTATAGCCTCGCTGATCTATCGCCACCACCGCATAGTCATCGCCGAGCACTTGCATTTGGTCCCGCCAGCTATACCAGTAATCCGGAAAGCCATGGATCATTACTACTAACGGGGCTTGTTCGTCTTTTGAGCCGCTTTTGGCAAAGTGGATTTTGACGCCGTTGTTATCGGCATAGCCATGTTCCACGGTATCGATCCAATTCTTGGTAGTGGTTACCATTGCATCATCCATTCGTGTTGAAGCCTGCACGCTTGGCAATAGAGCCAGCAAAAGCGTTGTGAAGCCAGCAAATAGGGTGAAGGCCGAGCGGCCTATTCGGTCGCGGCTGGCACGGATGCAGTGATTTTGCGCGCAGTGCTGACCGTGTTGCAGGCGCAGGTTGAGTGCGTTCACTGATTGATCTCCCCCAAATCTCTCCAGCGTGAAAGGTACCATTGCCCAGCATGGCTTTACAGGTCTAATCCAGTCTTTGTAGGGCGTGTGGCGTCATGGCCAGGTAGCTCGCTTCGGTGTCAGAAGCCGACCAAAACGGGTAAAAGATTGCGGTGAACTGAGCGGCGAGACAATAGTAGTGCGGAGGCAAGCCCTGTCAGGTCCAGTTACCTGCCCAAGCTATAACAAGAGTGATTACGGCTCAGCGGCGGCGAAACAACACGAAGTGATATGAGGACGTCAACGAGAAACAAGCGTCGACAGACAACGGCATAGCCAACATTTGATAGAGACGAGCAAGCGCACACGCCAGGGCAATAAAGAGAGCCAGCGATAGTACAGCCAGCAGGAAAGCGCAGAGAAAGGGAGTTGAGAGCGAAGCAGAGCGTAGAGGAAAAAGAAAGAAGCAGAGCGCAAA
>DJYW01000137.1:11500-13477 GCA_002450255.1 Gammaproteobacteria bacterium UBA6968
GAAAAGCAGAGCGCAAACGAAAAGGAGCGAAGCAGAAAATAGAATCTAAGCCGACGGCAAGCTCTGCCCTGTGCGCTAGTGGCGTTTGACCTTGCGTTTTAAGCGATCCAAGCGTTCCTTCCAGTATTGGAAAACGGCTGGGTCGCCGCCGCGATCAGGATGGTGCTGTTGGCACATTCGTCGGGCCTCGGCTATCTCTGCGACCGGGATGACCAGTTCCAATCCAAGTTCTTCGATTTCAGAAGGACTAAGCGTTTTTACCGGACTGGCGCTTTCCGGCGGACGATAAAAGCCGCGCCAACCCGAATTGTTGCGCTGGGCATAAGAAACCGGGCCAGATAGGCCTAATTTCCATGGATGGTTCTTGCTTGGCTTTTTCATGATGCAAGTGTAAACCCCTCGACCAGAGTCACAAGGGGTAGGCGGAAAGAGTCATTAAAATTTCTGCTTTATTGCCAACGATTTTGCGTGCGTGCCCAACATTACTTTACGAGCGGCTGATATTTAGAGTAAGACTTAGCGTGTTAGGTGTAGCGGTCGTACGTCACCGCAGCCCTGGAGCGAGCCTAAAGCTGACGTGCCAATTCGGGTTCTGTAAGCCCAGTTTTACCAAGTACCGCCTTATCAGGCTTCGTGAGAACGAAGCAGGCGAGGTTGTGCCCAGCGCGTTACTGGTCGCGACGGGCCAAGACGTATAAAAACCTGTGTTTCAAAGCGCCGCGGCTAACAAGCGCCGCGGCTCACAAGCGCTGCGAGTCAAAAATATTGCAACATTGTCCGGCCGCGAACAAATTGGGGCTAAGGGCGTCGATGCGCTGGAGAGGAATCGAAATTTATATGCCCACGCCCGACTCAATCTGAGTCGGGCCGAGCAAAGCTGTATCGACACAGCGTTACATCAAAGTCTTGTTATTTAGCAGATTGTGCTGCCTCTTCGCGCGCGGCGCGGACTTTATCGTTGGTTTGATTGAAGAGGATTTCGCGGCGGGCTTTTTGCTCTTCTTCGGTAAGCTCTTTTTTGCCCATATCGGCACCGGCTTTGCGGCCAGCCTGGACGGCAGGGCGTTCAGCTACAGTGTCGACCCAGCGTTTTAGATTCGGGAAGACTTCCCACATCGCTTCATCAATTAACCGGCCTGCGAGCATCGCCCAAGGCCAAGTAACCATATCTGCGATGCTGTAGTCAGCGCCTGCGAGGAAGGCATTTACGGACAACTGTGCGTCCATCACGCCCGCCAAACGGTCAACCTCGCCCACGAAGCGCTTGGTGCCGTATTCAAGCTGAGCCGGATCATCGGCAATATTGCGCGCATAGTTTTTGAAGTGGTTCGCGTTGCCCATCATCGGACCCAGGTTGGCCATCTGCCAATGCACCCATTGCAATACCTTGTAGCGCTGTGAGCCTTCGGTCGGTAAAAACTGTCCGGTTTTGTCCGCCAGGTATTCCAGAATGGCTCCGGATTCAAATAGCGCTAAAGGCTCGCTGCCAGTTATTGGATCATGGTCGATAATCGCCGGCATGCGGTTATTCGGGCTGATGCGTAAAAAGTTTGCTTGGAATTGGTCACCACCGCCAATATCTACCGGCACCAATCGATAGTCCAGACCACACTCTTCCAACATGATGGTGACCTTCCAACCGTTTGGTGTGGGCCAGTAATGTACATCGATCATAATCTTCCTCCCTAGCCGGTCATTGCGACCGGAACTGTTCAGCTCTGTTGCGTGTACCTGGTTGTTGTTTCGACCGGTACCTCGTTGCGTGCCTAGTGGCGCTTCACATTCAAGCGCGGCTTGCGCCTGCACAGGCGAGGTTAATGCAAATACCGTGGGGTTGTTAGTGCTTGGTCAAAATGGCTAATTTGTCGAAAAGGTATGCATATTAAGTCCGCCGCTTGCAGCTCGTTGCGGTACTTGCAGCGTGTTAGGCTCATCGCGCGGAAGGATTGCACTAAGTAAGGGCTGCGGAAAGTAAGG
>DJYW01000137.1:13815-25592 GCA_002450255.1 Gammaproteobacteria bacterium UBA6968
AAAGTAAGGGCTGCGGAAAGTAAGAGTTGCAGCCTAGAATCTGTGTCGGTTGCGCGAGGTCAGGGTGAGCAGCTCGACCTATATCCTGAGCAGGCTTTGTTAGCGTCGCTTTATCTCATGCGCGCCAAAGCCGACAGAGCGATTTCGCCGTTGGCGCGTGAAGGCCAAAATGCGCATTAGTCAAAAAAGCGCAGTGTTCCAAATGCGTACCAAAAAGGTTTCGCCGTCGGCAAGCTGCAAAACGGGGCGCAAAAACGAGCTAATAGGGAGCAACTCTTTGACTCAATCTAAGCAAATATTGTCGTTAGCAGGCACGCCGGCGGCGCCGCCACTCGGTTATTTCAGTTGGACGTTGGGACAACTCGCTCGCGATCCTCTTTACATCATGGTTGTGATTTGGATCTTCTATCCGTACTTCAGTAATACAGTTGTGGGTGATCCGGTTTATGGCCAAAGTCTGATTGGTTATCTCAACAGCGGTGTCGGTTTGCTGCTGGCTTTAACCGTGCCTTTTCTCGGCGCGATTGCGGATAAAAACGGTCGCCGCAAACCCTGGGTTGCAGGCACCGTTGTAGTAATGAGCCTGTGCGCCTGCGCATTATGGTGGATATTGCCGGGTAACGGTGGCCTCGGAATTTCTCTGGGATTCTGCCTATTGTTCGTGCTGGCTGCCTCATTTGCTTATTCTGAAGTCTTTCATAACGCCATGCTGCCGAGCCTTACGCCGCAGGACAAAGCCGGCTTGGTATCCGGTGTTGCTTTCTCTCTTGGTAATCTCGGCGGTTTGTCACTGATGCTTTTTGTACTCCTCGCTTTCGCCATGCCAGGTACTCAGGATTGGGCTTTTTTGCCGGAACAAACACTGTGGGGCATCGACCAGAGTGCCCACGAACATGATCGTATAGTCGGTCCCGTTGCTGGCATTTGGTTGCTCATTTTTACGCTGCCTGTGTTGCTGCTTACCCCATCTGAAAATGCCAGCGGTCTGTCTATGCGTGAGGCCATGTGGCAGGGCACCCAAGATGTGTTGGATACCATTCGTCAACTCAAGCACTACTCCAACGTAGGTCTGTACTTGTTGGCGCGAATGTTTTTTAACGATGGCATGGTTGGCGTGATGGTGTTCGGCGGCGTATATGCTTCGGGTACCTTCGGATGGGATACCACGACGCTGTTAATTTTCGGCTTATGTTCCAGTGTTGCGGCTATGTTCGGCGCGTTCATCGGCGGCATCCTTGATGATTGGATGGGTTCGATCAGGACATTAAAAATGGCGGTCGGCGTGTCGATCATCCTGCTGATCCTGTTGATCTCGATTCAGCCTGATCAAATTCTCTATGTTGTGCCTGTCAGCACCGCAGCGGTATGGGGCTCACCCTATTTCAGTACCATTGCCGAAATCGCCTACTTTTTCACTAATCATATCTTTGCCGTCTTCTTTGTCACCGCATTGTCGGCATCGAGAACGCTTATGGCGCGTATCTCGCCGCCAGAGCGCGCGACGCAGTTTTTTGGCCTGTACGGTCTTTCCGGTTCAATTACCGCATTTCTCGCACCTTTCCTTGTGGCGACAGGCACAGCGCTCTTTGCTTCTCAGCGAGCCGGTATGGCAATGCTGGTGCCGCTGATGTTAATCGGTGGAGTGATGTTGTTCTGGGTCCGCGAAGAACAAGCGACGGTCGCGCTTAGCTCGCGTTCTTAATGATCTGATGTGCCCGACTTTAGCCTGTAACGTGAGTCCGCGCGTAGCTATGGGTTAATGACGGGGTTCTGCATGCTTGTTTTGTCGCGAAATGTTTCAGTCGTTAGGTTGTGTTTAATGCTTGAGAGCTCTATATCTATGACGGCTCGCTTAGAGGCTAGCACTTGAGCTGCTCAGCTGACTGCGTTTTTTGTGCTGCTTTGTGAGCGGGCTGGATTGAAGTGCCGGATTGAGGCGCTGCGTTAAGTAGGTTGCTTTGAAAAGGGTTTACAACTCTGGACTCGAGTTCTTCGATTTAAGGAACGTAATGCGATATGCGAATAACCCGTTTGGCCCAGTTGTCGACGGGTCGATCAGTTGGCTCAAATCAAGAGTGTTGCGATGGGGTTGGTTAGGTCTGCTGTGCGCCTCTGAAGCGGTAGTCGCTGCAAATTTACCAGCGGCATTACCAGTTAAAATCCAGGCATTAAACTCATTTCAGCAGCATGATACTGCGCAGCAGGACGTCCGATTACGGGCGGTAAACGGGAGTAGCACTGTGGCCAACGCGAACACCGAAGCGGATAACCCTGCCCAACAGCAGGCGGAGATTTGGCGAGACTATATCAGCCACTTTGATGGTTTGTCTTCGGACGCGATTCGTCCGGGCAGCGAACCGCGCTTATTTCGTGCCGGACCGGATGCCGATCATGTCGTGATATTGATCCATGGGTTGTCAGATTCACCTTACTACATGGAGGCCATTGGCCGTCATTTGCATCAAACATTAGGTGTGCACGTATTGCTGCCTCTATTGGATGGCCATGGCCTCAAAGTGCCGAACGGCATGCGCCAAGTGACATTGGAACGCTGGTTGGCCAACGTAGCGTTCGCCGTCGACTACGCGGCCAGCATGGTAGCAACACCGACTGAGTCGGTGCCTGCCGGAGCTGCTCGAAAGAATCCGACAATATCTATCGGTGGCCTCTCCACCGGCGGCACGCTCGGTACCTATCAAGCCTTGAATGATGCCCGCATTAATGGATCGGTACTGCTCTTTGCGGCTGCACTGAAATTTCCTGGTTTGCGTGGCGCGATGCAGGAAGCTTTTTTACGCAGCGATTGGGCGCGCCGTATGGACCGGTGGCTAGAGGGCGATGAGGCCGCATTGATCGGGAACAATCCCTATCGCTACAGCCGCATAGACATCGGTTCTGCCATGCCACTAGCCCAGCTAATGCGGCGTATTGAGCAACAGTTGCAGACCATTGCTAAGGCAGGGGAACCGTTGTTGCAACAAAGCGTTTTCATTGCTCATTCCGAGATAGACGAGACCGCAGCAATAGCGGGTGTAGACCGTCTTGCGGCTGGGCTGCCCGTCGAGCGCGTCGAGTTTGTCCGTTATAAGTCTGGTGATGGGGTGCGCCATGCCAATGTAGTTTTAGCCGAGCCAATTGAGTCGGCTGATGGCGAAGTATTAGAAAAAGCGAACCCAGGTTTCGCGCAAATGATGGAGATTGCTCAGCGTTTTATGGCTGCAACGGACTAGTGCCGGGGTGACGCTACATAATAACGCTCTTGCTATCCCCGTTTCCTATTTCTCTCTGCTATCAGGGCGCCGCTTGCCGGATTTTTGCCTCGGCGCCCTTCAGATCAAAACGTTTGGGTCGGTTTGTTTGCGGCGGGTCTTTTGCCGTTCGTCTCCTCTCGTCATGGACCCGACGCGGATCAATCACACGCTTGGTTTAGCTCAGATATAACCAGTCTAAAAGCCAGGTCAGGGTAAACCACATCAGCAGCGTCAGCGGCAGCCCCACTTTGACGAAGTCAATGAACTGGTAGTTGCCCGCGCTCATCACCAACAGATTGGTTTTATAAGCCATCGGCGTGGCGTAACTCATGTTTGCACCAAACAAGACTGCCAACACGAACGGTTCCGCAGGCAGTTGCAGCTGGCTTGCGATGCCCATCGCAATAGGGGTGCCAATGACCGCTGCGGCGTTGTTGGACACCACATTTGTGAGCACCGCCAGCAACAGCATGAGCGCGGAAATCATTACCGTCGGCGACGCATTCTGCGTCGCATACAAAAACACTTGGGTCAGATAATCTGTTGCGCCGGTTTGTAAGAGGGCACTGCCCAATGCCAGGCTGGCTGCCACCACAAAATAGACCGAAGGACTGATGGCACGGACCGCCTGGCCGATTGACAGGCAACCGCTCAGCACCATCAAACCCGCGCCGGCCACAGCCGCAACGGCGATCGGCAGCACACCGGTTGCCGCGAGACCGACTACCGCCAACACGATAACCAGCGCGGGGAGCGCTTTGGCTGTTCTAGGCAGATCAATACTGTTATCTAGCACCAGAAATTCCGTGGACTGCTTAAGTTGTCGCAACTCCGTTTTCGGGCCCTGCACCAGCAACACATCACCAGGGCGGAGGGTCACTTCCTGGATGCGCTCGCCGGGCCGCCATATGTCTTTGCCGGCACGGTGTAGCGCCAGCACAATCAACTGAAACCGTTGTAAAAATTGCGCGCGTGCTAGGTTCGCCTGATCCAGGCTAGAGCCGCTCACGACCGCAAGTTCGGCCAGTGCTTGGTCATCTTGCGTTGGGGTAGCCTCGGCGGCTTTGTTGGCCGTGTCATCGTCGAACAACTGGCAACCCAGTGCTTGTTCAAAGGCTTTCAGGTTTTGCGGCGTATCCTGTAGACGAATCTGATCATCGCGGCGCAGGAGGACATCGGGTAGCGGGACCAGCATGGTGCCGTCGCGAAGTAGCCGCAGCACGTGGAAGGTCGGCCCGGCCAGTGCGCGTGCTTCGGCTAGGGTTTTGCCAACGATTGGACTGTCGCTGCTGATGTGCAGGCGTGCAGCAAATTGACGTGGACTTGCATCGGCCAGTGGCGACTGTCTCGCGGGTAACAATCTGGGTGCAATTAACCACAGGTAGATGACGGCTACGCCCGCTGCGAGCACGGCGGGGAGCGCAAAATCGAATAAACCAAAACGGGCTAGGCCCTGCTCTTGCGCGATGCTGACTACCAACAAATTAGTTGAGGTGCCAATGGTGGTGGCCATGCCGCCGACCAGGGTCGCGAAGCCCATTGGCATGAGCACTTTCGCCGGAGATTTATTGGTGCGCAAGCACACCGAGATCAACAGAGGTAGTAGCAGCACGACGATCGGCGTGTTGTTGACGAAGGCAGATAAAACGCCGCCAATGATCAGGGTTGCCAGTAGCGATGCCGCCGGTGCGGTCTGCCAGAGTTGCGCGAGCCCGCGACCTAGGGGTTCTAACGCGCCGGTTCGCACCAGGCCCTGGCCAACGACAAGCAGAGCGCAGACACTGATCAGAGCCTCATGTGCCAAGCCGCTGAAAAAACTCAGCGGGTTGATGCCGGCAAATGGAAACAACGCAAATCCAAGTGGAATCGCCGCGAGCAAACTCAGCGCGGTGACCTCTAGCCTGAGTTTCTCCAGGCTGAATAAAATCAGGGTGAGCACCATTGCTAACAAGGCGACCATTGCATGCAGGTTGGGCACCTGCGGCCAAGGCATGTTAAGCGTGGGCTCTAGCATGTCAATTGTTCCTCTTTACAACGGTTCCCAATATACCCAGTCCAGTGACGACAGGGGAGATTTGTTCGATGCCACCGATTTGGGTGTGGGGTACCGACTTAGGAAACGACTTGGGTATCGGCATTGGAAATCCCTGCGCTGCTTTGCTTTCGTATACTGTGCATTGACGTAGCGCGGATTGCGCTACGTTTAATCGGGTGAGGTTGGTATCTGATTGGGCCGCGTTGTGAATACCGCCAAAGACATCTCCTGCGAGACATCCCAGCTAAGCTGGGTGACCCATGCTCATTGGCGGGGCAATTCCGATAACCTCGTGATGACGCGTATTGATACGTGGGCTTGTTAGAAAGAAAAAGCCTGGCGAGCATGGCAACGCATATCACGAATCGCGGGATCAGAAAAAGCTGGGTCTAGACTTTGGCTTTTACGTCTTCGATCAGGACGTTCAAGCGGCTTGATCGTCCTGATTATCGCTTAGCTATCTTTAGCTTGCGCTGCGGCATAGCCGCTTTTCTTATCGGATTTGGGTTGTATAGCAACAGCTGGGGCCTGACGTTGACCACCAAAGAGGTCGATGAAGTCCAGCATGACACGTCCGGCTTCTTCAACCATCGGATCGTCTTCAACGGGTTTGATATCCGCATCTTGCTCACCGCGAATGTTGCTATCCGCCGGCTGCGCATCCGCTAAGGTTGCAGCGGGCAGCTCTGTCTCGGCTGCAATCGCATCCGTCGCAATTGCTGGTGTGTCCGCATCGTTTGCTGGCGCGCCGTCCGTTTCGGCCAATTCGTCTTCATCTTCCGCTTTTTCCAATTCTTCTAGCTCGTCCAGTGTCGCCGCGAGCGGCTTGCCCTCTGCCGCGCGCAGACGGTTTTCAACACCTAACCGCCAAGCATCGTCTTCAACTTGTTCATTGCGTCGCGTGGCTTCGTTAAGCGATAAAAATTTGCGCTCTGAGTTCGCTTCGCTACGCTGCAGTAGCTCGCGGTAGTAAATAAAATGCGGATTCTCTGCTGCACGCTCGTCGTGACGGCTTTGTAGTGCATTAAACAAACCGGAGAGTTCCCCGTATGGTTGATACGGCGCTGCCTTGATGCGATCCCAGGGCATGGCCTCGTCCAACGCACTTTCGCCGATTTCTTCAGCATCAATCAAGGTTGGAAAAGTGACATCGGGTAAAACACCCTGATGCTGAGTGCTTTGCCCTGATATTCGATAAAACTTTGCAGCGGTGAGCTTAAGCTGGCCTCTACTCAGCGGAATCAAGGTTTGTACAGTGCCCTTGCCGAAAGTCTGGTTTCCGATGATTAAGCCGCGTCCATAGTCTTGAATGGCGCCAGCAAAAATCTCTGAAGCAGAAGCGGATAAGCGATCCACCATCACGGCGAGCGGCCCGTTCCAGGAGAGTTCATTATTGCGGTTTGTATAAACATTGGCGGGGCGTCGCGCGGCTTTCACCTGGACGGTAGGGCCGGCTTTGATAAACAGGCCTGTCATCGAATCGGCTTCTTGGAGAGAGCCCCCACCGTTGCCACGCAAGTCGATGATCAAACCATCAATACCTTCCGCTTTGAGTTGGTCAATCAGCATCCGGGTGTCGCGCGTGGTACTGCGATAATTTGGGTCGCCTTGCTGCTGCGCTTTAAAGTCGGCGTAGAAAGCCGGGATTTCGATAATACCGATGCGGGTGGGTTCGTCCGTGTCGGCGTTCAGCGTTAATAAGCGTGCCTGAGCTGCCTGTTCCTCCAACTTGACGGTGTTGCGGGTGATGTTCAGGACCCGGGCTTTGTCCGCGTCAGCATCCGCCGCGATGACCTCTAGGCGAACAGTAGAGCCCTTGGGTCCGCGAATCAATTCAACCACGTCGTCCAAACGCCAGCCGATTACGTCGATAAGCGGGCCTTTTTTGCCTTGCCCAACGCTGATGATTCGGTCCGCCGGCTGTAAATCGCCTGCTTTGTCCGCAGGCCCGGCGGGCACAAGTCGGACGACTTCAGTGTAGTCATCCTCGCTTTTTAGCATGGCGCCGATGCCTTCTAGCGAGAGCGACATGTTGATATTGAAGTTTTCGGAGGAGCGCGGCGAGAAGTATTGTGTGTGTGGATCGTAGGTGCTCGCAAAGGCATTCATGTACGCTTGAAACGCATCTTCACTTTTGTTCTTGAGAAGATTTTTGATGCGGTTGGCAAAGCGCTTCGACAGCAGTTCTGTGATTTCCTCATCATCTTTGTCGCCAAGGCGTAATCCGAGCACCTGTGCTTTGAGACGTTTGCTCCATAATGCCTGCTGATCAGTATCGCTGGCAGGCCATGCTGCTTCCTCTCGGTCAATGAATAACTGGTCGTCGAGAGTGAAGTCGAGCTGGTCGATGCCGGCATCGATCAAATCGAGCTGAAACTCCAGTGAACTGACCACACGCTCCTGATAACGATTGAAGATTTCAAATGCTGGTTCTAGGTTGCCGCGTTTAAGCGCGTCGTCGAGAGCGGTGCGGTAGCCTTCAAAAGCAGTGATATCTCCTCGGGTGAAGAAGTATCTTCCGCCATCTAGCATATCAATATAGTTATCCAGAACCTCGCCAGACAACTCGTCGTTTAACTGCTTGTCGAGATAGTGGTTGCGGCGTAACTGCTCGAGCACGGTGAGACTGGTGCGTGGATGAATGGCTAGTGGTTCGAGTATGGTGATAGCCGCTGGTTCGCGCTCGGGCTTTGCTTCGGCAACTGCCTCTTCCTCTGTCTGTGCATAGGCAGCGCCCGTAAAAGTAATCGCCAAAGCAAAGCTAATTCCCGCGACGAACTTGCTCAGGCCAATTACCGGACTAGCCGTTCTACATAGCGATACGGTCTGAAGTGCAGGCCATCGCGGCGTCTGGATCAGATCGGCAGTAGCCGGTTTTTCGATTGTCGTGAGAAACATGTGTTGCTGATCCATATGTTGTGCCATTTGTTTTACCGGCTATCGACGACAGCGCGATCTTGAGTAATTAGTCAGTTGGTTCTGCTTGGTGTTTCCGGCAGGGGAACATCATGCGAATGGTTGTTGCAATGAAATTGGTTCAGGCCGCTACGCGCGTGGCCTGTTGGATTATCTCAACAACCGAACATTTTTGATCCGAATCGAGCTTTGCATGTTAAAAATTTAAAGCTGAAATCCCTATAGTTTGGGGATCCGCTTTCGCTCCTTTTCCGAAAATCTATTGGGCACTAGCCGTTAACGGCGCGTACGCCTCGCGCAATACGGATGGCTGTTTTGCGATTCAAACGCTCTCCGGCTGGTACACACGTCTTTTCGATGTCGATATTCATGCCGGTATGCTCTTCGATACGGATGGTGCGTGTGTCAGTTAGTACTGGTCAGAACTTCACCGGCCAGGAAAAGAATGTACATGGGTTGCTAGCGCCCTCGCAAGCGTGCAAGCGAACGCATGGTAAGGGTTTGCTTCATAGTACGGTCAAAATTCCCGTCTTTGGTCAGATACCGTCTTGCGAATACCAGTCCGGTTAACAAAAGTCTAACTTTAAGAAGCTTATTGCCAACGTTTTATCTTACAGCGCAGTATCTCTCTGTATTTGTCGTCATCAAGTCGAAAGGGACGCATGAGTTTGGGCGGCTGTACAGATGTAATTCGAAGGGGCTCAAGGCGAAGGTTGCGGCGGTGACGGCCAAGGGGCTGGTGCCAAAGAGGCCGGGTGCGGATAGCGTCGGGGAGGGCACATTTAAATTAGCGGTTCGACAACGAGCAGTGCGCAAAAGCGTATGCCTGAAACGCTATCTTGGTAACGTATATTGGTTATCATAGTCGCGCCGGGATAATCCTCGACGGCACCCACCTTGCCAGTGAAGACTTGGCAGAAACGAAAGACGCGAAATAATCGAAAAAAGCAGCATAAATCGAAAGAAGCACAATAGGTCGCAAGACTCACAATAGATCGAAAGACTGTGCGAAACGATTCGCGAGACGATCCAACGCAAAATTATCCAAAAGGAAACGCAACATGATGCACATCACTCCAGCCGTTGTTACACGGCCTCGCCGCGCCTGGAAACTCCTCGCGAGTCTCACTGCCGCGGCCGTTCTCACGGCTTGTGCTGGACCCGAGTCAGCGCCGAAGCCGATTGAAGAAGAATTGGATCTAAGCTCTGATTTGGCGGCGGCGAGTTATATCATTGGCTACCAACAAGCCAGCAACCTGAAAAGCCAGGGTAATGGCATGATTGATCTTGCAACCTATCAAGCGGGCATCGCCGATGCGTTGAGTGATGCAGAAGCGCAAGTGCCTGAAGATCGCGAGGCGTTTGTTATGGAAGCGTTGCGTCAGGCCATGACCACAGCGAAAACCGCTTCTGGAGAAGCATATCGTGAAGAAAATGCGGCGCGCGAAGGTGTTGTAACACTGCCCTCCGGGCTGCAATACGAAATCCTTGTTGAAGGTTCCGGTGCCAAGCCGTCAGCCACGGATACGGTTGTGACGCATTATCACGGCACCCTAACCGACGGTACGGTGTTTGATAGTTCGGTGGAACGTGACTCACCAGCGAGCTTCCCGGTAAACCGAGTAATTGCCGGTTGGACCGAAGCTTTGCAGCTAATGCCTGTTGGTTCCAAGTGGCGTCTGGTTATTCCGCCTGAACTCGCTTACGGCGAACGCGGTGCAGGTAATACGATACCGCCACATGCGACTCTGGTATTCGAAGTCGAGTTGCTAGAGATTCAAGCAGCAGAATAAAGCCCTAAAGCTGAATACGGTTGGAGCTGGCTGCGGGCTGGCTCCATACCGTTTCCAATGCCTCTCCTGCGCTCCCTCTGGTCTTGCATTTGCGTTCCTTTGCTTTCTCTCATACGTTCTCTCCAGCACTCCCCTTAACCTTCCTGTCTCTTCCGCTTCTCCCGTTCCCCATGCCTAGCCGAATACAGGTTTTGTCTTAATTCGGTCTGAATTTGCTGATTTTTGCCTGGCTTGCAATGCCTGCGGCAACCGGCGATGCTCTTCGCACACCGTTTTGGGTGCGGGGACAGCAGGGGAGACAGGCATGGGGAATATTGAGGATTCGGCACAGCCTGTCGCTACTGAGTCTGTTTGGCAGCGGCCCGGCTTCGCGGCATACATTGGCACAACCGCTTTTTCCGGTATGGCTCTGGCTATGCAACAGTTGCTATACAGCTGGCTGCTAATCGGTGTCCTGTTGCTGCCTGCGGACCAAGTTGGTCTGCTGCAGGCCTTGGTTGGCGTGCCCGGGATTCTGCTGATGCTAATGGGGGGCGCTAGCGCGGACTTGCGGGATCCGCGAGAAATGCTTATTTGGATTTATCTACTCGCTCCGGTTCTACCGCTAAGCCTGATCCTCGCACAACAAAGCGGCTGGCTGGGTGTAGCGAGCGTGACCGCCTGGGGCGTCGGTATGGGCATTGTGCAGAGCTACTCTATGCCGGGTCAGCAAGCCATTCTCAATCGCATCAGTGGACCGGCGATTCAGGCCGGTGTCACAACAGCGACGGCGATCGGTTTTATCGTGCAGGTGATCGGCCTCATGTTAGCCGGGCAGATGGATGTGATCGGGATTGCCCCGGTATTATTTTTTCAGGCGGCTACTTTGGTTTTGGCTGGCCTTGTGATGTTCCGTATTCCCGCTGTGCCTCATTCGACGCCAGCCTCGGCTGCCGCGAACTTCGGTATTGCGCGACGTATGCGGCGTACCTCGCAGGACATTGTTGCCGGCATCGCGGCGACGCGCCAGCACGTGGTTATCTGGCAGGTGTTGTGGGTCAATTTTGTGTCGTCCATTTTCAACGCAGGTTCCTTCCTTACCGTCTTTCCGTTCATCGTGAAGCGGGTCTTTATGGGCGACGCCTGGACGTTAGCGTTGCTCATGGCCGTGTTTTTCGCTGGGGCAGCAGTCTCTAACTTTATCTTGCTGCGGTACATGCCGCTGCGTACACCGGGGCGGCTGTTTTTGCTGATGCAGCTGTCGCGCATTGTGGTGCTATATCTAATGTGGATCGAACCGGACTTCTGGCTAATGCTTGTCGCCACCATTGGTTGGGGGTTGAATATGGGCGTGACGACTAATCTTGCACGCGCCATCGTGCAGGAGTCGGCGCCGGCGGAATTTCGCGGCCGCATTCTGTCGGTATTCGCAGTGGGTATGGTGGGTAGCGCACCGATTGGTGCCATCTTGCTGGGTTATCTTGTGGAAACCATCGGCACGCTGAACGCACTTATGCCGGCCATGTTGGTGTCGCTAGGCTTATTTTTGTATGGCTACCTACGTTCTGCCATTTGGGATTATCAGAGTCCGGTGGCGCAGACTTAAGCCGTAGCGGTGGGGCAGGTTGCTGCAGACCTAGTCGCCCTCGGCGAGTTACGTATTCCTAATAGCATCTCCGTAGCAGTGCTTATCTAGAACCGTCTAGCCGGATGCGCTAAAGACGGCCATCTTACTGGTCGAAAAAGGCTCGGCAACCAAGAGCGATTTATCCACTCGACACTCACAAATCGCCGCGTAAGCTA
>DJYW01000137.1:25973-26948 GCA_002450255.1 Gammaproteobacteria bacterium UBA6968
CGGCTTGTTAACTGTCCTTGGGGACACTTATCCCCGCCATGATCAGCGGCCATATAATTTTCGCGGCCGGTGGAAAGATTATCGAAAAGGGTCAACGCCGCGCGAGGCCCCGCCATGTTAGAAGTCTTGTTTACTTAGCAATCTTGTAGAGGAATCGTTGCTGTTCGGAACTGCTACTTTAAGGAGCCAGAACTTTACCGACCAACTACTTTTAGGGAGTCACTACCAATGAGCCAAAATCCAAACGACAGCATGACAAAATCTGACACGCCAAGCCTAGCCGAACGCAGGGAATATCTTTACGGACAGCTTAACGAAGAAGATCTGTTGGATGATCCGCTGGCGCAGTTTCAAATGTGGTTGGACCAAGCTTTTCAGGCCAACATTAAGGACGCCAACGCGATGGCTGTCGCAACCGCAGACAGCGATGATCAGCCGACGGTGCGCACGGTCTTATTAAAAGGATGTGATGCTGATGGATTCTGCTGGTACACCGACTACAGCAGCGAAAAAGGAGTTGCCCTCGCGGCGAATCCGAAAGCGGAGCTGCTATTTCACTGGCGCGAGGTGGATCGTCAAATTCGCATCCGCGGGTCGGTGAGCCGATTGGCCCCCGCGCAAGGGCAAAGCTATTTTGATTCGCGACCGCGGGGCAGTCAGCTCGCTGCGGCGGCTTCGCAACAGAGTCGTGTGGTGAAAGATCGTGCAGCCCTCGAGGCGCAGTATGCTGATCTTGAAGCTCAATACGCTGAGGGAGCCATACCCAAACCGGCAGATTGGGGTGGCTTGCGGCTTCTGCCTACGCGCTTTGAGTTCTGGCAGGGTCGCTCCAGCCGGTTACATGATCGGCTTATCTTTGTTCCAGCGCAGGGTTTAACAGGCATGCCTGATGCTTCGCAAGCAGATCACTGGCACGTGCAGCGGTTGCAACCCTAACGGACCTGCTTCGCGCGTCATGATCGCTTTTGATCTTTT
>DJYW01000137.1:27288-29691 GCA_002450255.1 Gammaproteobacteria bacterium UBA6968
ATCTTTTGATCTTTTGATTTTAGGTTTTTGGCCTTGTGCCCTTGTAAGTGGCTTTCTGGCTGCCTTTGTTACTATAAGGTCGGTGCGCTGGGCGCTCCCTATGCGTCCTCGTCGGCCTGCATCTCTGTCGTTAATCCGGCGCGTCAATTTTGGGCTTTCGCTAGGGCGCTGGCTTTTAGAAAGGCCCCTATGCGGCGGATTTAGTCGGGCAGCCCTAACACGCGCTTGGCTATGATATTAAGTTGAACTTCCTTTGTGCCACCGGCGATAGTGAGCGACTTTTGTTTCAGCCAGTCACGGGTTGCGTCAAGCTCATTGGTCTGAAAACCCTCACCCGTCCAGCCAACACCCTGAGTTCCCATGGCGCTGATCAAGATCTCGTCGCCCTCCTGGGTAGTCAGCGCGTTGGACAGCTTAACCGCCGAGGAAGCAAAGCCTGGCGCGCGCGTGGCGGTTTCGGCGATAACGCGCCGCTGCGTTAAGCGTTGCGCATGATGGTTGATTTGATGGTTCAGCAGACGTCGACGCAAAGGACCATTGATCTTCCCATCGGTGGCATAGGCGCGCACCAGCTGGGGCAGGGAACTCGCACTATCTCGGCCGCCTTGGGATCCAGACGTGTTGATACCCGCGTGGGTGGAGCGTTCAAATTGCAGCAGGCGTTTGCCGACAGTCCAGCCGTTGTTGACGCCGCCAATCACGTCGTCGGCGCGAGCCAACGCATTGTCAAAGAACGTCTCGTTGAATGGTGATGCACCAGACAACAGCTGGATTGGATTCACCTTCACTGCGTCCTGATGCATGTCGACCAAAAGCAGGCTGATGCCTTCATGCTTGGCTCGATCGGGTGCAGTGCGCACCAGCACAAAAATATAGTCGCAATGCATCGCGTCCGAAGTCCATATTTTACTGCCGTTGATGCGGTAGTGATCGCCTTCGAGCACAGCTTGACAGGACAGGCTCGCTAAATCCGAACCGGCCCCCGGCTCGGAGTAACCCATTGCCCAGCCGCCTTCGCCGCGGGCAATGCCGGGTAGCCAGCGCTCTTTTTGAGCGTCGGTGCCGAGTTCTAAAATGGTTGGGCCGATATAGTTCACACCGCGCCCCGTGAGAGGCGTGCGTGCCTGAATGCGTTTGAGCTCGGTCACGAGTACCGGATACAGTTCTCGGTGCAGTGCTGCGCCGCCATAAATCTGCGGCCAGGTCGGCACAGTCCAGCCTTTTTCCGCCATCCGTTCTAGCCATACGGCGCTATCCCGGTCGAGCGGGATTTTGCTGCTACCCCACGGAGATTCTCCAGGGCCGCGCACGCCTTTCGGACAATTGGCGGCAAGCCAGGCTCGGGTGTCTTGGCGAAAGTCTTCGATAGCAGATGAATCCAGCATAAGTCCTCCAGCATTTGTCTGGCTCAATTGGGCATTACGGCTGCCGTACTGATGCCAGTCGGAATATTGCGCCTCTACGTTGAATGGTGGCCGGCTCTAGCTCGACCAACAGTCTGCTTAGGTGGCGTCACAAATAGCGGCCACCCGCGTGCCCACTTGGGTTAAACAAACATCGCCGCCGCATTGTGCTGCGCGGCGGTCTATTTCAGCGGCGCTTAACTCGCTAACATTTATTAAATCGCCGATTTTGTTACGACTGGTAACTCGTACGTCGATGCAGACCGGGTAGCTGTAAAGCGCTGGGTCTTTTGTTACCCATTGGTTATAGCGTCCCTCCAATGCTGCTTGGGCAGCTTGTTGTTGCGCGGCCGGGGTGCTTGCCTCCCGGCGTATTTGGGCGGCTTGCAACGCAGCTGCAATCAAGGTAGATCGATACCAATACATCTTAAAAATATTGTTATCTCGTTTGACGACCAAAGTTTCTTCTATAGGAATGCCGTCGTTTGAGACTCCTTCCAGCTGTAGTTCGACGAACTCGCCGCATACAGCGCGGGTGCCTTCGCCAAAGCAGGCGAGAGCACGGACTCGGTTAATAATACGACTCGCTGGATCAACCTCGGATGCGTATGCAAGCATTTCTGCACAGCCGACTTCAGGAAATTTTAATAGTCCGAAAGCATGGCAACTTTGTTCGGTTGCAGAGTCTGCATCCGTTTGTAGCAGCCATTGAGCCGCGTAAGCGGTGCCGGTTTCTTCCAACTCTGCTTTAGAGTCAGAGCACGCGGTTAGCGTGGCTAGTAGAGTGGCCAGAAGAGGGGCCAGAAGAGTGGCGAAAGGCGTGGTGAAAAGCGTGGTGAAAGGCGGAGCGAAAACCCAGCTGCGGCGCAACTCGAACCCTAACAAGCGATTCGAGTTGTGCTGCTGTTGTGATGCCGTTTGCCTGCGTGCTTGCATAGCCTGTAGCGGCAGCCGCGCGCTAGACGCGCTCGATGATGATGGCAGGTGCCATACCGCCGCC
>DJYW01000087.1:0-2907 GCA_002450255.1 Gammaproteobacteria bacterium UBA6968
TCAGTAGGCAAGCAGGTTAGTTAAGGACCGTTAAAGCGAATCCATTGGCTAATTTGACTGATACTGGCTGACGCTTTTGGGGTTGGATCAGTCTCGGCGTTCGATCGAGACTCGTAGCAGGGAATGGGGATTGAGTCATGCAGGGACCACTACAACACATACGCGTTTTAGATCTAACCATCGCTCGAGCCGGGCCAACGGCGGTGCGACTACTCGCCGATTGGGGTGCAGAAGTCATCAAGATTGAACCACCGCCCCGCAAGGACATTGCAGGTCAGTCGGTGACCGGTGGTAGACGTGGGCCGGATGAGCAAAACTTGCATCGCAATAAGCGATCTCTGGCGATCAATTTGAAAGATCCTGCGGGGCAGGCGCTATTGCATCGCTTGGCGCAGTCTGCGGACATTGTGGTTGAGAACTTTCGCAGCGAGGTGAAGTATCGGCTTGGGGTCGATTACGACACGCTCAAGGCGATCAATCCGCGCCTGATTTACGCGAGTATCTCTGGCTTTGGTCAGGACGGTCCATACGCGAATCGTCCCGGCGTTGATCAAATCGTACAGGGTATGAGCGGCTTGATGTCTGTGACTGGTAATCCGGGCCAAGGCCCGATGCGAGTCGGGGTGGCCATATCAGACACTTCAGCTGGGATGTTTTTAGGACAAGGTATTTTGTTGGCGTTGCTGCATCGTGAGCGCACGGGTGAGGGGCAGTGGGTACACACATCCTTATTCGAAGCGATGCTCGCCAAACTCGATTTTCAGGGTGCGCGTTTTACTATGTCCGGCGAAGTGGCCGAGCAACAGGGAAATGACCACCCGACGCAAGTGCCGATGGGTACTTTCCTCGCCGCGGATGGTTATGTGAATATCGCGGCGTATGGCAGCCACATGTGGCGGCGCTTTTGCGATGCCCTAGGTGCTGACGAGCTGTTTGCGCATCCCGACTATCAAAGCGTTGCCGAGCGCGTTGCGCGCCGCGACGAGATTAAGCGCGATATGAACGCGGTGACGCAGCAATTTAGCGTGGCTGAGTTAGTGCAACGGTTAAACACTGAAGGGGTGCCCTGCGGTCCAATCAATACCATTGCTGAGGGCTTTAGCGACCCTCAGGCAGAACACCTCCGCATGGCGAAACCGGCGCCGCATGAGGTGCTGGGTGATTTGCAGCTGGTACGTTCGCCAATCAATATGTCCCGCTTTCCGCATCCAGACCAGTTCACAAATGCGGCCCCAGACCCTGGTGCAGACAGTGCCGCAGTGCTACGCGATTTGGGATTTTCAGCTGACGAGATTGCCGAACTGCAAACCAACAGTGTGATTGCTTCATGACCAACCGACAGATGATTGGTTATGCCATGGGTGATTTGGGGATCAACCTCTATTTCATCCTGGTGATGACCTACCTATTGTACTTCTACACTGACGTACTTGGCATCAGCGCAACGGCGGCGGCAGGGGTGTTTGGCGTGGCGCGTGTCATTGACGCGGTGACCGATCCCATAATGGGCCTGCTCGCAGAGCGTACCCGGTCGCGATACGGGCGTATGCGTCCGTATATTTTGTTTGGCGCTTTGCCGCTTGGCCTAATCACCATCCTGTGCTTCTGGGTGCCGCCGTTGGCCGAGCCAGGCAAAATACTCTGGGCCTATCTCACCTACATTTTGTTTTCCTTGCTCTTTACTCTGGTATCTATTCCGTATTCAACGCTTTCGGCATCCCTCACTGGCGATTATGCAGAGCGAACCAAGCTATCCACATGGCGTATGGCCGCAGCCTTTGCCGGTGGCCTGCTGGTTTCTTCCGGCACACCTCTGTTTGTGCAGGGTTTTGCCGATAAAGGCGACGGCTATTTTTCGCTCGCGGTGATCTTTGGCTTGGTAGCGACATTGCTGCTGTGGATCACTTTTGCATCGACCAAGGAGGTGATTCAGCCGCCGTTAACGCAAAAGTTAAGTCTCCACGACAGTGCGAATGCGGTGTTACTGAACCCGCCGTTGCTGTGGGTGATGGGTATTTTTTGCTGCGGTATGCTCAGTTTTACCGTGCGCCAGGCGGTGACCATTTATTACTTCAACTACTATTTGCAGGCGCCAGCCCAGTTGAGTTTGTATTTTGCGATAACCATTGGCGTGATGTTGCTCGGACTCCTCTTGGTCCCGTACTTGGCTGACCGGGTCGGTAAAACCGGTGCACTGTTAGCCGGAGCCTGGCTGACTATCGCGGCGTCGATCGGTTTTTATTTCAATTCGCCGAGTAATATTGTCGGAGTTTATATCTGGGGTTCCCTTGTGGCGCTGGGCGCAACCCCTGTTGCGGTGCTCGGTTGGGCGATGATCCCTGACACCGTGGAGTATGCTCAATGGAAACTCGGCTATCGGGCAGATGGTGCGATTTTTTCTGTAGCCAGTTTTTTTCAAAAACTTGCTAAAGCGTTAGGCGGTGCTGGCTTGGCGTTGGCGTTGGGAGCGGTGGGCTATGTTGCCAATCAGCCGCAGTCAGAAGCAACGCTTACTGCGCTGCACGCCATCCTGACACTGACGCCGGTTGGTTTGATGTTGATTTTGATGGTTTGTGCGCGTAACTATGGCCTGGATCGTAACACCCATGCGCGTATCCGACTCTCGCTTGACGCGGGCATGACGTCGTCGGCATCTGTTGAGGTCGCACCTCAGGAATGAAGCGCTGGCCGGCAGGTGGGGGGTTGTTTGGCTTTCAAAGCCATGTTGTAAAAAACAGATCACGGGCTTTAGGTTTCAGTCGAGAGGGTGCTGCTCGGGAACGCAGGCATCATCTTTACGGCGCGGTTTAATCCAGGCTGTTTCATGATCGTCTGGTCACAAGTGACTTGGGTAACAAGGTCTTTTCGGAAGTGCCTTTTCAACAATGTCTGTTCAGCAATGTCTGT
>DJYW01000087.1:3235-6367 GCA_002450255.1 Gammaproteobacteria bacterium UBA6968
GTTCAGCAATGTCTGTTCAGCAATATTTTTGCGCTAGTGTTGAGTCACAACAGGTGTGCGCCTAAACACCTAGCGTGCGTGCTGACGTCGCCATTCGAGCAGCAACAGCTTAGTCGCCATAGCCAAGCCAACGGGCTCGTCGAACATCAAGTGATGATAGGTTCCCGGGATCGTCACGGTCGGCAGCAGACCGTCTTTAGCCGCGAGCATTGCATTGGCAAATAACGCACCCTCGTCTTCACTGCGTTCACCCAAGATCACTGCCGTTGGAGCAGTTATGCCCATGAATTTATCAAACTGATCCGCGCCCATTTCCATGTAGTCAAACAGCGTCGGGTCAAACTTCCAGGTCCAGCCGCCTTCAACTTCTCTCAAACCGTATTCGGCCATGTGGCTCAGTAGTGGTGGATAGACGCCGGGTTGATCGGGAAGCAAACGAAAGCGGCCTAAAGCAGTCTCTTTGTCTTCGTAAACCCTGAGTTTGCGACCGGGTTTGACGCCTTCGCGCTCAACCCGCAGACCCCATTCCATGTACTCCTCCCGGGGTGCGACCGTGAAGTCCATGAATAACACGCCGCCTAGATGCTGATCAAAACGATGACCGGTTTCCAACGCTACAAAGCCACCAAAGCTATGCCCGACAACAAACGGCTTTGGTCCCAACGCTGCAGCTGTGCAGACTGCCCATACCTCATCCGCCATTAAGTCTCCGGTATAGCGCTCGCGCCAATCGCTGTTGCCGTGGCCAGATAGGTCAATCGCCGCAACGCGGAACTGATCTGCCAGCAGCGGCGCGAAGAAGCGCCACCATTCGAGGTGTGCATTGCTGCCATGGATGAGGATTACACCGGGCAAGCCCACTTCACCCCAAACGCGATAAGTGATGGATGCGCCTGCGACGTAAACCGTGCCGCTTTCGCTGGATGCTGAGAGAGATTCGGTATACCAGGGTGGTGCATCCTTGTCTGGGCTGGCGGTGGTGTTCAAAACGGTTAACTCCTGTGCTGTCCTTGTGAGTGGCGGTGCTGTGGCATTAGCGCCGCGGGACTCTAGCAAAGGACGCTAGGGGAAAAAACCTTTCTCATGCTAAGTAACCTCGCACACTGCGCCTGATGGCGATAATCTGTAGCAAAACGGGGGTTAAATTTCTCCTCTGGTTGCCACTACTACGCCGCCAGAGCGGGCGCGCTATCTGGCTTTTGCTTGCTAGCCGCTGTGCTCGGCATGCATTGCTTACAATTCAAATCAAGCCGATCTATTTCCCATTCGCTCCGTTCCTGATGCAGCCGCTTTTGATTAAGATGGGGCATGAATTATTCCACCCAGACTACCCATATTGATTGCCCTTATTGTGGCGAGCGCTTTGAAATCATAGTTGACCCCAGTGAGGCATCCCAAGCCTACATCGAGGACTGCTACGTATGCTGCCGTCCTATTCATCTTACTGTGGAAGTGGAGGGTGACTCAGTGTGGGTTGATGTTCGTGATGAAAACGACTGTTGAGATAACGGACCGTTATTGCCGTAGTCAGCCGTGACGCCGGATTTAGGCGGCCATACGTAACGGGCCTCAGCAAATAGGCAGCCGTTACCGGCTAACACCATGCAATATAAGTGATGTCGGTCCCAACCGACCTCTACCGACCCCTATCAGTCCGTCTCCGCCCATCCGCCCACAATGCGGGCGAGACTGATCTGACAATAAATTATGCGGACGGGTAAGTCGCCAATCTCGCTAGCCTTACCCGCTGGGCCGAGCCAACCGTCTGAAAAAAACTTGCCTTGATCTTATTGTTAGTGATTTTGATAGCCACGTCCCGTCCTATCCCCTTCCCTATTGCCGGGGTGTGCCTGGGTGCGCCTACTTCAGTGCGGCCTGCCAGCAATGCATGTTTACCTGCACTTCCGGCGAGCCATTATCTTAAAAAGTACGCGAAGTTTTGATTATGCCTGCACCGAACAACATCCAACTGATGGGCTTTGCTGCAGAGTTCGCAGTAGACGTTGTCAAAATGTGGCGGCGATCCTTTCAGCGGGCGATGGGTCTGGAAGAGCATAACCGCTACGGAGAGCTACGCGGGCAGTTGGACTATTTCCTTACGTTGAAAAAGCACTATGTCCGCATAGCAATACAGCCGGAATCGAGCAAAGTAGTCGGCTTCATGGTTCTGGAAGATGCGTTTGATGTGTCGCAGCTTTATATAGACACCGACGAGCAGGGTAAGGGCTACGGTTCTTTTTTATTGAATGACGCAAGACAGCGTTGTGACGGCAGGCTTGAGTTACACACCTTCCAGAGAAATTCGCGCGCACAGGCATTTTATTTGCGGCAGGGGTTTGTAGAGATCGCTCGTGGCTATGCGGATTTGGCAAGCAATCCCTGGACCACTAACGTAAATGACCTCGCCGATATCCAATATCGTTGGGATGCATCTCAGTTGGAAGAGTCGTAATCGGAGTTTAGATGCGTTCGACGAGGGTGGCGCAGGCTGATATGTCGAGCTTACGTTACGAGGTGTGTGCTACTAGCGAGGCATAATCCGTTTGCTGATTCTTTAATCACGATGATTTCGCTTAACCGTTTGCCATGCTCCACGCAGTCCGAGCAGCTTGATCTGGAACTTGCTCATCCCGTTTGTCTATGAAAAATCCACCTTGATCGGATCGTTAGCGCGCGCAGAAAAGCGATTCCCTTTAATTCTCCTAGTTGCTATCTAGATTCACCTGATCCCCAGAGCGCCTGATTTTTGCGAGCAGAAATGGCTCGTTTGGCGACCGGAAGAGTGAAGTTGGTCGTCAGTCAACGGATTTACCGACGATTGCTTAAACGTAAGGTAGGTACGTCGAGAATAAACCGCAAAACGCAGGGCGTTGATTGTCGTCTGTGCGATTTAAGGCATGCAATAGCCTTTAAAACTACCGCGAAAGTGAGCGAGACAACGAGTGAGTGAGTACGTAGTGAGCCAAATATCCGTGAAGTGAGACTGCTTTGGGCAGACCTTACCAAAGAAGGTTTTAAAAGTTTTAGGAAATAAACCTATTAATTCTGTTTGCCAGCTCGACCGCGCACATCATCGGTCCTTTGGAATGGTAGGTCATGTTTTCAACGAAAGGCTCTAACTAAAGGCTCTAA
>DJYW01000087.1:6736-12887 GCA_002450255.1 Gammaproteobacteria bacterium UBA6968
TAAAAGGTCTCAATTAAAGGAATGCTGATATGAGATATTTAGAACGGATTTATTCGGGATATCCGCAGTTTGCTGGCACCATAAACCTAAAAAAGCTCGCTTGGTTCGGGCTTGTGGTGCTATTGCTTGCAACGCTTGTTGCTTGTGACAACAATAATAGTAAGGAGTCGAAAAAGAAGAAGAATGCTGACAAGGTTTCGTTGTCCGGCAAAGCCGCGGACGGTTATCTGCGCGGTGCGACCGTGTGTCTGGATACGGATGCTGACGACAGCTGCAGCGGTGAGGACACCGCAACCACTACTAAAAACGGCGGTATCTTTACCTTGTCAGCGACGGCTGCTGATTTTGCTAAGCATTCGGTTATAACCGCCGTCACAACGGACACTGTGGACGAAGATACCATAACCACAGCGAATCCATCAGGTGACGCAATCAAAAAAGGCGAGACCTACATCTTAAGCGCGCCGCCCGGTTTGGTTAGTCTGGCGGATAGCGACGATGACGATAAAGTTGATGCGGTTTTATTTGTGAGCCCGCTCACGACCGTTGCCAATCTCGAGCGAGAGCGTTTCCTAAAGGAGTACCCCAATCGTACCGACGCCCTAGCTAGAGCGATCAAATCGGTGGCGGCTAAGGTCGACATCGACGAGGATATTGGTAGAAAAGTGCTGCTGGAGGACTATATTGCTAATGCCAAAGACATAGACAGCACGGTTGCAAGGCGGGCGAAGAAAATGCACGCAATCGCAAAGGTAACCGTTGACCTGTTGACCGTGGCGCAAAAAACGACGAAAAAAGTAGTGCGAGATGAGAGCTTGAGTGACGAGAATGCTAAGGCCGTCAAAATCGAGGCGGGGAAGATCATTACGAAAAACTTAGCATCTGTGGCGAAGCAAGTTGAAACCACCCTGGATGAGTTAAAGCCTCAGGAAAAAGATATAGAAAAGCACGCTAAATTGCTTAATGCAGAGCTTGAAAATGCGGTAAATGCGCATAACGAAATTGAAGGCCAGCTGCTAAAAGCGCTGATTAAAAACTATAAAGCTAAGGCAACAGTCACCACCGCAAGTAAGGCGCTAAGACAAGATGGCGGTATTTGGTTTGTGGATTTTTACGATTCCGTTGGCTTCATCAATTTGGGATTTAAGCCAGCGAAAGGGGATGATAAGGCTGTCTCTATAGACGCGTGCTATGAATATAACCCTAAGACTGACGGCTTAGATCCGCGTCGCGGTTCAGAAAAAAAGATAGTGCTGACCAAGGATGGATGGAGCACGATTGATGCATTCCAATGCAATTTTGATTTCACGATCGCTTCTGATGGTGGCGCAACCGCGAAGAACGAATCTCAAACGTTGGTATTCACGTCATCTGCCAGAGTCTATAGCCTAAAGGGTTTTAACATAGCGGCCACACTTAATGCGCATGCCCGTGCGGAGCATTCTTACTGGCCGCATGTCGTCAATGCGGATGCAACCTTTGGCGATAGCACTAAGGGCACCGTGATGGAAATCAAATCGACAAGTTCTCAAAGTTACGAGCTAGGTTCGCCTGATTACATTGCCGATCAAACTGCAAAGTATCGTAAAGGTAATTCGCCTACATCCTACACTTTTAGTGATTTGAAATTGATACAGCTCCCTAAAGATACAAAAATAATAGATGACAAAGGCGTCATCGACGACGAAGTGATCTACCTCGATGTGGGAAGTATGGGGAACCTTGTTGACTTCGCCAAGGTTGATAGTCATACCGAGACCTATATTGGCATCGGTTCTGCCTCGACTACGAGTGACAAGGTTAATGATGTTCTGAGCGTCGCTTTGATTGAGGGCACTGCCACGTATTTCTCTCGCCGGTGGTCAGCATCCAAGACGGTAACTGGTAAAGTACTGGGCACTACGCCTTACACCATTAAGACTGTTAACGGCGTACAAATCCTGGAAATTCCTAAAATCACGGCAATTGCTGACTACGATCACTACGGTGACTCTCGTGAGAAAAGCCCGCACGCGTTATCCGTATATGACGGTTTGGTCCGCACGGTTTATGCAAAACCGGAAGAGACCGAAACGTATACGGTGATGGCGCTGAACAGTACGGCCGCAACGGCAGTGAAAGACAACCTAAATCTGGAGTTGTTGGAATGGGCACCGTCGCTACCGGCTAATCTCGCTGCAGTCGCAAAGTATGCTGCTGAGGCCAAGCTGGCGTCTGGCGAAAAATATTACGGAGCAACCAGATCAGCTAAAGCCGGTCGGTGGTTCGCCTCTCGCACGTATACGGAAAAGGACAAGCAATTTACTGCTACCGACACCGTGAGTTTCGAAAACGACGGAAAGAAGTATGCCAGAGATATCGAAATTTCCGGTGACGTTGAACAAATTTTTGACGGCAAAATACGTGTCCTGAAGGCAACTAAAACAGAGTCGAAGACGTCCGATGAGACAGCAAATAATGTCTATAAGTTAATCGGTGCGGAGCTGGTTTATATCAAAGCCAGTGTTGGTGAAGCAGAGAAAGCCCTACTTACGCTTTGTTCGCGTACCCCCAAGCAAATTCGCAATGGCGAATTTGAATGTAATGCGGAGGAGTTGAGCTTCTACAGCCGAGACAAGAGTGTCGTAGAGGCTAAAGTCACCGAACTAAACAAAGGCTAAGGTGACATCTCGAGAGCAACATCGAGTGATTTTAGGATCTCTGCATCCTGTTCTTGCTGCGATGTTGCTGCTACGAGATACGTGAACGCAGCAACGGAAAAGCGAGATAAATCTAACGAAGAGATAAAGAGGCTAGCGGACCATTAGACCGATACTGAAATATTTAGTGCGTCAATCTACGGGATCGTTTTAGTCGTCGAAGCGCTGCGCGTTGTCCTCGTGTGTTAAGCAGGTTTTTGTAGTCGATAAGGGTAATCTGCTATCGCAGAAGGCTCGGAGTCATGGCCCCATAGAGAACACTCTACTGGGGCCTTTTTTCAGGCTCGTTTTTTTATGCCGCGCCCATTTGGTCGGTGCTAGGGCCATAAAACCAGTTGCGCGTTGTCCAACGCGCGTATGTGTGGCGAGTCCTGTTAGGAAGCATGTAAGACCAAAAAGGCTCGGTTTGGCGAGTTTTGAAAAATCGATCTGCCGAAGTGCCACTCCTTGCCGGGCTTTATCTCATTTGGATTTCGCCCTAAGGTGAAAGCCGGGGGCGACCGGCACGGTCGCAACGCAAAGGGGACAAAATGAACTATCTTTTAGAAGACATTATCGTCATTGATGCAGCAAGTTTTCTGGCGGGGCCGGGCGCGGCAACCATAATGGCGGATTATGGTGCCAAGGTGATCAAGATTGAGCCGCCGGGCGGTGATGGTTACCGGACTTTGGTCGGGCGTTATCCCATCCCCTATCACTGGCTGCTTACGTCACGAAACAAGCAAAGCCTTGGTTTGGACCTTAATAAAGATGCTGGACAAGCTCTGCTGCATGAGTTGATCACTGCGGCCGACGTGCTGACCACCAATTTTCTTGAGCACCAGTTGGAGCGCTACAACCTGCAATATGAGTTTCTGAAAACCCTAAATCCACGTCTGATTTTCGCGCACATCAGTGGCTATGGGGATAAGGGCGAAGAGCGTACTCGCCGCGCATTCGATGTGACTGGGTGGTGGGCACGTTCTGGTTTGATGGAATTTATTCGTGACTCGGGACAAACCCCTTTGTTAGCCGCACCGGGGATGGGTGATCACGCAACAGCCACGGCATTGTTTAGCGCCATTATGACCGGTTTGTATCGACGTGAAAAAACTGGCGATGGTTGTAGAGTATCGACTTCGCTTGCGGCTAATGGCGTTTGGGCAAATGGTATGGCCCTTCAAGGTGCGATAGCCGGTCACGATCTCAGCCGGTCGCGTCAGGAAAAACGTTGGTACAACCCGCTGACTGGCTGCTATCTGTGTGCTGATGGGCATTACATTGTGTTGGCCATCATCAACACGGTAAGGGAGTACCCTAGGTTATGCGAAGCGTTAGAGCGCAACGAGTGGTTGCAGGACAAGCGCTTTAGCGATGCCCGACAAATGATGCGCAATCGTGATGCCATGGGCGCCCTGATCGCAGAGCGCTTCGCTGAGCTTCGTTATAACGAAGTGTGCGAGCGACTCGAAGGGGCTGGTATCACCTTTGGTCCGGTGCAAACCATGATGCAGGTGCTAGACGATGCTCAACTTAGAGCGAATGGCATTGTAGTCGCAACGGATGATCCGGGTGAGGATTATCCGTTAACCATAGGCAGCCCGATCAACATTGATGACGAACCGAAAAAAGCACCGCGGCGAGCTCCAAACGTCGGCGCGGACAGTTTGTCTGTATTGCGCGAATTTAAACTGGACGAAGAGCGCATTCAGGCTTTGCTTAAGGCGGGCGTGGTCATTGAGGGAGACAATCATTGAAGTTGGGGATTCACGCAGGACCGCAAGACTTGCTGATGACCGAGTTAAAGCGACTTTGGCAATCCGCTGAAGACGCAGAGCTTGATTGGGTATCAGTCTGGGATCACTTCTACGCTAATCCGTTAACTGACCGGCACAATCCCTGTTTTGAAGGCGTAGCCGCTATGGCTGGTCTGGCGGCCCTGACGCAACATGTGCGGGTTGGCTGCTTGATGTTCTGTGCCGCGTTTCGAAACCCGGGCGTGTTAGCGAAAGCAGCTGTAACCATTGATCATCTTAGCGATGGACGTGCTGACATTGGTGTCGGTGCAGGCTGGTTGGAAGAAGAATTCCGCGAGTATGGTTATGGTTGGCCGAGTTTGGGCGAGCGCTTCGCCATAATGGAAGAGTCGCTGGATATTATGACTGCACTTTGGCGCGGCGAAGAAGTGACCTATCACGGTCAGCATTTTCAAATGGAGGGGGCGGTCTGTAGTCCGCAGCCGATTGGCCTGCGCCTTTGGATTGGCGGCCGTGGTAAAACTCGCACCCCTTCGCTGGCCGCTAAATATGCAGACGGATTTAATATGCCGTACGTTGCGCCGGATGTGGCGCAGCGTCGTCTCGATACCCTTTACGAAGCCGCGGTACAGTATGGTCGTGATCCAAACGCGATAGACACCTCGGTGAACCTGGGTTTTTATATGCTTAGCGAGCGTCAGCCAGACATTGATCCGCGTGGCTCGCTAACGGGTTCGGTGCAGGAGGCTGTGGATACGTTGTCGGCCTACCAGGAGATCGGTATTAAAGGCATTAACATCGCTTTCCGCCCGCCAATCGATTGGGATGCTTATACCGTTTACCTAGAGAAAGTCGTTCCTCACTTTAAGTCGACTTGATGACTGCTCAACGTCTCGGGCACATACCTAATCTGCCGGCTACTACCGCTTAACACGGCCTTCCGCTAACTACTTTGGCTTAGTTTTGCCACCTATGACCTACCACTACATATGGTCCGGGCCTGGGCAGATTTGCTGGTTAAAGCGGCAGAGATCGATTTGGTATGAACGAGTATTTGTTTTTGAGCGGAGGCGGTGATTTTTGTATACGGTATGAAAGCATATTGAGAGCCGAATTGGCGCGCATTCTGTGAGGCGGTTCACAGTTGCGTGCAGTCAGTGCTCTTCGCTAACCTTTTTTAAGCCATTTTCTTTGCTGTTTCTATGGGGTCCCTCTAATTTTCCTCTGATGCGGCTGTTCATCCGCTGGCCCTGTTTAACCCGCTGCATTCTTCTTATACCAATCTGAAATGCTTGCTTGATGCCAATTAGCTGGCTTATGAAGTGGTCTAAAAATACCCTGCAACTGGGTTACACTCTGACCCATTGGAAATTACTTGGGAGAGGCCATGCTTAAGTTTCACGATCCACGCGGCGCCAGCGCCATAGAGGACACGCCCTATACTCAATCTCTGGACGTCGATGCCATGGAAGGGGGCAACCTGACCATCGGGTTGCTCGCTAACGGCTTTCCAGACTCTGTAAATTTTCTGCAAGCCATTGCGGACGCATTAGTGGCTCGATTGCCCAATCTGAACGTGCGTCTTTGGGATAAAGGCAACGCTTCCATTCCAGCGCCTGAGTCGATGCTGCAGGAAATGCGTCAAAGTTGTCAGGCGGTGGTCGCCGCTTACGGCCACTGAGGCAGTTGTACTACCGGCACCGTGCGTGACGGCAT
>DJYW01000116.1:0-920 GCA_002450255.1 Gammaproteobacteria bacterium UBA6968
CTTCGATGCCTTCGCCAACTTCAAACCGTACAAACCCATCGATGTCGACACCAGCATCTTTTAACAAAGCGCTGACTTTTAGATTGCCGTCTTTAACAAAAGGCTGATCTACCAGACTCACCTCAGCAAGAAACTTCTTTACACGCCCCTCGACCATCTTGACGATGATCTCTTCTGGCTTGCCGCTGTCTTGTGCTTGGGAGAGATAGATTTCGCGCTCTTTTGCCAACACGTCTTCAGACACATCGGCGCTTCGAATTACCATCGGGTTGATCGCAACAACATGCATGGCAAGGTCTTTGCCTACTGTGTCATTTGCGCCGTTCAGCATAATCAGGGCGCCACGACGATGATCGCCGTGCAAGTAGGAGCTAATACCACCTGCCGCAGAGTCGACCGCCGTGCCACGACGAATGCTGATGTTTTCGCCGATCTCCTGCACAAGCGTTTCGCGCTCGGCATTCAATTCATCCGTCATAATGCCATTCAACTCTGCCGCACCTGAGGCAAACAGTAATTCCGTCACCTTACTGACAAAGGCTATGAATTTTTCGTTTTTTGCCGCAAAGTCGGTTTCGATGTTGATCTCAACAATCGCGCCACGCGTGCCATCATCCGCAACCTTCACACCAAGTAGTCCATGCGCTGCGGTTCTACCCGCTTTCTTAGCCGCTTTTAGGGCACTCTTTTTACGCAGTTCTTCGATGGCTCTTTCCATATCACCATCAGCTTCGGCAAGGGCTTTCTTACAGTCCATCATGCCAAGCCCAGTGCGCTCTCTCAGTTCCTTCACCATCGCTGCAGAAATAGCCATGTATGCTCCTATATCTCTTACTCTGTCACTTATGTGGTTTGTCCAGGCAGATTACGATTAACTCTCGGCTTCGCCGTCATTGCTAGCAACGACGGCGGCGCTAGCG
>DJYW01000116.1:1265-2758 GCA_002450255.1 Gammaproteobacteria bacterium UBA6968
AGCGGCTTGTGCTGCTTGTTCAGCGGCTTGCTTTTCGTCTTCTTCAGCGAAAGCTTGGTTAACGCTGGCAGCAACTGCCTCGGATATTTCTGCAACAGGCGCGGCTCGATCCGCTGCTTCGACTTCAACGAATTCGTCAGCGTTAACCTGCATAGAAGAATTGGACTTGCCTTCGGCAATAGCGTCCGCCACGGCGGTAACGTAAAGGCGAATAGCGCGAATCGCATCGTCGTTACCGGGGATGACATAATCGACGCCAGCGGGATCGCTATTGGTGTCGACGACACCGAAGACCGGAATACCGAGTTTATTCGCTTCACAAACAGCAATGTGTTCGTGTTGGACGTCTACGATGAAAATCGCATCGGGCAATCCGCCCATATTTTTGATCCCACCGAGACTGCTCTGCAGTTTGTCCATCATACGGGTGCGTTGTAGCGCTTCTTTCTTGGACAACAAATCGAATGTGCCGTCCTGGGATTCGGTCTCAAGATCCTGCAACCGCTTTATTGACTGTCTTATGGTCTTGTAATTGGTCAGCATCCCGCCTAACCAACGTTGGTCGACGTAGGGCATATTGACTCGCGCAGCTTGCTCAGCGATGACTTTCGCAGCAGGACGCTTCGTACCAACGAACATGATTTTTTGGCCGCGAGTGGCGCGATTGCGGAGTTCTATCAACGCGTCATTAAAGGCGGGAAGGGTCTTTTCTAGATTGACAATATGAATCTTGTTTCTGGCACCGAAAATATAGGGGGCCATCTTAGGATTCCAAAAACGGGTCTGGTGGCCGAAATGCACGCCGGCCGCCAGCATATCTCGCATGCTTACGCTCATGATTATCTCTCCGGGTTAATTAATTTACGTGGGTCCCAACCGCAAACCGGCCTAATGACGTCCAGATGTCTTGATCAAATGACGTTACCAAGGCGGCACCCGAGAGGCTGTGTCGATCCACGTAAGTTTTTCTGAGTCGTTACTGACTCTGTCTTTAGTGTCTTTAATCGCAAGCCGCCCTGTCCTCATCCCATGTCTTTTTAAATGCGGACAATGGTCAAGCGAAGGTGGACGCGCTGCGGCGCGCTTTATACCATAAACGCTTTATCAGTTTGAAGTCTTAATCACCGCGCACTTATTTCTGGCGTATCAACGCTCACTAAAGCTATCGCATCGGCCTTTTCCAGGCTGATTGACGCGCCTGGTACATAAGACATATTGCAGGATCATTTTCACCGCCAACTTTTGCGGCTCAAAGGTCCAGATGAGCATGCATGAAGGGGACGCCTGCGAGCATAGCAGGCCGGCAGTACTTGGCGGGTTTAATGAGTAACTTTGACCAGAGACACGCTAGGCGCAACCGACCCGTTCTTGAACCTGCCGATGAGACAAACGAATCAGGGAAAGTGCTAGCTGGTGAGACATCGATTAGAGTTTGAATGCGGTTTGGCCGCAAGCTTGGACGTTCTCTAGAGTTGGCTTTGGAGTTGGCTTTG
>DJYW01000116.1:3073-10644 GCA_002450255.1 Gammaproteobacteria bacterium UBA6968
GTTGGCTTTGGAGTTGGCTTTGGAAGCGGGTTTGCAGCGGGGTTTGAACTTAAGTTCAGGATCTCATTTGAGTTGGGGCGATATACGCAAATTTCTTAACAAGACACCGGCAATCCAGCCGGTCAATTTGGAATTTTAATCTTATGGTTGCACGCATCACTTCTGACGAAGATATCAATGGTATGCGGACTGCAGGTCGCCTTGCCGCATCTGTTCTAGAGATGATCGGTGAGCACGTCCAACCTGGTGTCGCCACAGAGACACTAGATCAAATTTGCCACAAATTTATTGTGGAAGAACTCGATTGCATCCCCGCGCCTCTTAATTACGGCGGCGGAGGCGGCCAGATGCCATTTCCAAAGTCTATCTGCACGTCAGTCAATCATGTGGTTTGTCACGGTATTCCAAGCCCGGCCAAAATTCTGAAAAGTGGTGATGCAATCAACATTGACATCACTGTCATCAAAGATGGCTATCACGGTGATACCAGTAAGATGTTCTTCGCCGGTGAAGCCAGCGTGCTCGCCAAACGCTTGGCCAAAATTACCCAAGAGTGCATGTATCTCGGCATTGAAACGGTTAAACCCGGCGCTAGTCTGGGCGATATTGGCGCCGCCATTCAGCGTCATGCCGAAGCGAATCGTTTCAGTGTCGTGCGTGAGTTCTGTGGCCACGGCATTGGCAAAGTGTTTCACGATGACCCACAAATTCTTCATTATGGCCGTGCTGGCACCGGTATGCGGCTAGAGGAAGGCATGTGCTTTACCATTGAGCCGATGATTAATGCCGGTAAGCGCCATATCAAAATACTGCCGGACCAGTGGACCGCGGTAACCAAGGACCACAAGCTGTCTGCTCAATGGGAACACACATTGCGGGTAACCCATGATGGTTTCGAAATCTTCACCGGGCGTGCCGACGAGACTTTCGTATGAGCGAAGCTGCCATTAGGCCCAGCGAGGTGATCGCTAACGCCCGCGATCAGCTCGCTATCCGATATTGGGCCGGTGCCCCGATTGCTGAGCTGTTAGCGGAATCGACCCAGACGGTCGATGATGTGTTGAAAACCCTCTGGATGCAGCATTTTGGAGATAGAAACCAGATCGCGCTGGTAGCGGTAGGCGGCTATGGTCGCGGCGAACTCCAACCCTACTCCGACATCGACCTGCTGGTCGTCACCGAGGCAGGCGACAGCGTTAACCGCAGCATTGAGTTGTTTTTGCAGGACGTTTTTGATCTGCATATGGAAGTCGGCCACAGTGTGCGCAGCGTCGCGCAATGCTTAGCAGAGGCGCAAGCAGACGTGACTATTGCCACCGCGCTCTTCGAGCGTCGCTGGCTTGCCGGAGACCATGCGTTAAGCGAGCAACTCGATGAGGTGCTGACACCGGAACGACTTTGGCCTGGAGACCGCTTTTTTGAGGCGAAGATTGACGAACAGCGCACTCGACACAAACAGTACGACAACATTGAGTACAACCTTGAGCCTAACTTAAAGACTTCTCCCGGCGGTCTGCGCGACATTCAAACAGCGCTGTGGATCTGTAAACGCGAGTTTGGCACCGCTTTTCTGCCTGATTTGGTTGACGCAGGCGTTCTCTCCACTCAGGAAGCCGAATGGTTAAAGAGCGGCAGCTCATTCCTGAATTGGCTCCGATTCGGACTCCATCTTTTAGCCGGACGGAAGGAGGACCAGCTGCGCTTTAGCCAACAGCGAGCCTTAGCTCATCAGTTTGGTTATGAAGATACCGATGCCCAACCAGCGGTCGAGCAGTTTATGCACCGCTACTACCGGCACGTCCTGTCGTTAACCGAAGTGAACGACATCGTGGTGCAATTCTTAAGAGAGCAATATCGCAATTCGCAGGCCAACCAAATCGAAGTCATCAATGCTCACTTCCAGCTCTGCGGTAATTACATCGAAGCGCGTCAGGACACCACCTTTTTAGATCACCCCGCCGCGCTGCTGGAGCTCTTCGTCGTTATGGCCAATCGAAAGGATGTGGTTGGTGTGCGCGCGTCAACAATTCGACTGATCAGAGAAGCCACGCCGTTAATTGACCATGATTTCCGGCACAACCCGGCGCACACTAGGCTGTTTATTGAGTTGTTAAAAGCGCCTTATACAGTCGTTAGCCAGCTCACTTTAATGCGACGCTATGGTGTCTTGGGTCGTTACATTCCAGAATTTGGGCGAATCATAGGTCAAATGCAGCACGACCTCTTTCACATCTATACTGTCGATGCGCACACGATGGCGGTTATTCGCAATATGCGACGGTTTCGCTATCGCTCCGCACAAAAGAATTATCCCGTGGCTTATCACTGCGCACACTCCATTCCCAAACCAGAATTACTGTATTTAGCCGGCCTATTTCACGACATCGGCAAAGCACGCGGCGGAGACCATTCGTTGCTAGGTGCAGCCGATGCCAAAGCCTTTTGTGAGCGTCATGGCATCAGCGCGGCAGAAACCGAATTGGTCTGCTGGTTAGTAGAAAAACATCTGTACATGTCATCGGTCTCGCAACATCAGGACATTTACGACCCTGAGATCATCAGCGCCTTCGCAGACGAAGTGAAGTCGGAGATGCGCCTGAATTACCTGTATGCCCTAACCGTTGCCGACATCAACGCGACCAACCCCACGCTGTGGAACAGCTGGCGCGCCAGCCTAATGCGCCACCTCTTCAACGAAACACGCAGAGCGCTACGGAACATCGATACGCCTTTACCGGATAGGGATGCAGCGCTAAGTGCGTTCCAGGAACGCGCGCTAGAGCGCTTGCTCACAGTACGCGGCAAACCTAGCCAAAGCGAGACTGAGGCTGATGCTTACATCACATCAGTAAAACAGCTTTGGCTTGAACTGGGTGAGGACTACTTGCTGCGCCATTCTCCAAAACAAATTGCCGGCCTGACGGCGTCAATTCTCGAACACGACTTAGCCCAGGGTGCATTCGCTGTGATGAACGATGTGCTTGGCCAGGCACCTGGCGAGGGCGCCACGCAGCTTTATATCTATATGGAAGACCGCGAAAATATTTTTGCGTCAACGGCCGTAACGCTCAGCAACTTGCAGCTTTCGATCGTCGACGCCAGCGTGCACACACGCAATGACCGATGTTTCGCAACCTATACGCTTCTCGACGCTGCCGGTTCACCCCTGCCGCGCGATCACAAGCTGCGCCAAAGCATAATTGATCGTGTCAAGGACATGCTGGATGAAAGCCAAGCTTTGCCCCAGCTGATTCAGCGCCGCTTGCCGCGGCAGCTAAAAGAACTACGCTGGCCAACGGAAGTTAGTGTCACGCTTGAAGCAGATGACACCGCGACACTTAAGGTACTCGCCAGCGACCGACCCGGATTGCTGGCGCACGTGAGCCAACTGCTCATGGATCAAAACCTGTCACTTCTATCGGCACGAATCACCACACTTGGGGAACGCGTTGAGGATATTTTTAGCGTTAAGCTCAAACAGCCGTCCAACGCCGCCGACGCGCACAACGCGGAGCTGTTAAAAATGGAGATTCTGGCGGCTAACGTGCAAAACAAGCTCGATGCCGAGATCAATTTGCCTGCGTGAATGCAGCAGCGCAGACCGGTAAATACCTAGGTACTTCAAATGACCAAAAACCATCGCCTCGACCTGCTGCAGCCGTATCCTTTTGAGAAAATGCGGAGCCTTTTTGCTGCTTGCGAAGCGAATCAGGCTAAAGACTTTATCAACCTGTCAATCGGCGAACCCAAACATAGTCCGCCGGAATTCATTGTTTCTGCCTTGGCCGATCCGAAAACCTTGGCGCAATGCTTAAATCAATATCCGGCGACTCAAGGCAGCGACGCGCTGCGCGAAGCCATCAGCCAATGGCTTGACGGCCGTTTCGATGTAAAAGTCTCGGCAGATACGCAGATCTTACCCGTCAACGGCACCCGCGAAGCCCTGTTTGCATTCGCTCAAGCAATGCTCGGTGACGCGGCTGACGGCCTTGTCGGCATGCCTAACCCGTTCTACCAAATCTACGAAGGCGCGGCATTGCTGGCCGGCGCGACACCCTACTTTTTTAATCACGAACCAGCCTTTCAGTACGGCATAGATTTTGACTCGGTACCGGCTTCGGTTTGGCAAGGTATGGACATGATGTATATCTGTTCACCCGCTAACCCAACCGGCAATCTACTCGACCAAACGGCTTTGCAGGATTTGATCCGCAAGGCGCACGACTATGACTTCATCATTGCAGCCGACGAGTGCTATGCGGAAATTTACTTCTCGGATGCAGAAAAACCAACCAGCTTACTGGCTGCAAGTGCCGCCATGGGGGCGACAGATTTTTCTCGCTGCGCAGTCTTCCACAGCTTGTCAAAGCGCTCCAATTTGCCCGGCCTGCGAAGCGGCTTTGTCGCTGGAGACGCGACTCTTATGCAGCGCTTTTTAAAATATCGGACCTATCATGGCTGCGCGTTAGGCGCACATCATCAGCTCGCTAGCACCCTGGCCTGGCAGGACGAGTCACACGTCTCAGCCAGCCGTCAGCTGTACCGCGATAAGTTCACCTCCATCAGTTCCGTCTTGGCACCCCACTTCGCGCTTCACCAACCCGCTGGCGGCTTCTATCACTGGCTTAAAACGCCAGTGAGCGACACGCTTTTTGCGCAGCAACTACTAAACGAAGAAAACATCAAGGTCGTCCCCGGTTCTTACTTGGCGCGCGGCACAGGCCAAGCCAACGGCGGTCTCGTCGATGCATCCGGGGACTATAACCCCGGTGCCAATCACGTTCGCGTCGCGTGGGTTGCACAGCCGGCGCAATGCCTCGAAGCCGCCACACGTCTCGCCAGCTTTGCTTCAAGGCACGCCTAACCCAGGCTTTCTGCCTAAGTACTCCGCTCGCTCAGCCTGTCAGGCTCTAACTAGCATGATCAAAAGCGACGTATCGATCCTCTCCACATGCCGCCAGGCGTAACGCGCTTAGCCTGAACGGCGTCAGTAACCTAACTGCTAGGTAAAGAACGACTGCGAATGACCGCAATGAGTCTGGCTCATAAGCGGAGGAAATTATGGCTAATGATCCTGTGGTGTAAGGCCCTCACCACGAAACCCAGGAAGCAAAGGTCGCCAGCCGGTAAGCCGGACGCATCGCAAAGGCGCCAAACACGGCTCCCATACCCGGCGCACAGGATTTTGTGTGTAACGAAAGTGGTACGGAGCGAACTAGATTGCGGCTACATAATAACTTTGGAGAAGAGTGTGGAAGCTCATTTGTGATTTGACCTGCCTCCTTAATCGTTACGTACTGCAAACAACGCACCTACCTCAGCAGGTCTCGCTTGGCAGAGCACCGTAGACCTTTTGGGACGGCTAAACGTCGCGCAATAAAATGCTTCAAACGCGTGGCATAGAAACAAAAGGCTCTTAAACCGCAGGCACATCCGGGCACGGGCGGTGATATTATGCGCCACTCCTGTTTGATGAGGTTCAGTATGACAAGTTTATTTGCATTCGCGATCGGTATTGCAGGTCCACGGACACCCTCTGACGCGCGATCCGGTACTGCGACGGATGCCCTGGATTTCTTTTTCCCTGCCCCGTTGTTACACCCGCCGGAGGCATTAGCCGAAGCGGCTAAAGATCTCGTAGAAGGTGTACAGGAAATCACACCTGCCACAGCTGCTGCGTTGAATCAGAACACTGGGCTAGCGCTTGCCCCGGCCGCCATGCTTAGCGGCGATCAACCACTGATTGCAGTCAAATTGGCTGCCGATACGCCAATCCAAAGTGGCGCGGAGGCTTATTTAAAGCTGCATCTTTTATCGCATCGTCTATGCCTTCCGAATAGTCTAAACCTTGCGAATATTTTCGCGCACTTGCCCAACGTAGCGTGGACATCAGACGGCCCGATCCGCGTCGAAGAATTGGCAGACTGGCAACTCAAAGCTCGCTTAGAAGGCCGAGGATTAGAAGTATTTGCCGTCGACAAGTTCCCAAAAATGGTGAACTACGTTGTGCCCGCAGGTGTGCGCATTGCTGACGCCAGCCGTATTCGCTTAGGCGCCTATCTGGGTGACGGCACAACGGTTATGCACGAGGGATTCGTCAACTTTAATGCAGGCACTGTTGGTCCCAACATGGTCGAGGGACGAGTCTCACAAGGCGTCGTCCTGGGCGCAGGTACCGATCTGGGTGGCAGCGCAAGCACCATGGGCACCTTGTCTGGCGGCGGCAGCCTCATTATTAGTATCGGGCAAAACTGTCTGATCGGTGCTAACGCGGGAACCGGCATCCCGCTAGGCGATCGTTGCACAATAGAAGCTGGTCTCTATATCACTGCGGGAACAAAAGTCAGTGTGCGCGACGAAACCGGCGCCGAAGTCAGCCAGATCAAAGCACGCGAACTGGCGGGACAAAATGATATGTTGTTCATACGTGACAGCAGCAATGGTCAGGTTATTTGCCGAACCAACCGCAAGGCAATCGAGCTGAATGACGCCTTGCACAGCCATAATTAAGCATAGTTTTCGTATTGCATAAAGCGCTCTCAAATTTGTTAGTGAGGTGTCTGTGAGCAACCCAGTTTTAGCACTAGCCTGTGAACTGATCGAGCGCGTCTCTGTTACTCCAGAAGACGCCGGGTGCCAGGAAATCATTGGCAATCGTCTGTCTGCCCTGGGTTTTACACTGCGACAGCTCAACGCCCACGGGGTACATAATCTGTATGCGTCTCGCGGCACTGGAAGTCCACACTTGATGTTCGCAGGGCATACCGATGTGGTGCCGGCTGGACCACTAGAGGACTGGCAAAGTGCGCCATTCAAACCGACTCTGCGTAACCGCGAAGGCGGCGAACATTTGTTTGGACGCGGCGCGGCGGATATGAAAAGCAGCCTCGCTGCGATGTTGGTCGCGACAGAAACCTTTATGCGCGACCACGCAGATTTTGCGGGCACCCTCAGTTATTTAATAACCAGCGATGAAGAAGGTGAAGCGACCTATGGTACGCGTCACGCAATCGACGTATTACGCGCAGAGGGCATACAGCCGGATTACTGTGTTGTCGGTGAACCCAGCTCTAGCAGTCACTTGGGCGATGTCGTACGTTGCGGCCGACGGGGCTCACTGAATGGCACATTGACCGTGGCCGGCAAGCAGGGCCACGTAGCCTATCCAGATCTCGCACGCAATCCTATCCACGACGCGCTGGCGGCACTGGATGAACTCGCCACAACAAAATGGGATGATGGCAACGAATTTTATCCGCCGACCAGCTTTCAGATTTCAAATATTGAGTCCGGAACCGGAGCTACCAATGTGATTCCAGGCAGTCTTAAAGCACTCTTTAATTTGCGCTTTAACACCGAGCAGACTGCCGCCGCGCTGCAAACCCAGATCGAATCGGTTTGTGCCGCACGCGGCCTAAACAGCCGTATCGATTGGCATCTTTCAGGGGAACCCTTTTTAACGCAGCCGGGGGCGCTTACCGCTGCCGTGACCACAGCAATTAGTCAGGTAACGGCGCGACAACCGGAGTACTCCACATCAGGCGGCACATCGGACGGGCGCTTTATATCGC
>DJYW01000116.1:10943-19027 GCA_002450255.1 Gammaproteobacteria bacterium UBA6968
CATCAGGCGGCACATCAGACGGGCGCTTTATATCGCCCTGGGGCGTACCGCAAAGCGCGCAAGTCGAAGTTGTGGAGCTTGGGCCTATCAACGCGACCATACATCAGGTGAACGAATGTGTCGCGGTCGCGGATTTACTGCCGCTGAGCAAAATTTACTGCCGAATTCTTAGCGGCTTATTGGTTGAATAAGGTCCCTGTATGCCCTTTCGCATCGCCTCATTCGTCTTCTTAGGCTTGATTTTTACCCTATCACTGGGCGTCGCATTCATGCCGGCCAACGCCCTGCGCGGTGTCCTCAACCAAGTACCCAACGTCGACCTGCTGAATACCCGAGGTACCGTTTGGTCTGGCCAGGGACAGATATTGCTCGACAATGGATTCGCCTCGGGATTCGCATGGCAATTTCAACCTGGGTCGCTCTTGCGCTTGAGTCCAAGCGCGAACTGGCAGCTCACCGATCCAGCTAATCCACTTCAAGGCGAGTTAGCCTGGGAAGATGGCGGCCTCAATATTGTCGCAAGCGGACAAGTTAATGCCACGGCGTTACAACCAACCCTCGATCAATTCGATATCAGTATCAGCGGTATTTTTGAACTCAATAACACACGCTTACGGCTCACTGACCGGGCCGAAAAATTGCAGATTGAAGCCCTATCCGAAAGTAGCGTCCTCTGGAGTGGCGGCATGGTGAGCTATGTTTTAGGCGGGCAGTTCGAGCAACTCAGCCTGCCTCCGCTGATCGCTCAAATCACCTCGCAAGGTGACCAGGGGTTAATGATCGCTGTGGCAAAAAAAGACGCCGTCGGGACACTGTTTAGTCTTCGGCTAATAGACAGTGGCTATGTGCAGGTGGGTGTGACCCGAGGCTTCATGCGGCTAATGAATTATCCGTGGCCGGGCAGCCAAAACGATAGCGACGTGGTGCTGGAGGTTGAGCAGCCTATCTTTTAGATCCCTTTGCGCGCTTAGCAATAGACTGAGATAAAAGGGGGCAGGCTAGAGATAAGTTACAAGCGCATTAGCACCTGACAACTAGCATACAAGGGGGCAAAATGGCGACGAAGAATTAGCGCTGCACAGAAACGCGCGCGCGCATAGAATGCCCGGGCGCTGATTGGCAAACGCAAACCAGAGAACTGCCGCTGCAGCGCCAAGAATTACCCAACAGTGAGTGCACATTCATCGCACTAAGAACGATGTAGTGAGTAGGCCGAAGCAACTCATATTTCTTTAAATGTTTACGATAGATAATCCGACTAATGATCAGCCTGACCCCAACCCAGATTAAATTCGGCTTAAATGCGGCGCTCATGCTGCTGGGCGTTGGCATCACTTATACCCTAATCATAGGACTATACGGGTTTATCGAGGTGCCCCAATCCGGCGCCGCAATCCCTCAACCGGCCCCCAGCGAGACTCGCCCGCAGCCTGTATCGTCCGCCCCGGCGGCCCGCGACGCGAGTGCATTAATTAACAAAAATCTGTTTGGCGTACTCGCAAAGTCATCGCTAGCGACAGTTGAGCAAAATGAGCCCACCGTAGCCACCCGCCTACCGTTAGAACTTCGCGCGGTGTTCGTTGCAACGTCAAATCAAGCTTCGGCTGCCATCATTGCGGAACGCGGCAAAAAAGAGAAATTGTATGGCGTCGGTGATCGTTTACCCGGCAACGCCGTATTGAGTGCGGTAGAAGAATCTCGGGTAATTCTGATGCGCGGGACCAATCGCGAATCCCTGGATTTCCCCAAAACGCGTTTTAACCCAAAGTCTTTTGAACCTGATCTGCTGGACGAACCGACGGATGGCGTCGCCGCGGTCGACATCGGCGCTAGGCCATCTCCTGCTGCTACTAGGCCAGCCGTTCAGACATCCTCTGTTGAAAAACCGCCTGCGTCCCCCCCCACGCCATCTAAAGAAAAGATTGAGGCAGCGATGAATTCCGTTACTGAGACCGAATTCGAAGCAGGCCCGAGAGGCGGCTATCTGGTTGGTGGTCTGGCTAATGCGCCGTTTTTTCGGCAAGCAGGCCTGCAACCCAGTGACATCATCCATTCCATCAATGGCCAGAAGGTAACCGATTTACGCCAAGACCGTGCGGAACTACAACGCGTGATCGCGGCTGGCTCGGCGCGGATAGAGCTGGAACGAGGCGGCAGACGTTTTTACATCACCGCGCAAATACCCGTCTTTTAACCTCATGCGAAACGCGCGAAGCCAAACCTACCAAGGCATACTATGAATATCGTTAGATCCTTATTATTGCTAATTCTATGCATCGGCCTCGTCGATAGCAGCCGCGCGGAAGAAGTCACTTGGGAGATGGCAACTAAAAACGCTGACATTCATGAGTTCATTGCTCAAGTCGCGAAGATAACCGGCAAAACGTTCATCGTTGATCCTCGCCTAAAGGGCCAGGTAACAGTCATTTCTAATACGCCTTTAGGCAAACAAGGCGTATACGAACTCTTTCTGAGCGTCCTACGCCTCCAAAATTACACTGCGGTGCCATCGGGCAGTGTCATCCGCATCCAACAAAGCGCAACCGGTAAGCAAAGTCCTGGTGCCCAGGGCGGCCTAACGAATGCAGCTCCGGAAGAACTGGTTACTGAAATCATCCCGGTGCAATATGTCCGCTCCGAGGAATTACTCAAAGTCTTGCGTCCACTGATTCCACAATACGGTCATATTGGCAGTATTGTGTTTCCGAATGCCGTGATCATTTCCGACCACGCGGACAATATTCGACGACTCAAGCAAGTGATCCGTGATCTCGACATTGCCGATCAAATGGAAACGACGATGATTGCCCTCGAACACGCCTGGGTTGGCGACGTGATTGCGATTTTGGAAAAAGTGGCGCCTGAACAAATCGGCGGCAATGCTAAAGGACCGCAACGTATTCAGGTCATCGCCAACGAACGCACTAATGCGCTGGTATTGCGCGGCAAGCGCAGCCCGATAGAAGAAGTGATTGCAATAGTCAAACAGCTTGACCTACCGGCAACGGCCACCGATTCGACCCAGGTGATCCTACTAGATCACGCAGATGCCGAGAATCTGAGCAAAATTTTGACCACGATCGTTGGTGGACCAGGCGCGAAAACTGAAGGCGGCGGACCCAGCACAATTCAAGCGGATACATCACTTAACGCGCTGGTTGTAAAAGCTAATCCCGGCTTAATGAACAAAATCCTCGAGCTGGTTCAAGAACTCGACACCCGTAGAAAGCAGGTATTGATCGAAGCCGCTATCGTTGAAGTCTCCCAGGAAGTCACGCAGCGGTCTGGCGTTGAAATGGCTGCTGTGGATCAAAATGGTCGCAAGGTCCCCTTAAGCACCACCAGCACCCAGGGTGTCATCGGTACGATCTTAAGCTCGCTCGCGACTACCTCTGAAGGCGGTGATCAGCAAGTTTTGAAAGGCCTCGCGCAGTTGACCTCACCAACCCTGGCGGTCGCCCAAGTCTCAGCCGGCGGCATCTCCTTCGGAGCGGTTGTAACGGCGCTGGCAAAAAATTCCGACACCAATTTACTCTCCACGCCAAGCGTAATGACCCTCGACAATCAGGAAGCGAAAATCTTGGTCGGCCGCGAAGTACCGTTTCGGACCGGATCCTTCACCACCACAGGCGACGGCAGCAGCAATCCGTTTACCACGGTGACGCGTAAGGATGTCGGGGTAGAGTTAACCGTTACGCCACATGTCTTCGATGAAAAGGAAGTACGTCTGGAAGTGCTTCAGGTCATTACAAATGTCGTTAACACACCAGTCGGTGGCAGCGCTTTTGCGGATGTCGTAACGTCGAAACGGACCATCGAAACCACCGTGTTGGCAACCGGCGGAGAAACCATCGTCCTTGGCGGACTCATGCAAGATGATGTCAGCAAAAACAACACCCGACTGCCTCTACTGGGTGATATTCCGGTGGTGGGAAGGCTGTTTAGCTCTCGTGATCAAAAACGCGTTAAAACCAATTTGTTGGTATTTCTGAAACCATCGGTGTTGTCGACCAGCGAGGCTGCAACAGAAATTTCAAATGGCAAACGAGAAAAAATATGGGAAGCCTTTAGCATTGAACGGCGCGAGTTGGATGATTCGCTTGAGTCGCCTGGAAACGATTTCTTTTCGCAACAATAGCAGTTGAACAAGCTCGTTCAGATAAAGGCTTCCAACCGCCGTCCTCAGTTTACAGATAGAGCCGACGTTAGGCTGAAGCGAGCCTGCAGCGAATGGCGATCTAATCATCAGCAAGGCGACTATAAACAGCACCCTTGCAGTGCATCTTCCTAGGCAGCATTCATGCGCAATTTATTCCAAAATTTTGTCGTTTGGATTGTTAAGGCGCTGATTCGCCCCACGAGCAGTGGCGAAGATCAGTTAGCGGACACAGACAACGTCATCTACGTCCTACAGCGAGACAGTGTCATGGACAAAGCGATTCTCGATCGCGCTTTGTTGGATGCTAATCAAAACAGCGTGTTTACGCCGCTAAGTCTCAATGCCTGGAGACTTCCGCAGACTGTCTTCACCCTGCACCGACCGCACGGCGGTCGCATGACCATGCAGAGCTATTCCCCGCGTATGCTGGCGCTCGTCGACGCCCCGGAGGCGGTCAAGCAGCAGATCAGGCTCGTGCCGGTATTAGTCTTTTGGGGTAGATCACTTGCACCACAAGGGTCCTGGTTGCACGCGATAACCTCTGATGATGGATCATTAAGCGGACGGGTTAAACGTATTTTTGGCCTGCTGTTTAACCGCCGTGACATCCACGTCAGTTTTGGACCGCCCATCGAGCTCGGAGAAGCCGCCGACATGAGCCGCGGGCGAAGCATCGCCATCCGCCGCACTGCACGCATTCTGCGCGCCCGACTCCGCCAACAGCGCGTGGTCACGCTGGGGCCCGATTTTTCACATCGGCGAACCCTCTTCGACCGAATATACAGCAGCCGCAGCGTGCAGCGTGAAATGGCGCAACTCGTTACAGAAGGACAGACCAAGCAACGCATCGAACGGCTTGCGAAGCGGCATATTAGAGCTGTGGCCTCGGATATGTCTTACGGTACCGTGCGCTTTTTCCTTTCTCTGATGCGTTGGTTTTGGAATCGTATCTACGACGGTATCAAAATTACCGGCTTGGATGAGCTCAAAACTTTCAGCCGCACCCATACGCTGGTTTATGTGCCCTCGCATCGCAGCCATGTGGACTATCTGGTGCTTAGTTATGTGCTCTATGAGGCAGGCATTATGATTCCGCATATCGCAGCAGGCGAAAACCTCAATATGCCCGTCGTCGGTGGGTTCCTCAGGCGAGGCGGCGCGTTTTTTATGCGGCGCAGTTTTCGCGACGACCCGCTCTATGCAGCGGTATTCAGCGAATACCTCTATCAAGTCTTCCGGCGTGGCCACTGCGTTGAGTTTTTCCCGGAGGGCGGGCGCAGTCGAACCGGCCGGTCGCTACCGCCCAAATTCGGCCTGTTGAAACAGTGTTTGGATCATCAAAAACGTGGCCTCCGTCAACCTCTGGCATTCGTGCCAGTCTATTTCGGGTATGAAAAAGTCATTGAAGGTGCAAGCTATTTGTCGGAACTACGCGGCGCAGGCAAAAAGAAGGAGAATTTGCTGGATTTGATCAGCAGCCTAAACTTGGTTAAACAAAATTTTGGTCGCATGCGAGTTAATTTTGGCACCCCGCTACCCTTAGATGAGTGGCTCGATGCCGATTATCAAAAAGCGGCAGAATCCGGCGAGCTGCAACCAAGATCAAAAGACCAGCCGGGCCGCGCGACTGGGGAGCTAGGTGAGCACGGTGACGAAGCAGAAGACACGGTACTGACCGACCAAGGTCAGGTGCAGCGCCTGGGTCGCGACATCATGCGAGCAATCAACGGCCAGGCGTCGGTCAACCCGATTAACTTGCTTGCCACCGTGAACCTGAGCACACCGAAACTGGCTATGGATGCGAAGACGCTGGAGTCCCAGGTGGACTTATACCAGGATCTGTTAAATCGCCTTTATGGCGAAGCTGTTCTAGCTCGACCCAACAGCAACGGTGCAGATGTAATCGCCATCGCGGAAAAGCTCGGTTTAGCCGAACGCGATCGGAGCGCCGTTGGCGATGTGATTCACCACGATACATTCACCGCCGCGATGCTGACCTGGTATCGCAACAATGTCTTACACCTCTTCATTTTGCCATCGCTGATTGCCTGTTTGCTGGTGAATCGCAAGAGGCCTCTGTCGGTTACGAACTTAAAAACGGTGATTGACGCCATCTACCCCTATTTAGCAGAGGAGCTATGGGCGGCGGAATCGCCGGATATCGAACGGACACTTCAAGTAATGACCGATCTCGATCTAATCACCTGTCAAGATCATGGGATAAGCGCCAATATTGATGAAGGCATTGCACACATGCGGGTCAATTTGCTGGCGAGCATTGCGCTGGAAACTCTGCTCAGAATGTACATCGTTTTAAGCCTAATCACAGATACGCCACAGTCGCTGCAAGCGCTACGAACCGCCAGCCAAGCGATTGCGCACCGAATCTCCCGCTTGTATGGCGTCAACGCTCCAGAGTTTTTTGATATGCGGCTGTTCGATCACTTTACCGAACACCTGTTGGATAACCAACAAATTACATCTGTTGAAGAGATGATTAGCACCACACCGGCGCAGCGTGAAGGCATACGACAAATACTGAAAGTCGCTGAAACCGTGATCGACCCGGCTATACGCGTCGATATTCGATCGAATATCCCTAACTCGCAAAACGAAGCAGTCGTTAACACATAGCCTCAGATCTGATAGACATCAAACCGCACGGTTTTACCAGAGATTTGGAAGGTGGGTTTCGCAAGAACCGGATCTTTACGGCGCCTTTTGACCACGACTCGATCACGTGCGCGGGGCAGTGCCGCTGCAAGCCACGCCTCAACTTCCGGTCCCGTCGATGTCACAAGCTGCCGTAAATGCTGCAGCCCTTGATTGGGCAACGCTGACTTGGTCGACGGAGGAAACATCGGGTCTAGGTAAATCACGTCCCAACGAGTTGTCGCTGTCACGGCTAAACTCGTCTCTTGGGCATCAAAGCCATGCAGGGACTCAGGTGAATCGCAGCACCAATCCTGATCCCCGGATAACATGCGATAACTGCTGCCCCAGCAAACCGGACCGCGCAGCAGACCATCGGTGAAGTCTCGTAACAGCAGCCAAACGATAAGATTGGCTTCTATACAGACGACCTCAGCACCCAAAGCCGCGAGTGTTAACGCATCTGCACCAAAACCCGCGCAGGCATCTAGAATTTGACGGGGCCCGTGCTGAATGCCGCAGGCTCGACCTAACTCACTCAGCTTCGCGCCTCGTTGACGACGCGCAGGTCTATGTTGAGAAAGACGGAAGACACGTTGCTCGCCGGGCATCAGCAATCCGAGTCCAAGCGCATCCAAACACAGCGAGGCGGAATCCGTTGCCGTCGGTGCTGATACAGATTGAACATCACACCAGCGCGCATACGCTTCGGCGTCCGCCGCTCGGCTGGGGATCACTTGCAAAATGGGGCGCTGCATGACGCTTGCGTCAGACATCGAAATATCGCAGGCGGAACAGTGGCGGCAAAACCCAAGAACGCGGTTGCAGCATCAGTCAGCTTGCTGAGCCGCAGCCCGACGCGCAGCCACGGTTTGCCAAGGCGAATCACCGCTGACGTATATCGGCAATGCTGCGGCGGCTGTAACAGTCTGGCCTGCAGCATCGTAGGCCATTGTAAGCGGTAAGAGCACGGCCACGTTGCTTTCTCCATCGGCAGGCATTGGCCGCGCCATAGGCGTGGCTTTCTCAGGTAACCACTCCGGTCTCGGCCCAACTAATGCAACATCGTCTCGCTGCCACCACTCGCTAAGCCATCCAGCAGGCATAGCGTCGAGCAACTCATCCGAGTGTTCACAAACCATCTCACCCGCAACGCAGCGGTACGCGGACATATAGAAAAGCTGAGCCCGACTGGGAATCGAGCAAATAAAATCCGTTGGGAAAGGTGTTTCTCGCCGGGCCTCTGGCAGCGTCTCTTTGTGCGCCTCTTTGG
>DJYW01000024.1:0-4119 GCA_002450255.1 Gammaproteobacteria bacterium UBA6968
ATTTTCGATTTTCGATTCGATTGCTCGTTATTGCGACAGAGGAATCTTCAATAACCATTTTCACTTATGTCAGTTAGCAGTAACACAAAGATTCATCTCAAAAAGCGGGACTATTGGTAGTTTTTATTATGCTCTTATCGTGACCAACGGATTGCTCTTTTACGCATACCAGCGTCTTCTAAAACAACACCCTTCAGCAGCTGATATCTCTTAAATAATGCAGGTTGGTGAAAAGTGCCGCCTCTTTCACTGAAATTGGCCCGAATTGATTGAACGCGCTATACCGATCTCGCTTAGCAAAAGACCCATAAATTGCATTGCAAGCTCTGATCAAAACAGTAAATTTTTATTACATAATTTAACTGTTAGAATATCTAACAAAGCAACCAATCCGCCCCAAAATCTGACAAGTGCAATGGTTAGCGCCGTGTAACTTATTTGCAAGCAAGGTCCAGCGAACGCACCAAATTTATGACTAACGGTAGAATACCGCCTGCCCTGCAGATTTGATCCGCGCGTTAAACAAGTTATTTGAGACAGCGGCTTTTAAACGAAAATTCCAAGGGGCCGTCTAGCGATCGAGATTAGTAATCGAATCATTCAAGGCGTTGTCGAATTGATTGTCGGCATAAGTTTCTAAGCCCGGCCATTGCCGCATCCAGGTTAGCTGCCGCTTCGCCAATTGCCGGGTAGCTGCTATGGCTTTGGAGCGAAACACGGTGGCGTCATATTCCCCTTCTAGATAACGCCATGCCTGACGGTAGCCAACCGCTCGCATGGAGGGCAGATCGGGGGTCAGATCGCCACGCAAAAACAGTTTCTCTACTTCACTGACAAACCCAGCCTCTATCATCATTTCGAAACGGCGCTCTATCACTGTATGGAGCTGGGAGCGCTCATTCGGAACAAGACCAAAAGTCGTAAAGTCATAGCCAAGACGGTCATGCGACGTCGCAGCAACTTGCTCTTCCCATTGCTCGCTGAGGGAACTGCCGGTGATTCGCAACACCTCTAAAGCCCGCAACAGCCGCTGGTGATTATTGGGGTGAATCAGCTCGGCAGCCACTGCATCGCGCTGTTGCAATTCTGCGTAGAGTGTCGAAGCACCGACACTCGCAAGTTCCTCTCGCAATTGATCGCGCATCGTTTGGTCTGCGCTAGGTAACTGAGTGATTCCCCGAAGAAAGCGGGCGATATAAAGCATGGTACCGCCAACCAAGATGGGTACTTTTGCGCTCGCTTTGCAGCGATTTACCTCGGCATCCGCGTCCCGCACAAAGTCTGCAACCGAATAAGGTTCTACAGGGTCACGCAAATCAATTAGTTTGTGAGGATAGTTTGTCAATTCGGCAGCCGTGGGCTTAGCCGTACCGATATCCATGCCACGGTAAATCATGGCGGAATCAACACTTATAATTTGGGCTTTGCTTGGTCCACCAAGCTGATCCTGTAGTCGCATCGCCAACCCAGTCTTGCCAATCGCCGTAGGACCTAGGATGATCACGCCCCGACAGTCGGAATGCGAAGGCACTACTGACCCCGCAAAAACAATCGATCTAGTTCGTTCAAATTACGTTCAACGAAGGTAGGCCGACCATGATTGCATAAGCCCGCGTTGTCGGTTGTTTCCATATCGCGAAGCAATGCATTCATTTCTGCCAAGGTCAATTGCCTGTTCGCTTGCACAGACCCTCGGCACGCCATAGTCGCTAGCACGTCGAGGATTTTCCTCTCCAGAGATCCGCCCGTCTCGAACGCGACGAGTTCCGCAAGCAAATCAGCAACCATGCGCGGAATATTATCCTTGGCGAGCAAAGCCGGAATCTCGCGAATCGACACCTGGCGAGGACCAGATCGAAGCAACACCAATCCTGCTCTATGCCACTCAGCATCTAAGTCTTCCACGCAATCGGCCTCGGCTTGAGTTACGTCTACAACCATGGGCACCAACAACCGTTGCCGAGCAACGCCTGCACTAGCAGCTTCGGTTTTCATTCGCTCATAGACGATGCGCTCATGTGCGGCGTGCATATCAACTATGACTAGGCCGTTGGCATTTTGCGCGATGATGTAGATGCCGTGTAACTGACCGATCGCAAACCCTAAAGGCGGCATCGCTCCATGCTGTGCCGAGTCGATGGCTGATTGATCGGCAAGACCCTCCGTCGGCAGCATATTAACCTGTCCGGTGGTCCCTCCCTCAGGCCACTCCGTTCGCGTTTCAGCAACCAGTTGCGCAAATCCACCCGCGGGGCCTGACGGTGTTGACCGCGCCGGCCCGGAGAAATGGTTGTTAGATCGATGCGGCTCGGCGCCCGACCACAAAGCTTGTGTATGCAGCGCTTGTGGCGAATCGCCGCTAGCTATGCTGCTACTGGGTGTTGGGCTACTCAGATCACTAAGGCCGTCCTCTCCCGCCGTCGACGGTGCGCCATTTGGCCGCACTTCGCGAAGCACCCGATTCAATGTGCCGAATATAAAGTCTCGGACGCTTCGACTATCGCGAAAACGCACCTCATGCTTGGTTGGATGCACGTTTACGTCCACTTGCTCTGCGGGCACTTCCAGAAACAAAGCGAAGACCGCGTGACGGCCATGAAACATCACATCCTGGTATGCCTGACGAACCGCCTGGCTAACAAGCGGATCACGAATGGCTCGGCCATTGACGTAAAAGTACTGCTGATCGGTAAGCCGTCTATTCAAATGGGGCAAGCCTATCCAGCCCCAAACACGGTAGGCACCGCGAGATTCATCAATAGAAATGCTATGTTGAACAAAGTCATCGCTTAACACTGTCCCGAGCCGAGCTGGAATGTCATTAGCAACCAGATGCAAAGATTTTTTCGCTCGCGTCGCGCTATTAGCCTCGCGACTCTGCGTTAAGGTAAAGCCGACATCCATATGAGCAAGGCTCAACCGTCGAATAACTTGATCAATATGTTGGGTTTCAACCCGCTCTGATTTTAGGAATTTGCGGCGTGCCGGCGTGTTATAGAACAGGTCGCTCACCTCGACGGTTGTGCCAACCGGATGAGCCGCGGGCTGGTGATTGATTTGCTGGGCACCATGCACTTCGATTTGCCAACCAGTCTGCATCTCTAGTGTCGCTGACGTGACTTTAACTCTGGCTACCGAGGCCACACTCGCCAACGCCTCGCCGCGAAACCCTAAACTACTCACCTGCATCAAATCTTGCGCCGTGGCGACCTTACTCGTCGCGTGTCGTTCTACCGCCAAGGGCAAATCCTCTGCGTGAATTCCGTGTCCATTGTCGCGCACCCAAATTAAGTTCAAGCCACCGCCTTCGGTACGAATCTCAATCTGCTTGGCACCCGCATCCAAGCTGTTTTCAACCAACTCTTTGACGGTGGATGCCGGGCGTTCAACTACTTCCCCAGCCGCAATTTGATCGGCAAGAAAAGCGCTAAGGCGCTGCACGCGAGCTTTCTGCATTACGCATCCCTCGGAATAAAAAGAACTTGGCCTATTTTAATGCGGTCGTTGCGCAGTTTATTACGCCGCTTTAAAGCGGTAGCACTAACACCAAATTTAGAAGCAATTTCAGATAACGTATCACCGCGCGAGATGGTGTAACGAATTTCCTGACGGTTATCTGCCAGGATAGTCTGCGGCGGCGGATTCGCCCGCAAATAATCCGCTGCCCCTTCCGCAATAGCGATTGCCACTTTATCTTGATAAGACGCCTGCTTTAATCGACGTTCTTCATGCGGATTTGAGATAAACCCGGTTTCTACCAAAATAGATGGCATATCAGGAGATTTTAAAACCAGAAAAGCCGCCTGTTCAACGCTACGCTTATGCAACTTGGTTACACCACCTAAACGATTAAGCACAGATTCGCCAACCTGGATACTCTGGGAGCGATTACCGTCCATCGACAAATCCAGCAGTACGTGTGCCAAAACCGGATCCTTATCATCGAGACTCACATCACCTACGCCACCCAGCAGATCCGACTGATTGGCGCGTTCGGCCAGCCACTTAGCGGTTTCGCTACTAGCTCCTCGGTCAGACAAAGTATATACCGATGCCCCCGCGACCGAACGGTTGTCGAAAGCATCCGCATGAATGGAAACGAAGAGATCGGCTCGGCTT
>DJYW01000024.1:4437-16337 GCA_002450255.1 Gammaproteobacteria bacterium UBA6968
GGCTCGGCTTTCTCTCGCCAACTGAGTGCGTTTGCGATGCGCCAAATAATAGTCACCCTTGCGAATCAACACCGCCTCAAATCCTCGCATGTTGTTGATTGCTGCCGCTGTCTTCTTAGCGATCTGCAGCACCACCGTTTTTTCGCGAGTCTGCTTCGGCCCAGAAGCACCAGGATCCTCACCTCCGTGACCGGCATCAACTGCTATGACTACATTCCTATTACGGCGCTTTCGCTCTTCTGGTTTCTTTTTCGAATCGCGACTTGGCTGGGTCTTTGCGACTTTTTGCGGGGTTTTATCGAATAAATCAAAAACGATCCTGTGGCCGTAAGACGCAACCGGCTGCAAGGTGAAGTGTTTAGGATGAATCGGGCGCTGAGTTTCTATAACCAACCGATAAAAGCCCTTACGGGCCGCGCCACGAACACTCTCTACGCGCTGCTTACCGACAATCGCATCGTTAGGAGAGAATCCTGCCGCAGGGTCTATACCCCTAAGGTCAATGACCAGACGATTCGGTTTTTGCAGAATGAAATAGGTGTAACGAGTAGCGGCGCTGGTGTCTAGTACAACCCGTGTTGAATCGGGCGCTTCATGACTGCGTATTCCCTGTAAAGTTGCGGACCAACCTTGCAGGGGCAACAAGGCATAGCAAGAAACGAGCAAGCTAAAAATTAAGTAGATGGTTAGGCTCTTTAAGCTAGACAAAACTCACCCTTACACGCCGCTGAAACACTTCGGCTTGCTGTTGATCCAAAATTTCACTCGGAGCCGAATAAACTTCCAAATCAATAATACAGTTCGGTTGTGGCAACCAACCCATTCCTTTTTGCGGCCATTCAATCAATTTCAAACCGCTACCACTAAAGATCTCGTCAAACCCAACAAATTCCAGCTCTTCGGGAGAGTTTAGGCGATACAAGTCGAAATGATAAATATTTAATCCGTTTGATGAATAGGGTTCTAACAAGGTGTAAGTCGGGCTCTTGACCGCTCCCGCAAAGCCAAGATGGCGCAACAACCCACGCACGAGGGTTGTTTTGCCCGCGCCCAATTGCCCTTGCAAATAAACAACGATTTCTAGACCTGTGCGCGCTTCCATCAGCCCAAGCAGCTCCAACGCAAACGCTTCGGTAGCCGTTTGATCCGCTAATATTCTATCGAAGCTGGTTGCGCCTCTGATGAGCGTCATGTTGTCTGAATCATATTAGGATGAGTCGTATTGGCTATATCATTTTTTAGCGTCGCTTTACTCAAGCGGTGGCTATGAGAACGTTAGTTCACTGCAGAGCTTTATCAAAGGTTATGGTTGAGTAGACTGGGCAAGAACCGAACGACATCCGACGCCAAGACGCTTCGCTCAGCCAGCGCTTGTGCCGCCTTATCAGCCGCTGCACTGTGCAATAGCACCGCTGCAAGCAAAGCATCGGCGGCGACCTTATTAAGCTTCGGTCGTTCAGCGTTGTCGATCCGCAGTTCGGTCTGCGACCCCAGAACGGTGGAGATTGTATTAGAGATTTGGCTTGGTGTTGGTTCTTTTGAGTGCCATTGTGATGGCACGATTAGGGCCCCGCAAATTCCGCTGAGCACATCCCCCATGCCGCCGGTCGCCATCCAGGGGCCGCCGTGGCCGCATAGTTTGACGCCGTCGTCTGCAACAACCACCGTACCCGAACCTTTAAGCACCACCCACGCGCCGTACTGTTGGAAGATGCGCTGCGCAGCACTAATACGATCCGCTTCGACTGCTCGGCTGTTGGTACCTAATAACACAGCCGCTTCACCCGTATGAGGCGTCAGCACTGTCGGTGCCGAACGATCCCGTATCGCTTTCTGTATCTGTTCATCGCGACTAGTCCAATAGAGGGCGTCACCGTCCAGGATGATTGGGCAAGCAGCCCGCACAGCCTGTGTTAGCAAATTATGTCCCCAAACACTGCGCCCCAGACCGGGACCAACGACGATGGCATGAACCTTACTACTCGTCTCGCTATCGGTAATCTCTGCAGCGACGTTTTCGGACGGTAATAACATCGCTTCTGGCAGTCTCGCCAATAAGCCGGCGCGGTGCTCGTTACGGGTAACGACGGATACCAATCCCGCGCCGGAACGTAGACACGCTTCCGCCGCTAAAGTGATCGCGCCGCCCATGCCCAAATCGCCGCCAAACAGTAACACTCTGCCACGCTGGTATTTGTGCGCCGTCACAGACAAAGCAGGCAAACGCCGCGCCCGCCAGTGGTGTAGGTGAGTCGTGGCAGGATACTGTTGACGCACTGCAGAAACCGCCAAATCATCGCAAATCACTCGGCCCGCAAATGCCTTGCCGATTCCCGTGTGTAACCCCACCTTTTGAGTGATAAACGTCAACGTCACGTCCGCTTGGACTGCAACGGATCCAAAGCCAGTGTCGACCTCAACGCCAGTAGGCATATCCAACGCCAAGACTGGACAGGCTTGTGCGTTAATCCAGTTCACGATGTCGATCAGAGGCTCGGCAAGCGGATGACGAAACCCGATGCCCAGAATTGCGTCGACGATCAAGTCTGGTTCTAATTCGTCGAGAGCTTCGCGAGAGGCTATTTTACAAAGACTTTTCGGCAACCCGATGTGCTCGCGGAAAAAAACATTCGCAGCCAGTGCATCGCCAGTTAACTCGGACTCCAAGACCGCCGGCACCACAACGACGGCAATGCCCACTTCGGCAAGCAATGCTGCCAATAAGTATCCGTCTCCGGCGTTATTGCCCTTACCACAAAGTATGCTTACCGATGCAAGCGGCGACCATTCTCGCAAAATCAAATCTCGGGCTGCTAGCGCGGCGCGGCGCATGAGTTCGAATCCTTCGAGTCCCATTCCACCTGCTGCAACATCGCGCATGGCGGCGGCATCGACTAAGCGAGTCACGGCTGCGTCGTATAACGGTATTGGTAAAGGCGATGTTAGCGCCTCGCGGGCAGTGTCGGGATCGTTGGCGGTCATTGTGTATCCAGGTGAATCCTCTATGCGAGTGTGCCACAGTATACTGCAGGCATCGGAACGCCTCGCACACTGAGATTGCATGACCAAAACACCTTCAGCATCGCAACAAGCCAATCTCGACAAGGAAACCATCGCTGGGTGGGCCAGGTCATTGGGCTTTCAGGCCATTGGTGTCACTGATCTCGATTTAAGCGAGCACGAACCGGCGTTCCGCGAATGGCTGGCGGAGGGCTTCGCCGGCGAAATGAGCTACCTGCATCGCAACCTTGATAAACGTTTGCAGCCACAATTATTGGAGCCTTACACCTGCCGCATCATTTCCGCGCGGATGAACTATCTACCTGCAGACACCCAACCACTTGAAGTCCTTGAGAATTCGGAACTTGCTTACGTTTCGCGTTATGCGCTTGGGCGCGACTATCACAAGGTACTGCGGCGGCGATTGGCGCAACTCGCGCAGCGTATCAATTCGCTTTGGCCAAATCATCAATACCGTGCGTTTACTGATTCGGCGCCTGTATTGGAAAAGGCTCTGGGCCTTAAAGCGGGGTTAGGTTGGATCGGAAAAAATACCCTGCTCATTGATCCCGACGACGGCAGTTGGTTTTTTCTAGGCGAGATTTACACCAACGCGCCGCTCCCAATTGATCAGCCACTCGACCAAGATCACTGCGGCAAGTGCAGTGCCTGCATAACCGTTTGCCCGACCGATGCGATTGTCGCACCTGGCAAACTGGACGCACGCAAATGCATTTCATATTTAACGATCGAGCATAAAGATGCCATTCCGGAAGCACTGCGAGCACCGATTGGTAATCGCGTTTTTGGCTGTGACGACTGCCAGCTGTTTTGCCCATGGAATCGCGAGGCACCCAGTACCGAAGAAACCGACTTTGCGCCTCGTCACGGCCTAGCAAACGCGCAGCTTGTAGATCTAATGGCTTGGACCGAAGTCGAATTTCTAAAGAAAACGGAAGGCTCAGCGATGCGCCGAGTAGGGTATGTACAGTGGCAGCGCAATTTGGCGGTCGCGCTGGGGAACGGACCAGCAACAGCGGCGAGCAAGCAGGCACTCAGCAATCAGCTCGGCAAGACAGATGCGATGGTAGATGAACACATCCGTTGGGCATTAACTCAGCTGGCTTTAAAAGAAGCCGATGCGAGTTAATGGATGCAGCTTTAAAACACGAAGCAAGGAGCAAGGTCACCGACCCGTCAAACTGAGCTTGCATGGAGAACGCAAGCCTCAGCACGCGCGTGCCGCGAATAGTTCGATAACTAAACTGGGCCTTCTGGGCGTTGAAAAAAAGCATCTCGGTAATAGCGCAGCTCTTCTATCGACTCACGAATGTCCGAAAGAGCCGTATGGGCACCCTTTTTCACCACTCCTTTGGCAACCTTCGGATACCATCTTTTTGCTAGCTCTTTGACGGTACTTACGTCGATTAATCGATAGTGCAGGAACTGCTCGAGCGTGGGCATGTACGCGGCTAGAAAACGCCGATCCTGCCAAATGGAGTTACCGCAGAGCGGCGCTGTATCCGCGGCCACGTGTTGTTCAATAAAAGCCAGAGTGCAGGCTTCCGCTTCACGCTCGGTTACGCCCTCAGCAGCTATTCTTTCTAACAGACCCGATGCCGAATGGTGGGTCTGATTCCATTCATCCATTCCCGCCAGCAAAGCCTCAGGCTGCTGAACCGCCATAACCGGGCCCTCAGCGATCAGATTGAGATCACCATCAGTAATAATTGTCGCTATTTCAATAATTCGATCGTGTAGAGGATTCAAACCCGTCATCTCTAAATCGATCCAGACCAAGGGTGATGTCACATCGCTCTCCTAATATTCCTTGTCTAAGTCATCCGTATCGCGCTGGTGACGCCGGCGTTATCTTTATCGAATCAGCCGATATCAATCGTCTACCTATGCGGGCGCTGTACGACCAAGCGGTGCTATCATTATGCCATTCAATCAGCCGAGAAACCCCGTGGACGCCGCTAAATCCTCTCTACTCCTAGAGCCTGAGTCTTTTGATCAGGCCGATCTAATGCCAATGCAGCTAATTCAGGTGACTTCGCGCGGCGTATACAATCAGGCTCACATAGAAGGCGCATTATTAGTTGAGCCTCAGGAGTTAGTCTGCGGGATTCAGCCAGCCACGGGCAAGCTCGCGACCGCGGCACAACTAACCCGGCTTCTCAACCGAATTAGTTACGACCCGTCCGTCACTTATGTGGCCTATGATGATGAAGGCGGTGGTTGGGCTGGTCGTTTCTTATGGACCTTGGATATGCTGGGGCACCATACATGGGGTTACCTCAATGGCGGCTTACACGCATGGGTGCACGCTGGTCGGCCGCTTGCCGACAGCACATTTAGCGCGGGGCCAGTCACAGCAAAGGCAGTTGAATTCCAGATAAACGATGCGCCAAGAGCACGCTTGGAAGAAGTGCTCAGCGCGATTGACGACCCGGATCAGATTATTTGGGATGCGCGCTCTCGGGAAGAGTATCTCGGCTATCGCAGCGGTTCACAGAGGGCTGGACACATCCCCGGTGCTGTCAATGTTGACTGGTTATTACTGCAAGACCCGTCGCGGCAATACCGCCTCGCAGAAGGCTTAGGGGAGACCCTCGAAACACTTGGCATCAGCGCAGACAAACGTGTCATAACACACTGCCAAACTCATCATCGCTCGGCCTTAGCCTATATGGTTGGGAGATTGCTTGGCCTCGACATCCGCGCATATGACGGCTCGTGGTCGGAGTGGGGCAACCATCCTGACACGCCGGTTAGCCGTTAACATCCACTCCACTGCGCCTGGCAATCAATGCGATAAACGAACTATGACGACACCTTTTTTGACCTTACAGAAACTGTTACCCCAACACTTGCTTTCGCGCGCGGTCGGCAAGCTTGCCGAGAGTGAATACCAATGGATAAAGTCGTCCTTTATAAGCGCTTTCGCAAACCACTACGGCATATCGCTGGACGAGGCCGCTCGCAAAAATCGAGACGATTACGTCTCGTTTAACGATTTTTTTACACGTGAGCTGGCCGAAGGCGTGCGCCCCTTGCCAACCTCAGAAACCGCAATTGCCTGCCCGGTAGACGGCACCATCAGTCAATGCGGTCGCATAGAAGCCGATAGCCTAATCCAGGCAAAAGGGCATAGATATCAGCTCGCCGACCTGGCTCCCAATGTTCATGAGGGCTTTGCTGGCGGTTCGTTTTGCACGATTTATCTTGCGCCAAACGACTACCACAGGATTCATTTACCTTTCAGCGGTGAATTGACTCAAACTGTTGCAGTGCCGGGGGAGTTGTTTTCCGTCAATGGCATCACGGAAGCCAACATCAATGGACTGTTCTGCCGTAACGAGCGCCTGGTCTGCCGTTTTGAAACTACCTTCGGCCCAATGTTAGTCATTCTAGTAGGCGCTCTAATTGTCGCCTCAATCGCCACGGTCTGGCCAGGGCCGACGTCCCCTTACCAACACCTCACCACCAGCCAACACGATCATAGTATGCAAAGAGGTGACGAGATCGGCCGATTTCTATTGGGCTCGACGGTGATTTGCTGTTTTCCAGCGAAAAGAGTGACGTTAGAAGCAGGCCTGGCAACTGGACAGAAAGTAAAAGTCGGTACGCCGTTGGCCGAGGCTAACCCGGTGCTTTAAATGCGGTCGAGTCTGAAAGCTAATACGGCATCCAGACTAGTTTCCCCCAACGCCAGCATGAGTAATCGGTCAACACCTAACGCAACCCCGGCGCAATCCGGCAAGCCGTGTTCCAAAGCCTGTATAAAGCATTCGTCGACCAATACATCGGAACGATCCAGTTGAGCACGTCTGTCGCGATCTGCCTGGAAGCGTCGACGATGCTCCGCAGCAGACTGTAATTCCCAATAACCATTGGCTATCTCGACCCCATCGATGACCAGCTCAAATCGAGCCGCCACGTCCTCGTGGCCAGGTCGCAGACGGGCCAGCGCAGCTTGGTCTGCCGGGTAATCGGTGATAAAAAATCTACCCTGCCCCAATCGCTCGATGGCTGCTACGAACTTTAGATCTATCTCATCGCGCTCAAGCTTCAGGGCATCGACACCACCGAGCAATTCGCTATAAGTGAGCGAGGTATAGCTACCTCTACCCAAAACATCATCCACCAATTCCGCTACTTCCTGCATGAGTTGCCTGTCGTCAAACCCTAGCCGATACCACTCCAATAACGTGAACTCGCTATTGTGCAGGCGGCCACTCTCCTCGTGTCGAAAAGCGGGACCAAGTTGGTAAATCGAGGCCGCGCCGGCCGCAAGCAAGCGCTTCATATAATACTCAGGGGAAGTCTGCAGAAAGCCGTAAGGATGAACCGCGATGCTTTCTACTTCGGCGTCAGTGACCGTGCGTGCGCCAAGCATCGGGGTTTGAACCTCCACCACGTCACGCGCCGCGAAGAATGCGCGTATCTGGCCTAAGCAACGGCTCCGCTCACGCAAAGCCGCAAGCGATGCAGAAGGCCGCCAGGTTAACATCAGCTTTTCGCGCGCGAGACGTACTCTCCTGTACGCGTATCAACCTTCAAAACATCACCGATATTAATGAACAGTGGCACCCCTTTAACAGTTGCACCGGTAGAAAGGGTTGCCGGTTTGGTACCACCATTAGCCGTATCACCCTTCAATCCTGGATCGGTATCAGTGACTTCAAGTTCAACAAAATTCGGCGGGCTCACAGCGATCGGATCATCGTTCCACAATGTCACCTGGTAGACATCCTGTTCTTTCAGCCAATCCTTGCAGTCCGCTACCGCCGCCGCCGCGGCCGCGATCTGCTCATACGACCCATCTGTCTTCATGAAGTGCCAGAACTCTCCATCTTCGTAGAGATATTCCATATCCAGGTCCATTACATCCGCCGCATCCAGCGATTCACCCGACTTGAAAGTGCGCTCCCATACACGGCCGTTTTTCAGATTACGAAGTTTGACGCGGTTGAAGGCTTGCCCCTTCCCGGGTTTTACGAACTCATTTTCCAAAATAGAGCATGGATCGCCGTCGAGCATTACTTTCATGCCTGAGCGAAATTCATTGGTAGAATAACTGGCCATATCGTCCCAGAATTTGTGATTGAGAGCGCTATGATAACCTCGATTGATACCCCTTGGGAGCCTGACCTTTGGCAACGCGCACTGGCGGATGCATATCGCGAGCCACAGATGCTACTTGATGACTTAGGACTCAGCGCTCAGAGCGATCTCCTAGGTATCGATAAATACGCAACGTTTAAGACCTTAGTGCCAAAAGGTTTTGCGGCGCGGATGCAAGCGGGTAAAGCGGATGACCCACTGCTGCGACAAGTGCTGCCCATCGCAGAAGAAAAAGTAATAAAAGATGGTTTCATAGCTGATCCGCTCGGTGAAACCGATACGCAGCTGGCATTGCAGCGTGCTCCGGGCTTACTGCAAAAATATGCGGGACGGGCGTTACTGCTGACTACTCCCGCCTGTGCTATCAACTGCCGCTACTGTTTCAGACGGCACTTCCCATACGCGGGACACAGACCCAAGGATCAAAGCCTCGCACTTACCACGCTCGCCAAAGACGAGAGTATCCATGAGATCATTTTATCCGGCGGTGACCCGTTACTGCTTGACGAACGACAACTGGGCAAGCTGCTCGAGCAGATAAGCGCCATAAAACACATCAAGCGAATCCGCTTCCACAGTAGAATTCCTATCGTATTGCCCGAACGAGTTAGCACCGATTTAATCAGCCTCCTGGGGCAGGTTGATCAGCAAATCGTTATGGTTGTGCACTGTAACCACGCCCAGGAATTAGACGCGACTACTGCCCGAGCGCTGCTGGCGCTGCGGCAGGTGGGCGTAAGCACGTTAAATCAGACTGTGCTCTTAAAAGGGATAAATGATTCCGCACAGACACTCGGCGATTTATCGGAGCGTCTGTTTGAACAAGGTGTGCTGCCTTACTACTTGCACATGCCTGACAAAGTTGCGGGCACCCATCACTTTTATATCGATGATGCGACCGCCTTACCGATCTATCGCGACCTACAAAAACGTTTGTCCGGTTACCTGGTGCCGAGATTAGTGCGCGAACGACCCGGCGGCTACGCGAAGGAACTGGTGACGGCGGAACCCATTACGCTTATCAATTCATCCAGTCTGTAAGCCAATCCTTCGGCCTGACGACAGATCCATCGAAAAACGAAAAAGATGAGCACTCCGCGATGCTTAGCCGTGCAGAGCTTGCTCGATATCAGCGTCGGTGAATCCCATCAAATAGAGAATCGCGTCCAAACCAAAATTCGAGATTAAGTGATTCGCCTGTTCGCGAACCAGCGCCTTCGCGTTATAAGCTACCCCAAGGCCAGCTTTTTTAAGCATGGGTAAATCATTAGCCCCGTCGCCCACAGCGATGGTTTGTGACAGCCTAATGCCCTCGGCTGCTGCGACCGATTCCAGCAACTCCGCCTTGCGCTCCGCATCAACAATCTCGCCGCTGATTTCTCCCGTCATCACCCCATTCTCAATGACCAGATTGTTCGCAAACACATGATGCAAACCGAGTTGTGCCTGCAAATAGTCGCCAACATATTGAAACCCGCCGGAAATCACGACGACGGTATAGCCGAAGTTCTTTAGGACTTTGATAAGGCGGTCCGCGCCAGGATTAAGCGCAACGCTACTGGCCACCTCGTGCAGCGTGGATTCGGGCAGACCTTTGAGCAGCTTGGCGCGCCTGCGAAAACTTTCCTTAAAATCGATTTCACCAACCATGGCGGCGGTGGTGATCGCTACGACCTGATCTCCCACACCGTGGCGCTTAGCCAGTTCGTCCATTACTTCTACGGCGATTAGGGTGGAATCCATGTCGAGCGCTACTAGGCGACGGTTACGACGAAACACGTTGTCCACCTGAACACTAAAATCAAATCCCAAGTCATCGGCCTGGGCCAACAGCTGCGCCTGGAACGCTTCGCTGTTAATCGCTGTACCCGCAAGACGAATTTCAAAGCACTGGCGCTGTAGCGCGCTCTGATCTGCGGCCCAAACTTGGTTGGATTTAGGTGCTGGAGCAACACGCGTAGCGGACAACGACTTTGAAAACGAAGCATCGGGTGCAGAGGCTACACCTCTCGGCTCGATTTGGGTCAAATGACGAACCGTTTCGATATTCAGTCCTAATCGGCTCGTGAGCGAGCTGACCGCTAGTAGCGGTGGCGTTGCGCCGCCGGCAGTAAGCAAAGTCAAAATCAATTTGCGCGACGGCGTTTGCTCTAGCGTCGAGGGAAAAACAGATTCGGAAACGGTATTGATACGTACCGCCAGATCCGCCGCTTGGCAATTGTCTATGATTTTTTTGGTTACGGTAGCCGCGGCCTCACAACTGACCAGTATCCCGAGCGCCAACTCTTCATGAATGATCGCCTGACCAATATCCAAAACGCGGGCGTCATGCTGATGCAAAATTTCCATCAATGTTGACATAAGACCAGGCTCATCCCTACCTGAGATGCTAACTAAAATCTTTTCTTCTAAGTTTGCTGCCAATTTGGTGCCAATTTGCTGCCGTAGGGCTGCCCTTATTTATTTACACTTCTTAGCGACTTTCGTTGCAGCCGCATCATCCATTACGTTGCATCATTGTACCGCTAGACCGATATCTAGTTGTAAGGGTTATGTCGCGTTATTACAAAAACCCCAATTGCCCGCGCTGCGATTGGCTTTTGGCACGCTGCCACACTACATTAGCGTTTTGGTGAGACTGAGCAATCAACTTATATGGCGTGGTGGAAACGTTTTCGACCTAACAAAGCGGTATTTCGCGCCGCTTTGCTTGCAACGCTGGTGTTTGCTGCCGGGCTCATCGCTATTTGGTTCAATTCATCCTCACAGCAACGAGAGATGGATCGCTACGGTACGAGCCTCGCATCCATGCTTGCGAAAACCACCGCGGGCGATCTTCTCGCGCAAGAGCGAATCAACCTGGCGATCATTGGGCAGTCGCTCATTAGCGAACCGGAGATTCTTGGCGTTAGGTTCGCTAATAATCGCGGCGAAATATTAGTCGAGAACGGGCAACTAGGAGCCGCTAGCCGCTATATCGCGAACGCAGCCCTAGATGACAACGCCGTCGGCCGGATCACTTTGTATTTAGACGCGCAAGCTTTTCGACCCGCTTTCCCCTGGCTGCGTTGGATCGCAAGCTTTGGCCTCGCTTTAGCTAGCCCTTTTCTTGCCGTTTCGCTGCTGCAAATTAGTGCTAGAGGCAATAGATCGTTGCCAATCGTTTCGGTTCCCGAAGAACAAGCCACAGAGCAATCAGCATTTCTAATCATTTTGACGCTACACAATCAGCTCGCGCTTTCGGTCCAAGAAAGGGAACAAGCATTAGAAGACGCCAAGACAATTGCGCAAGAGGTTTGCGCGCTATACCCAGGCATGACTCTTTCGTTGTCGGAGCGCGGCACAGGACTGCTGTTGAGCAAGCGGGACAACCAACTTGAGCAAGCGGTCTATGCCGCTTTTTTGCTGCAGGTCTTGCTGGACGAATATGAAACACTTGGGCGCTTCAGAACACTACTCACCGAATGTGTTGCACCCGGAGACCCGACTGAATTAGTTGATATTGACCCCGATGAGCTCAATCTGTCTTTGGATCTAGACGATGCTTTAACTCTCGCCTCGCTGGCGCGCCAACAAACCGTGTTAGTCAGTGCCGGCCTATTTGACGAACCGACAGATAGCGACTCGTATGCAAAGAGCAACGCTTTTGACCACCCGCTGACTCAGGACATCTCACCAGACCACGCGCTACGCCTCCTCACGGCACTGCTTGCAACACAAGCCCAGCAAATCCAAGCTCAAGCCGAACTCATTCTCGGATTCAGCAATTC
>DJYW01000024.1:16720-22666 GCA_002450255.1 Gammaproteobacteria bacterium UBA6968
TCAGCTTTTTGGAATCCTCGAGGCAGCTTACGACCACGCCTGGCACGCTCGCCCACATAAGCAGCCAAATCCTTTGGCTTAATGGTGAGGTGCCGCTGACCAGCATGCACAACTAACGAATCTGTGACCGCTAATGCGACAATAGCGACCAAAGCTTCTTCACCGTTTTTGAAAGCAGCGCTCGGAATACTGAGGAGCTTATTGCCTTTCCCACGTGACAGCTCAGGCAGTTGATGCAACGGGAACACCAATAATCGCCCTTGATTAGTGGCCGCCGCAACCATGGAATCCTCTGCCGCCAGTAATTCCGACGTTAAAGTCTGTGGACGTAAAGCTTGACCGCCAGCAGGCACACTCAAGCAAGTCTTACCGGCTTTATTTTTAGTCACCAACTCCCCCAGCGGAGCGACAAAACCGAAACCAGCGCTGGAACCAAGCAAAACCTTGCTGTCGCTATCACCTAACGCAACGCCAACAAAGCGCGCTTCACCCTTGGGCTTAAAGCGGCCGGTCAACGGCTCGCCCTGGCTACGAGCGGAAGGCAACGTATGTGCCGGGGTCGCATAAGCACGACCATCGGTGTCAAAGAACACTAGGGTCTGATTGCTCTTACCCGGCTGGGCTTGCAGGAATGCATCGCCGCCTCGGTAGCTGAGTTCGCGCGGATCCAAATCATGCCCTTTCGCCGATCGGATCCAACCCTGCTGCGACAAAATCACTAATATTGGCTCGTTGGTGAGCAGGTCTTCTTCGCTAAACGCTTTCGCCTCAGACACGCTGACCAACGGGGCAACGCGGTCATCACCGTATGCTTCGGCTACCGCGAGCAACTCCTTCTTGATAAGCGTTTTAAGTCTAGCCTGCGACCCCAAGGTTTTCTCAAGGTCGGCTTTTTCTGTCTCTAACGCGGTTTTCTCGGCAGTGAGCTTAATCTCTTCTAGCTTTGCCAATTGCCGCAGTCGCAGATCGAGAATGGCGTTTGCCTGAAGGTCGCTCAAACCATAGCGTCGCATCAACTCATCTTTCGGCTTTTCTTCCTCTCGGATGATCCGGATGACTTCATCCAGATTGAGATAGGCGATAAGTAAGCCATCGAGCAAATGCAGACGCTCATTGATCTTATCTAACCGGTAACTTAAGCGGCGCGTCACGGTGGTGCGGCGATACTCTAGCCACTCCTGCAAAATCATTTTTAAATTTTTAACTGAAGGGCGGTTGTCTAAGCCGAGAATATTCAGATTGACGCGATAGCTTCGCTCCAGCTCCGTCGTTGCAAAAAGGTGGCTCATTAAGCGTTCATAGTCGATACGATTAGAGCGCGGCACCAGAACTAAGCGTGTCGGATTTTCGTGATCTGATTCATCCCGCAAATCCACCAGCATCGGCAGCTTGCGAGCCTGCATTTGGTGCGCGATCTGTTCCAACACTTTTGCTGGCGAAGCCTGGAATGGCAGGGCCGTTATAACAACCTCTTCGCCTTCGCGGTGATACACGGCGCGAGCTCGAATGCTACCGCGACCGGTCTCGTAAAGTACCTGTAAATCTGCTTGCGGCGTAATAATCTGCGCCGCAGTTGGATAATCCGGCGCTTTTACATGCGTCATCAAATCGACAACGCTCGCCTTACTATTATCTAACAGATGAATACAGGCGCTGATCACTTCTCGCAAGTTATGCGGCGGGATGTCTGTCGCCATACCTACTGCAATACCGGTCCCACCGTTGAGCAAAACAACCGGCACCTGCGCTGGCAGCAGCTTCGGCTCATCAACCGATCCGTCAAAGTTCGGCGAGTAGTCCACCGTACCTTGCCGTGACTCAGCCAACAAAAGCGTTGCGAATCGCGACAATCTGGCTTCGGTGTAGCGCATTGCAGCGAAAGATTTGGGATCGTCCGGCGCGCCCCAGTTACCTTGTCCATCTACCATCGGATAGCGAAACGAAAAAGGCTGTGCCATTAACACCATAGCCTCATAGCAAGCGCTATCACCGTGCGGATGGAACTTGCCAAGCACATCGCCGACTGTGCGTGCCGACTTCGCGTACTTGGCATCGTTGTTCAAACCCAGTTCACCCATCGCATAAATGATGCGGCGCTGCACCGGCTTCAAACCATCCGCTATATGCGGCAGAGCGCGATCGTTAATCACATACATGGAATAGTCCAAATATGCACGCTCTGTATAAACCGAGAGCGGCATGCTCTCTTCCTGACTTAATTCAATCTCGTCGCTCATTCCCTGATACCCGTATTAGGTAAGTATTTGCTAAACCAATTCGGCTTTGTCGCCGTTTTGCTCGAGCCAGACGCGTCGTTCCGGCGCACGTTTTTTGGCGAGCAGCATATCCATGGTGTCCTCTGTACGAGTTCCCTCGTCCAGCGTTAAACGCAACAAGCGTCGTGTATCCGGGTCCATAGTAGTTTCACGCAATTGCAGCGGATTCATTTCACCGAGGCCTTTAAACCGCTGTACCGAAGGCGTGCCGCGTTTCTTCTCGGCTTTGATACGATCCAGTACTGCGTCACGCTCCGAGTCGTCGAGGGCATAGAACACTTCTTTGCCCAAGTCGATGCGATAGAGCGGCGGCATTGCAACAAACACGTGACCCGCGCTGACAAGCTGGCGAAAGTGTTTTACAAATAATGCGCATAGCAGCGTCGCAATGTGTGCGCCATCCGAGTCCGCATCCGCTAGAATACAGACTTTGTTGTAACGCAATTTCGATAGGTCGGCTGAACCTGGGTCGACGCCAATTGCAATGGCTATATCGTGCACTTCCTGCGACCCCAACACTTGCGCGGAGTCGACTTCCCAAGTATTTAGAATCTTACCGCGTAGCGGCAGTACCGCTTGAAACTGCCTATCGCGCGCCTGTTTCGCTGAACCGCCAGCCGAGTCCCCTTCCACCAGAAAAAGCTCAGCTTGCCGCGTATCTTGGCCCGCGCAATCGGCGAGTTTGCCAGGTAAAGCCGGCCCCGCAGTTACTCTCTTACGCGCCACTTTCTTTGCTGCCTGCAGCCGCTTTTGCGCATTTTGGATGGCTAAATCAGCAATCGCTTCACCCTCGTTCGGGTGTGTGTTCAACCAGAGACTAAATGCGTCCTTAGCCACTCCAGAAACAAAAACTGCCGTTTGCCGAGAGGACAAACGTTCTTTGGTCTGCCCGGCAAATTGCGGGTCGGCCAATTTGACGCTCAATATGTAAGCACATTGATCCCAAATGTCCTCACCGGTCAGCTTAACGCCACGCGGTAGGCTGCCACGGAACTCACAAAACTCTCGCAGGGCGTCTAACAAGCCAGTACGCAAACCATTCACATGGGTGCCGCCTTGAGCCGTCGGAATCAGGTTAACGTAGGACTCCGCGATAGGGGCAGATCCTTCAAGCACCCACTGCAGGGCAAAGTCGACCGCTTCGTGATCGCCCTGAGCGGTATGCAACACCGGCTCTTCAGGCAGTACCGTCGTGGGGCCTAAAGATTGGCGCAAGTATTCTTCGAGGCCGTCGGAATAAAGCCAGCTACAGGAAGCGTCAGCATCGTCTATAACGGTGAGACTGACGCGTAAACCAGGGCAAAGGACTGCTTTTGCGCGCAGCAATTGGCTCAGCCGGGTTTTCGCAATGATAGGGCTATCGAAATAACCCGCCTCAGGTAAAAACTGCACACGGGTACCCGTATTGCGACGACCCACACTATCCACCACCGCTAGCTTCGTTACCGGCGCGCCTCTTTCATATCGCTGCTGCCAAAGTTTGCCGTCGCGTTTCACCTCAACCAACAACCAATCAGATAACGCGTTCACGACGGAGACGCCGACCCCGTGCAGACCGCCGGAAAACTGATAATTATCGTTATCGAATTTACCACCCGCATGCAGGCGAGTCAGAATCAACTCGACCCCGGAAATGTTGTGTTCCGGGTGGATATCCACCGGCATGCCACGCCCGTCATCAATGACTTCGATGGAGCCATCGCTGTTTAAAATGACTTCAATTTCGCTTGCATGTCCGGCGATCGCTTCGTCTACGCTGTTATCCACGACCTCCTGAACTAAATGATTCGGTCGACTCGTATCGGTATACATACCAGGGCGACGCCGCACCGGTTCGAGACCCGAGAGCACTTGTAGAGACTGAGCTGAATACGCTTTATCTGCCATAAATTTATATTTCCCAATGATCCATTTCGTTATCAGCCGAAGTCATTTTAGGCTCAACACTCGCCCGGCGGCGTCATATTCACGACGCGCCTTGTTCGCAAAGCATACAATCGACCAAATACGTCTTATGCATGGTTTTAACCCTGCCAGGTTTAATCCGACAGATAATGGCTGCTTGTTTCAATCTCACCATCTGTGTGTAGGGTCAACCAACGATAGCCAGGGGCCTTGCTGTCGACCGCAAATTTTTCGCTGTTTGATCTAAATTGGACACAGGTAGACGGAGTAGTCCAATGCGGTAAATCAGCCACCCGGCCAGTAAGCGCTTGATGCACATGACCACAGACTATGCCTCGCAATCGGTGTTGGCAGTGCACTTGTAAATCGTTTAACCACCATTGCGCGTCGGTAATCATATCTCGATCTTGCCAACGACTGGTCGCCACCATGGGATGATGGGTCGCGAGGAGTGCATACTGCCACCTTGCACCTGTCAGGGATTCACGCAAACCGGCCAAATCCGCTGTAGTCACAACTGCAGACGGCTTATTGTCTTCGTGAGAATCCAAGGCAACGAGTCGCCAAATGACTTCCGTATCCACTAGGTCGATGGATTGCATAGGTAAATCGGCTGCTTGCATAGCGCCGAGAAAATCATGGTTACCCGGCAGACATAGAAGAGGCGCAGTCGCCTGCTTGCGTACAGTCGCAAGAAAACGGCGATAAGTCGCAGGGGCCGGTTTTTGCGCAATGTCGCCACTGGCGATGATCGCATCGGGCTGATGCTGCCGCAACGCTGCGGCGAGCACTGCTTGCAGTGATTGCTGCGTGTCTGCGCCAAGAAAAGTCTCGCCGGGATCAGTCAAATGGCAGTCACTGATTTGTAAAACCTGCAGCGTCATGTGATTGCCGGCCAAAGCCGAAGGCGTATCAGATTACCCCGCAACCAAGCGTTGGCTTGAGTCGCTGAGTTTGAGGTTTCAGAGTCGAGTGCCGGGCAGACGCCCGTTTGAGGTGTTTTTATACTGAGATGTCTTCGTGCCATAACTAATTGGTTATTCTCGATTAAAGTTTCCGCGAACGAATACTTGAGTCGTTTCGATCAAGCCAGCGTGGCTTATGCACATCTAGTCTAATTTTGGGCTACAGAAGGCTAAAGGAGGCGAGCTACTAGCTACCCGCTCCTCGATCAGAAGGGTCCAGGTGCCCTAACGGCGAGTCCAGACTTGCGCCGTGCGCCATACAAATCGCCAGATACTCGCCCAGAAAAGTATTGATCTGCGCTTTTTCATCACGCTGTCGCATTCTGGTATTGGGATATTCATAAACCCCATGGAATCGGTTCTGACTCTGATACTCGACCACTTCAGCGCTCTTCGTGTCGTGATAAAGGCGAATCTTTAGATTGGGAGAGCGCCCCCAGGACAATTCAGGCAATTGACGCAGGCGAATCAATGAGGTGTAGCGACTGCGCTCCAGCACCTGCAGTTCTACCGTAGTCGTTCCAAATTCTGGCATCAGTGCCAGTTTGGCTGTGTCCTGCTCTTTAATCGAAGGAAACAATCGCAACAACAAATGATAGTTCTTATCGCATTCGGCGATGTGGCTAGCCAGATCCACGCTGTAACGCGAACCACGACGACGCAGCGACGCGCGCTCACCGTGACTCAAAATTTCTGCATCTGTCTCGGGACGTTTTTCAGACACTGGTTATAGCCTATTTACTGAACCTTGTTGATTGTGACTTTTAGCTGAGGCCCTTTTCGCTGGAGTCTTTTCGCTG
>DJYW01000024.1:22979-28126 GCA_002450255.1 Gammaproteobacteria bacterium UBA6968
TTCGCTGGAGTCTTTTCGCTGGAGCCTATTCCTTTACTCTTGCTCGCTGAAACCAATCAGCTTGGACGCTGTTTGCCACATCGGCCAGCGTTGCCAAGATGATCGCACAATTTAAGGGTGGCATGTCGACAACTTTGCCGCTCGAATCTTTCAAACATTGCGCAAGGCTAATCCCAACGCTGCGGACATTTTCTACCTTGGTTTTAAAGCGTGGAGGCCATATGGCGTTTACGCCAATTGCCGAAACACCGATATCACAAAACGTTCTTATACCTTATATAACATCGGCGCATAACTACCCACCACGGCCTCCATCTTCACCCTATAATGACCCGCCGGAGAGCAATGTGCTTGCCGCGACAATTGCGGCGATGGCAACGCGTATAATAGATGAACGGAATCGCGTATAACTCACCAAAATGAGAGCGAGTCTTGGTCGTGATCTTTGCGTCGGAAAGACTCGCCAGACCAGTTGTAAAGGAACTGTAGATGCTACTAACTTCGATAACACCAAAGCCCCTTTTATGGCCAAGTTTGTGGATCGCTTTGACGCTTGCAACGCTTGTGCTTTTGCCCAGCCATGGTGCTTTCGGTGAGGACTTGGTTAGCGTTTATCAAAATGCCCGCGACAACGATCCGATACTAGCCGCAGCCCAGGCGTCATTCGCTGCAACCCGAGAACGCGTTCCGCAGGCCCGAGCACGACTGCTGCCAAACGTAACCGGTAGCGCCAATCGATCTGAGACCACGCGCGACCTGCCTGGCGCGACTCTCGCCACCGGCCAAGCAATACCATCTGAAAAATTCTTCAGCCACGGCTGGAACGCACAGCTACGTCAATCTTTGTTCGATATGCCTAGCTGGTTTGCACTTGGTGGCGCTAAGGCGAGCGTTAGGGCAGCTGAATTTGAGTTAGAAGCACAGCGACAGGACCTGATCGTGCGCGTACTCCAGGCTTACCTCAATGTCTTGCGAGCACAGGACCGTTTAGATACGACTAACGCTGAAGTCACCGCCGTGCAGCGGCAGCTAGAGCAGGTGCAACAACGCTTCGAAGTGGGCTTGGTCGCGATTACGGATGTGTTGGAATCACAAGCTGCCTTTGATAACACTGAAGTCCGCCGCATTCAGGCCATTAGCGATTTGGAAATTGCATTCGAAACCCTAACCACATTAACTGGCAGCTCTTTTGAGCGCCTGGACCGGTTAAGTGAGACCCTGCCCATCGTAAATCCCGATCCATTTGATGAATCGGCCTGGGTCGATACCGCGCTGAGCTCGAACTTAGCCATTCGCGCAGCGGCAGAACAACTCGCCGCGAGCCGCAAGGATGTCAATTCAAAACGCTCAGAGCACTTACCCACAGTTGCCGCCACTGCCACCCAAAGTCATAACGTGTCCGGCGGCGCGAACTTTTTCAACTCTGACACCACGGACACTACTGTCTACGGTGTGCAAATCACCATGCCAATCTATGCGGGCGGACTCACCCGTTCCCGCAATCGTGAATCAAGCGCGCGGGTCACCCAAGCTGAGGAGCAATTACGCAACCAACAGCTGACGGTCACCAGAGACACGCGCAACCTGTTCCTTTCCGTAACCACAGACGTGGTTCGCGTAAAAGCACGTCTGCGGGCAATCAAATCGGCACAGTCGGCGTTAGACGCTACAGAGACGGGCTATGAAGTTGGCACGCGTAACATTGTCGACGTACTGCAGGCGCAACAACGCCTGTTTGGCTCGCAGTTCGATTATGCGGATTCGCGTTACAACTACGTGCTCAACCTGATGCGATTGCGACAAGCGACAGGCGGTTTGTCTGCTACGGATCTAGAGCAACTGAATCTGTTCACAGACGCAGAAAATCCCGTCGTCAGAATTTTCTCACTGACGGGACGCCAGCCAAGCAGCGGCGGCTAGTAAGCTCGGCTTGGCCGGGCTTCGATAGCGTTCTACGAAGCGTGCTTTGGCCCCTGCATCGGGTCTACGAATCATATACAGGATTCTGGATATTGCTGGTCTACGTCTCGACCAACTGCTCGGATACCGCGCAGCTACTCATCAGCGGTGCACCTTGTTGGCCAACCGACGTCTATGGTCGCTACGCCTTAGTAGTGAGAAAAGCTGTGCTCGTCAGAGCAGCTGCTTCTTCAAGCAAAAGTTTTTGGCGGTCGTTTGCCCCACGATTGTGCTGTACCACAGCCAACAACGCCTGCCCTCGCCTCTTACGATACAACGCATCATTTATGTGGACTGCTATCACTGCAGCTAAGGCGGCACCGTAATCCGCCGGATCTGTAGACTCATCCAACACGCAGTCAGCTGGAAACTCGGCGAAAATGTCAGCGAAATTATGGATATGTGGGCCGCTGATAAAAGGCGTCTGCATTAACGCCGGCTCGATTGGGTTGTGGCCACCATGTGGAACGAGGCTACCACCCAAAAAGGTTGCTGCTGCACTCGGAAACAGCGGCAGCAAAAGACCCAGTTCATCTACTAAAAACACATCGGCAGGTTTGGTGTCCGGCGCAATCTCGCTGCTCCGCCTGACGCTAAACCCATGCTCTGTGATCTGCTTGACTATTGCGTTACATCGGTGCGGGTGGCGCGGTGCCAGGATCAAGCAAAGACCGGAAAACTGTGTTTGCAAACGCGAATGCGCGGCGAGAATGTGCGCCTCTTCACCCGCATGCGTGGACGCCGCCATCCAAACTTTTGGTACCGAGTTAAAAAAGTGTGCGAAGCGCTCGGTGACTTCTGCAAGATTTTGCGGTATCTGGGCATCAAACTTAATCGAACCGCTAACAAATATTCTCTCTTCACTAACCCCGCAGCTCAGAAATCTCGATCGATGTGCCTCTGCCTGGCAGGCTACCGCATTTAACTTAGCGAACAAGTCGAAGGTTAAGCTGGGCAAACGCAGATAGCGGCCCGCAGAGCGTTCGGACAAACGTCCATTCAGCAGTACAATAGGAATTTCCGCAGCAGACGCCTGTTGAATCTGAGTAGGCCAAAGCTCGGTCTCAACCAGAGCCAACAGCTTAGGTCTAACGCGTGTCAAAAATCGCCGCACGGCTCCTGGACTGTCATAAGGCGCGTAGCAGTGTGCAACATTCGGAAGATGCGCGAATAAGCGCTGCACTTGGGCCGACCCCGAAGGCGTCGTGGTAGTCACCAGAATTGCTTGGTCGGCATGCGTTTTTGCTAGCGGGTCCAATAACGGCGCCAGCGCTATTACTTCACCAGCGGAAACCGCATGTATCCACAATGCATCACGAGGAATAGCGGCGGGGATAATTCCCAGCCGCTCGCGAACGCGTTTGCGATAGGCGGGTTCGCGGCGACTGCGCCACAACAAGCGGAGCCAAACCAAGGGCCATGCAAGCGTGGCGAGAACTTGATAAACAGCCAGTGCCGCTTTACGACGCGCAGCGCTGGGGATTAGCGGTCTGCTAGACGCTATGCCAGGCACTGATTCAGGCACGTTCCTGAAGCGGGCCGAGCATCTGAGTAAGCCAGGTCATAATAGCGGCTGACTGTATGGAAGGCAGCACCTTATCCACTCGCAGATATTCCTTAGCTGCTTCGTCCGATGCAAAAACGCGCCTCACCACCAAACTCGAGGCACCCGCACGGGATGCCAAAAATCCCAGCGCCTCGGTGCCGCTTACCGCGCCGAGTCCTTCATCCACAACAATTAGAAGATCGGCGTCAGTAAGGTGTTTCTCAGCGCGGTTTGTGAGGTGAGCCAAGCATTCGCCTCGAGTGCTAAATGGAATGCCCAATTGATCGGTCGCGTCACGATCCAGACCAGCCAACCGCTCCTCGGTAACCGTCTGCCAATCCTGCAATTGGATAATGTCAGTGGTTGTTTGCATTGCTGCTAACTCTGCGATGACAGCGGCACCGAGCTCGTCGGCACCCACATAGGTCACTGCCGTGCAGCTCGCGCCCAGGCGCTGGCAGGCGTTGATCAACTCAATCATGCCAAGACTGCTCTGTCGCGGCGCTGAGGGGTAGCTCAAATCGCCTAAAACTAGAACTTTGCAAGAATCGACGGACATATCGGTGTATAGCGTTCTTATAGCTTCTGATTGGCGGCAAAGCATAGCATAGCCAAGCCTCGCGAAATGATTCGCAGGCTAACGGCCGTGGGGTATCATCGCGCCACACTGCCTTGGATACCTGTCGCATTGGCTAACCGCAAACGCTCTGCTTGGTTAAGTATTTTGTTGACCGCTCCGGTCATACCACTAGCGTGGATTATTAGTCGATTGCCGCTGCAATGGATTTTTGTATTAGGTGGGTTTCTAGGCAATCTCATGCTGGTCCTGTCACCGCGTCGCCGCCACATTTGCGAGGTCAATATCGCGAAGTGTTTTCCACATTTAAGCGCTGCCGAGCAACGCGCTTTTGTCGTCGAGAACTTTCGTCACACCGCAATCGGCATACTGGAAGCGACCATCATTTGGTTAAACCCGGGGCGCGATCTTGAATCGAACTTTGTGCTAAAGGGTTTAGAACATGTTCACGCAGCCCAAGCCGATGGCAGCGGCGTGCTGTTAATCGGCTGCCACTTCACCAGCCTGGATATTCTGGCTCCGATCTTAGGTAAGCACTTTGATCTCGGGGCGACCTATCGCGTCAACAAAAACCCGCTGCTCGAGAGGCTGCAAAGAGAAGGCCGCAACCGCTTCGCCAACCATATCATCGACCGAAACGACATGCGTCGCGTGTACAAGCTACTGCGTCGCAGTGCCGTAGTCTGGTACCTACCAGACCAGGATTACGGCGCAAAACACGCAACTTTTACGCCTTTCTTTGGGGTCCCTGCTGCGACGATTACAGCGACTTCCCGAATCGCCAAGACCACTCAAGCCAAGATTATTTTGTTGCGCCATATACGCGATACAAAAACGGGCACCTGGGAACTAGTGTTTAGTCCCGCGCTGGAGGATTTTCCTAGTGATGACGCAAATGTTGATGCCGAGCGTCTGAACGCGCTTATCGAAAGCCAGATCAGACACGCGCCGGAGCAATATCTGTGGAGTCATAGACGTTTCAAAACGCGCCCACCTGGCGAAGCCGGTTTTTACTGACGGCTCACTTCCTCATCCACTGTCTCGTCCAGCCCCCGTCCAGTTCCT
>DJYW01000024.1:28423-54840 GCA_002450255.1 Gammaproteobacteria bacterium UBA6968
CGTCCAGCCCCCGTCCAGTTCCCCGTCCGACCCCCCGTCCAGCTCCCAATTCATGCACAAGTGCCGAGCGAGCATGTCGTTGACCCGGTTCATCGAAGCAAAGAAATGTCACCGCGACTGATCAATCAATCGGAACATCCCTTTAGCATCGCACTATTAGTATCGACAAAGACCATTGAGACTTTTTAACAATGCAATCTCTCCACACTTGCGTCCGTGCACATCATGTGCGCGGGCGTTAAACTGCCGATCCTGCCGCAGACTAGCTGCACCGGCGAAATTACTTAGACATCAAGATCAATGAAAAAATTGCCCAATTTCGATGCCATGCTGAGTCATCTGGTGTCTGAGCCGTCCGTAAGCTCCGTGTCGCCTGACATAGACCGGAGCAACCTGCGCGTGCTCGAACATCTGGCGAATTGGCTAGACGGACTGGGCTTTGCGACCGAACTCATGCCGCTCCCAAACCGACCTGATAAAGCTAACCTGATGGCCACACTTGGCAGCGGTCCTGGCGGTCTGGTCCTAGCGGGACACACAGATACAGTGCCCTGCGACGAGGCTCTGTGGGAATCTGATCCTTTTGCCATCAAAGAAACTGACACCCGTTACTACGGCTTGGGCAGCTGCGATATGAAAGGCTTTTTCCCGGTTGCCCTGCAAGCGGCAGCGGCGATCGACGCCAAAAAGCTGGTCGCGCCAATCACGCTGATCGCGACATCGGATGAAGAATCGTCCATGGCAGGCGGGCGCTATTTGCTCGAACAAGGTCGGCCCAAGGCGGACTATGCAATTATCGGCGAACCCACCGGGTTAAAACCTATTTTTGCGCATAAAGGTGTCGCCATGTTGACCATATCCGTCCAAGGGGCGTCGGGACACTCATCGGACCCAAGTCTTGGTAGCAACGCATTGGATGCGATGCATGCAATCATGCAGGAACTGATTAACCTGCGCCTACGGCTCTCGCAGACCTTCAACAACCCGCACTTTGACGTTGCTGAACCAACGCTTAACTTGGGCTGTCTGCATGCAGGCGACAATCCCAATCGTATCTGCGGCCACGCCGAACTGCAGTTCGACCTGCGTCTGTTGCCCGGTATGGATGCCGACATCATTTGCGGCGACATTGAAAAAATCGTCGCAGTAGTTGGTGAACGTCATGGCGTTGTGGCGAAGTTCATGCCAATTTATCCGCCGATCCCTGCTTTTGAAACACCACAGAGCAGCGCTTTACTGCAAACGCTCAGTAATTGCTCAGGACAAACCGGAGGCACGGTCGCCTTTGGTACTGAAGCGCATTTCTATCAGTCGCTGGGGATGGAGACCATTGTCTTTGGCCCGGGCAGCATTGATCAGGCGCATCAGCCAAATGAGTATTTGCCCAAAGAGCAAGTGGAAGCGGCCCAGCAAGCCTTAATCACCGCAATCCAACGTTTTTGTATGCAGCCATGAGCACGTCCGATTACACCAGTTGGTTTAGAGGCTCAACGCCCTATATTCGCGCCCATCGAGGCAAAACCTTCGTAGTCGTGTTGGGTGGCGAAATCCTGGACCACACTAATCTGACCAACATCGTGCACGATTTGGCGCTGCTACATGTGCTCGGCGTAAAACTCGTGTTGAGTTTTGGTGTTCGGCCGCAAGTCGCAGCCCTGTTACCCAAATCCAAAATACATGAACACCGACGTGTCACAGATCCAACGGCTATAGATGTGATTACAGCGGCCTGTGGCCAGCAAGCGGCAAAATTGCAGGCGCTGTTTTCAACCGGGTTACCCAATACGCCACTACATAATGTGGATATAGATGTTGTGCAAGGCAACCTGGTGACCGCGCAACCCATTGGAGTCATCGCTGGGGTAGATCATTTACTGACCGGACGCATGCGTAAATTCAACGCCGCGCTCTGCAATCAACTGCTTGATCAAGGCGCTATCGTATTGCTGCCGCCGTTAGGGTTTTCAACAAGTGGCCAAGCTTTTAACCTGGTTGCAGAAGATCTTGCGTCTAGCGTCAGCCAGGCTTTAGGCGCTGACAAGCTGGTGGTATTCAGCCACGAAGCCGGGCTTGTCGATGCCAGCGAGCAGGCCATAAGCACATTAACCACAGCCGCTGCGCCCGCGTATCTGAGCCATTTTTCCGAAACAACGCAAAGGCATCTTAACGCTCTAACAGCTGCAGTAAGTGGTGGGGTTGGGAAAGGCCATCTCATTTCTTGCACTCTGGACGGTGCCCTACTTGAGGAACTATTTACCGCAGAAGGTAGCGGCACTCAAGTTGTTCCAAATCAAGTCGAATCGGTACGACCTGCTAACCTTGAAGACATTTCGGCAATCGTAGAAATCATCCGGCCGCTAGAAGAGCAAGGCATTCTTGTTAAACGTTCGCGGGATCGACTGGAACAAGAAATTGACCAGTTCTTAGTTGCTGAAACCGACGGCATTGTCGCCGGCTGTTGCGCCGTTTATCCATCCGAGCAGGATGCAGAACTCGCCTGTTTAGCGGTACATGAGCGCTTTCGTGACACTGCGGCTAGGCTGACCGAAGGGACTAGCGGTAAGCGCCTGGGCGAACAATTGCTCGCGGCAGCAAAACAGCGCGCCCTCACGTTATCTGCAACACGTTTATTCGCACTGACCACGCAGTCCCAAGATTGGTTTCTGCAACAAGGATTTACTGAAGCCGATGTAGCCAAACTCAGCGATTCAAAGCAGGCGGCCTATAATTGGCAGCGCGGCGCCAAAATTTTGTATTTAAATTTAGACTAGCTAGACCGCTTACGCAGAAGGAAAAAATGATGCCTAACGATAACGATGTACCTCGCCCGTATAGCTCTATCGTGGTGGATGGTGTGGAGCAAGCGCCGAGCCGTGCAATGCTATATCCCACCGGATTCAAACCAGAAGATTTTAAAAAAGCACAGATCGGGATCGCCTCTACTTGGAGCATGGTGACTCCCTGCAATATGCACATTAATACTTTGGCTGACGCCGCCGCGATGGGTGCTGACGAAGCTGGCGCAAAGTCGGTGTTGTTCAACACCATCACCGTATCTGACGGAATCTCTATGGGCACGCCCGGGATGCGTTATTCACTGGTCTCACGGGAAGTCATTGCCGATTCGATCGAGACTGTTGTAGGGGCACAAGGATTCGACGGCTTTGTCGCTATTGGTGGCTGTGACAAGAACATGCCGGCTTGCGCAATTGCTATGGCCAGACTCGATCGCCCCAGCGTGTTTGTTTACGGCGGCACCATCCTGCCCGGCGAACAAAAGCGCGATATCGTTTCCGTGTTCGAAGCCGTTGGTGGACATGCCGCCGGTACCGTGTCTGACCTCGAGCTTAAAGAGGTTGAATCGACGGCGATCCCTGGCCCAGGGTCTTGTGGTGGCATGTATACCGCTAACACGATGGCTTCAGCTATCGAGGCATTGGGCTTATCACTGCCAAATAGTTCCGCGCAAAATGCCGTCGGTGACGCCAAACGCCAAGACAGCTATCAAGCCGGCGCGGCGGTGGCCGAACTGGTGCAACGCGGCATGAAACCCAGCGACATGCTAAGCCTAGAAGCATTCGAGAACGCCATTACCATTTCTATCGCGCTAGAAGGCTCTACCAACGCCATATTACACCTGTTAGCCATCGCTCACGCAGCAGGCATTCCATTGTCTCTGGATGACTTCACGCGTATCGGTCAACGCGTACCAGTACTAGCGGATATGCGTCCAGCTGGTCAGTATACGATGAGTGAGTTGATTGAAATCGGTGGTATTCAACCGTTAATGAAGATGTTGCTCAACGAAGGCCTTTTGCACGGCGACTGTCTCACTGTGACAGGCAAAACACTAGCCGAGAACCTCGCGCCGGTGGCCGACTATCCCGCTGATCAGAAAATCATTCGCTCATTCGCTGACCCGATCAAAAAGGACAGTCACTTGGTCATCCTTCGTGGCAACCTGGCACCAGATGGCGCGGTAGGCAAAATTACCGGCCATGAGGGTCTGACATTTACAGGCCGAGCACGCTGTTTCCATGGCGAAGAAGCAGCGATGCAAGCAATTATGGCTGGTGATGTGCAGAAAGGTGATGTGGTCGTGCTGCGGTATGAAGGACCACGAGGTGGGCCTGGCATGCGAGAAATGCTCAGTCCTACCAGTGCCATCAACGGCCGGGGGCTGTCTCAAGATGTCGCAATGCTTACTGACGGAAGATTTTCCGGCGGCTCGCGCGGCTTCGTTATTGGGCACGTGACACCGGAGGCGGCACTGGGCGGGCCGATCGCGTTAATTGAAAACGGCGACACGATTTCAATTGACGCCGAAGCTCGCGAAATCAAGTTGCATGTAAGCGATGCCGAACTGGAAAGTCGTCGCGCTGCTTGGCAGGCACCCGAGCCATATACCCGACGTGGGATATTGGCTAAGTACGCCCAACAAGTGAGTTCAGCAAGTGAAGGTGCCGTCACCGATAAGTATTTGGATTAAAGCGATTGCGCAGAGATAGCCAGACCGCTGGTTGTGCATTATGCAAAGCCGCTTCGTCAATCGACGTCCCAAGCTATCGTTTACAAGTTTGTGCGAAGTGTTGGCATGCAGCCGCTGCAGGTTGGCCTAGCAACGCTGAGCCAATATTATTTGCCGCACTTGCCAAAGCCGGCTTGCTCATTCCTGATCGGAACGACCAAAATCGACTACCCCGGGTGTATGCACCACCGAGCGACTATCAGCTCTAAGCTGACCTCATGCGAGTGAATGACTCGCTCGTTGCCGGCGAACGAGATTAACTACGATTTCTTGCTGGGTGTAATTAATAGGGGGGCTCAACTGAAACACAGGGTTAGCTCGTTTCGTTCGCCACGTGTGTAACATCTCCGTCTGGCATGCGTCTGTTGTGGCTACCAGAGTCCTCTCTCTTGGCAGCATCTCTCTCCGTAGCCTCGCTGTCCATTGCTTCAAGTGCGGCCGTTACGTCTAGCATGCCCCAACCGTGTTTAACGCGATCGTAATTTGGAAACTGTCTATTGGCGCTGGTTTTAAGCATTTGCACCAAAATCTTCATGTCGTATCCGTAGCCGCTGCGTTGATTTTTCTCTTCCATCAAAGCCAGAGTTGCAGCCACCATCGGCGCCCCCATTGAGTGGCCTGAAAAGATCTGATAGTCCCTTTCATCGAGACGAAACAGCGGCATACCGCGCTCCGCCACCTTCTCAGTCATGGTCGAAGATACATCATAAGACGGCGTCAAAATGCAGTAATCCGCTGCTAGGCGTCCGCACGTATTCAGTGGGGTATGCAAAGAAGGCATAGACGGTCTAACAGTATTTGTTGTTGAGTCCTGATCCGGTTGCCGTGGTCGCTTAGCAGTATCGTTCATCACGTCGCTGGGCACAGCGAGCACCACACTTAGCCACAGGCCTGGATCAACGTTGGATGCCAAACTAGGCAGAGCATTAAGCAATGAGCTGCGATCTTCAAAAAGGTTATTGCTTTCAGTCGTGATGTAAACGCCGTCGGCTCGCTGAAAACGGGCGATCGCTTTGGTCAAATCTCGCCATTCCAGCGATTTCTGTAGAAACGGGGCAGTCCTCACAAAGTCCTCGTCACTAGAGGCCACAGCGACCCGGTCTAGAATCACCGCATCTGCCGGATCTACCAGGCGCACCAAGCCAGCGCTTACTATTTTTGACATGCTGTTATCGTGAGACTCAAGGGCTTTGCGTATTTCCGTCATCGACAAATCTTGCAGTGGACCACCGTGTTGCAGGCGCACTGCCGGCGTTTCAATATTGAAACTACCTGTCGCGATACGGCTAATACCCCTGTTAGTGATGCCGTCGATTGCCGTGGCCGCAGCTATGATAATTTGCTGCATGGAGTCGCCAGCAGCGGCATCCCAACCTGTTCGAACAAACTCTGCCGCTTGTTCGTATACACCGATGTCATAAACATCCATACGTGCACCGCAGGCGATGCCCTGTATGCCTTTGCCATCGCAGTTTGCTGCGATAATCCCGGCAATGTGAGTGCCATGACCCGAATTGGCACCATATTTCTCGAACAGCATCGGCTCAGATCCGATGCCAGGCAGCAGCTCTCCGCGGCTTACAAAGCTGTTAAATTGCTTTGCTATGCGCCCCTCAAGATCAGGGTGATTGGGATCTACGATTTCCCCTACGATTGCAATGCGTACGCCGGTGCCACTCAGGTCCCCAGAGGTAACCACTGGCGGAACCCTGATTTCACGAAATTGATGAAGCCTTTTGCTTTCGGGAAGCGCCGAGACCTCATCGTCAGCCGGTACAATTTCGAGTTGCTCCGTACACGCGGTTAGGCCAATCGCAGCAATTAATAAAACTAACACTTTACTTGTGGTCATTACGGACTTCCTTTTTTGCTCAGCAAAAACAAGTCGCAAGCTCTATTGCGATAGCAGCCCCTAGCTTAGGTTTGCTGATCAAGAGGCAGGCACACTTTCCGACCAGAGGTCGGAGAAAAGGTGTAAGGAGAGCGCAATAGGAAAAGTCAGGGCGAGGTGAACGGATCCAAGGGAAACAAAGTAATAGCAAACGAAAGAGACTTCTCGAAAATACTGAAGATGTTGGAACAAAGACGTTCGCGCAGCGCGCTGTCGTGACAAATCCCGTAACGCGGCGTGTTAAACCTCTATTAGCTTTGCCTACTTTTCGCTAATTTCATTCGACGTATTACCGTTGGAATCAGTCAAGGCTTCCCGGCGTGCATGGCAAACAAAAGATTGGAAAATAGAAATAGTTAGATTAAGGTTCAGCCGCGCTGACCTTGCGAATAGCTTTGCACAAAATCCACCAAAAACTTAACGTTATCCACCGGTGTTTCCGGGATGATCCCGTGGCCGAGATTGAAGATGTGACCCGGACGCCCCGCCACCTGATCCAACAACCATTTGCTTTGACTGCGGATTGCGTCGGTATCCGTGCACAACACAATTGGATCCAAATTACCCTGCACCGCAGTGACACCCAACTGATCCCAAGTGCTGACAAGTGGCGTGCGCCAATCGAAAGCAAGCACATCAAACCCCAACGCTTTGACCTCCGGAAGCAGGTGCGCGTTGCCAGTCCCAAAATAAATGATCGGCACTTGCGCATTCAACGCGTTACGCAATTGCGCCAAATAAGGCGCGACAAATACCTGAAAGTCCTGTGTAGAAAGATTACCAACCCAGGTGTCGAAAAGCTGAATAGCATCGACACCTGCGTCTATTTGCATCTGCAGATAACCGGTCAACTGACTGACGAGCTTTGCCATTAGCTGCTGCCAAAGTATCGGACGCTGGTGCATCATTTTTTTCACAAACACATAGTTGCGCGAGCCTTTGCCCTCAATCGCGTAAGAAGCGAGCGTGAAAGGAGCTCCGGCGAATCCGATAAGAGCGATATCGCCAGGCAGGTCAGCCAGAATATTCTTGACTGTATGCTCTATATAAGGCGTCGCCTCTTCTGCCGAGGAGCAGGTAAGTTGCGCGACATCTTGTTCGTGACGCAATGGGTTAGCAAAGACTGGCCCTTCGCCTGGCACATATTCCAAAGACATTCCCATTGGTTCCAGAATCGGCAGAATGTCCGCGAACATTATCGCCGCATCAACGCCCAGTATGCGTTGCGCATCAAGTGTCGCCGTCGCAGCTTTTTCCGGGTTTTTAAAAAAATCCAGGCTCGGCATTTGACCCTTCACCTGATGATACTCTGGCATATATCGACCGGCCTGACGATTTAACCAAATTGGCGTATGCGAGGTGGGTTCACCATGGCACGCTTGCACGAATATTTTTTGCATCTAACTTTATTGCTCCGCTTATAGTTCGCTGTAAATCGCCAGTTACCCTACCCGCATAGGATCGACATCGGCTGTGTAATCCACGCCATCAATGTTGAACCCAAAGATTTTTAAGAAATCGCCGCGAAACCCCTCTAAATCGCCAAGTTCGCCAAGATTTTCAGTCGTTACGAGCGGCCAGCGTCGTTTCACCTCATCCTGCACCGCTGCAGACAATTCTATATCGTCCACCCGAATTCGACCCGTATCGTCGAGTCGCATCTCGGCCCATGGGGCTATCTGTGTGGCGAATAGTCTATAAATGTGATCAAGGCAATCTTCGTGGATACCCATATCTTTCATGACACGGAATAACAACGCCACATAAAGCGGCACCACGGGAATAGCCGAGCTCGCCTGACTAACGATCGCCTTGAGAACGGCAACGCGTGCCTCACCGCCTATCGAGGCAAGATTTGTGGTTATTGCTTGACTGGCTCGATCCAAATCAGCCTTAGCCTGCCCCAAAGTGCCTTCCCAATATATAGGCCAAGTGAGTTCACTACCGATGTAGGTAAAAGCGACGGTTTTGGCTTTTGGTGCCAATAGGTTTTCGGCTTGCAGAGCATCCATCCAAAACTGCCAGTCCTCACCACCCATTACTGCAACGGTATTATCAATTTCTTCCTGCGTCGCGCCCTCAAGAGTCACATCGCTGACCAACCCTTTGTCGACATGCACGGATTTGATGGTGAGTCCGTCGCCCATCGGTTTGATCGCAGAGCGATGTAACACTTCGGTGTGGGGGTGCTTGCGCACCGGTGAAGCAAGGCTGTACACGACGAGATCAACGCTGCCCATATCTTCCCGGATGGTGTGCATCACTTGAGCACGCATTGCATCCGAAAAGGCATCACCGTCCAGGGTTTTGGCATATAAGCCAGCTTCTTCTGCGTAAGCGGCAAATGCCGCATTGTTGTACCAGCCAGCTGACGCAGGCTTGCTCTCGGTGGGCGGTTTTTCTAAAGACACACCAAGGGTTTTGGCGCCACAACCGAAGCCAGCAACGATACGACTCGCCAGCCCATATCCGCCGGAGCAGCCGAGCACCAAAACGTTTTTAACGCCTGCCGAAGCAATCATTCCGCTTGCCCTCACGCGATCGATTTGCTGCTTAACATGCGCCTTGCATCCTGCCGGATGCGCAGTTGTGCAAATAAAGCCCCTTATCTTCGGTTTAATGATCATCCCTGCCTCAACCTATTTCTGCATTAACAGTGTTCATCATACCGGCCGCGGCGAGCCATCGCATGGCACGATCGATATCGATTAGATATGGTCCGTCGCGGCGCAATGTCAGGCGCGCTGTTTCACCAGCTTTAAGCTGATGATCTCGATCACCATCCAACGCAATGACCCCGGGGCCAACCCAAGTCACGGGCTTTTCAAACGCCATGCGCTCCGTTCCTGCCACGCCAACCGGCTTAAATAGACCCGGTGACAAAGGCGTGTTAACCAGCTGGCCGCGAGAATCAATGTCTACCAACAGGCCAACATCGTCACCGGCATAGACCGGATCAAAATAACCGCCAATCGGCGACATTCCTATCGCATCCGGCTCTGCCCGTGTCAGCGCCAAACGTTGCAAACGAGCCTCGTCAAAAGGCAGCAAATTGCCAACATGATCATCGCGGATTTGTACCGCATCAATTAGCGCGATATCGCGCCCAAACGGTGTCTCTAAGTGCAGCACTTTAGCGCGCCGTTTCAGTGGTGGCGTTGCGCTGGAATGCGCCAAGACGCCGCGTGCGTTGAAGCCGGCCACAATGCCCACAATAGTCGGCTCAACTAACTCCGGAAAGACATTGTTGGTACCGGTGGAAATTGGCAGGAGATCGTAATCCTGTCGCGCTCGCACGAGGGCGCGGTTAGTCCCATCACCACCCAAGGAAACCACCGTTTCGCAACCGAGCGCTCGAAATTGATGCAAAGCGACCTCGGTGTCCCGCGCGGTATTGGTGAGCGGAATATCAATGATGTGTACGCGAGCCGTCAGCGGCATATGTTGCAACGCTAAGCTCGCTATTTGAAACGGCTCCCGCGCCACATAAATATCGGTAACGCCTGCCGCATCTGCACCCGCAGCAATGCGAGCGACCAAGTCCCGCTTTGCCTCGTGAGTCATATTCGTCGCTCTGGCTGCCAGACGCCTTACATCACGTCCTGCCATCGGGTTCACGCTGATAGCAAGTTTGGCCGAAGGTTGATTAGAAGGGGGGTGGTTATCCATAAAATCCTCGCTACCGACGGTGTGATTTCGATCGGTACCTGCTGTGGCGGCTGACTCAAGACTAACTTTTATGCCTAAACGATCGGCGTGCCTCGCGCCGTTTTTAGGCATCGCTAAGGTAGCTACAGGCGTCGAGTCTGCTTAGTCAGCGCGCTTATAACTGGCTATCGTGAAAGCGGCGCTGTGCCGTTCGTCAGCGGCAAAGTCGTCAGCTGAGATCTGCTGCCATTCGTCCCAATCCAGCTTTGGAAAGTACACGTCCCCCGCTGGCTGATCGTGTACCAAGGTGACGTAGAGACGGTCCGCTCGCGGCAACGCTAGCCGATAGATTTCCGCGCCGCCAATGACCATGATCTCAGCCGCACCGTTCACCAGAGCGTGCTGTTCGGCCAACTCCAATGCGGCTTCAAGATTACCGCAGACATCAACCCCTTCCATACTGGCTATGCCATTGCGACGCCACTGCTGGTCGCGCGTCATAACAATATTGGCGCGGCCTGGTAACGGTGCTTTCATCGACTCAAAGGTCTTGCGGCCCATCACCACAGGCTTGCCCATAGTGGTAGTCATAAAGTGACGCATATCCAAAGGCAGCCGCCAGGGTAGGCTGTTGTCGCGACCAATCACGCCGTTTTCCGCCATTGCCCAAATTAATGCGATGTCCACCTAGCGGAAGCCTAAACTGCGATCGGGGCTTTGATCCCCGCATGCGACTGATAGTTCAAAAGCGTAAAGTCCTCATACTTAAACCGGTAAAGATCCTTCACTTCGGGATTGATCTGCATCGTGGGTAGTGGCAGCGGATCTCGCTGTAACTGCCGGTCCGTCTGCTCAAGATGATTCGCATAAATATGCGCATCGCCTAACGTATGCACAAAGTCGCCTACTTCGAGATCACAAACCTGGGCAATCATCATCGTTAGCAGCGCATAGGACGCGATATTGAAGGGCACGCCTAAGAAGATATCAGCACTGCGCTGATAGAGCTGACAAGACAACTTTCCGTCGGCAACGTAAAACTGAAATAGCGTATGGCAAGGTGGTAATGCCATAGATTCCACCTCGGCCACGTTCCACGCGCTCACGATGTGTCTGCGGCTGTCTGGGTTGGTCTGCAGATTAGCTATCAAGTGGCTAATTTGATCGATGGTGGCGCCATCAGGTGCCGGCCAGGAGCGCCATTGCGATCCATATACCGGACCTAACTCTCCCTGTTCGTCTGCCCACTCATCCCAGATATGAACATCGTGTTCGAGCAGGTAGCCAATGTTGGTGGAGCCTGAAAGGAACCAAAGCAACTCGTGAACGATGCCTTTGAGAAACATTTTTTTAGTGGTTAGCAATGGGAATCCGTCCGCTAGCGCAAAGCGCATCTGATGCCCAAATACGCTGTAAGTCCCGGTACCTGTACGGTCCTCTTTGAAGGTGCCTGCCTCACGCACATGCCGCATAAGCTCAAGATACTGTTTCATGAAAACTCTTCTAACTGTTCTTTGCGCCAAGAGAACGCCGCGCTGCTGCTCACTTCGCGACGTAATCGATAGGCATAAATCTAGTGAACCCTCATCGGCTTAACTGACGTAAGCCGAGTTGATTAGCGAAAATTAAAACGATACCAGCGATGATCATAGGCAGCGAGAGCATCTGCCCCATAGTGACACCATCAAATAGAATGAAACCGATGTGCGAGTCTGGAGAACGAAACAACTCGGTAATGGAGCGGCCAAGACCATAGCCTACCAAAAAGACCCCAGAGACTTGACCAACTGCTCGCGGCTTTGACGAATACCACCAAACCAGCAAAAACAATAGCAGCCCTTCAACAGTAGCCTGATAGAGAGCAGAAGGATGTCGCAAGACATCCTCCCAAACGCCCACACATAGCGGGTTGAGGCCACGCACTGCGTCGCAAGTATAGTAAAAGCCGATGGCACCATCGCTGACTCTTCCCGGCAGTTCCATATTAATGAAATTGCCGATCCGCCCCAAACCCAGACCCAGCGGACACATAGGCGCAAGAAAATCCGCAACCTGAAAAAACGTGCGCTGCGTCTTATAGGCAAAATAGGCGAACGCCGATATCACCCCGAGCAAGCCACCGTGAAACGCCATGCCGCCTTCCCAAACGCGAAACAAATAGAGTGGATCCTGCAAAAATACCGGAAAGTTATAAAACAGGACGTAGCCAACCCGGCCACCCAAGACAGCCCCCATTGCACCATAAAAAACGAGATCACTTAGCTCCGCCTGAGTCCACTGGTCAGTCCGCTGCTTAGCACGGTAGCGGGCAAGCAACCAAACCAGCGAGAAGCCAAGCACATACATCGTGCCGTACCATCGGATATCGAGTGGACCAATGCTTAACAATATGGGATCGATTAAGGGATATTGCACAACGAACCTTTTAACGAAAACGTCTTTACACAGACTTTTAAGATACCCTTTTTGAGAAAACTGTTAACGCCGCCTCGCGCCAATATCCATTAGAGCGGACGTTAGAAGAAGCAAACTCCGACTTTCTGAGCGACCACCGTGGTTCGGTCAAGCATCACCAGATTGGGGTTAGGATAACTCAATCTCCTGCTACACTCTGCGTTTTTTCATAAGGATCAGGCATGTGCCTCATTCTGTTTGACTTTCAACCAGGCTCCCAATTGCCGTTAGTTGTTGCCGCAAATCGCGACGAGTTTCATCGGCGGCCGACAGAAGCGGCGAGCTTTTGGGACGAGCATCCACATATGCTGGCAGGGCGCGATTTGGAAGCGGGTGGGACTTGGCTAGGTTGCACAAAGACCGGTCGCTTTGCCGCTCTGACTAACTTTTCCGGCCCGGATGATCCCACCGACGCTTTGTCTCGAGGCCAGCTGGTAAAGGACTTTTTGCTGTCGAGGCACTCGAGCACCGCCTACGCTGATGCAATTCCGTTGCCTCGCTATGCGGGCTTTAACCTGCTTTTGTTTGATGGTGAAGAGATGGTATACACGTCAAACAAAGCACCGATGCAACGCCTCACGGCTGGGACTTATGGTCTGAGCAACGCCGAACTGGGCGCCGCATGGCCAAAGTGCGTGCGGGGAAGACTGGCATTGCAGCAGTCACTCAAAAGCGACTGTACCGCGGAAACTTTGCTCGACATTCTTAGTGATCAACATCAACCCGGTGACGATGACTTACCGCAGCGCGGCAGACCGGTCGAATTAGAACGAGCGACTGCTACCTGTTTTATCAACGGGGCGGAGTACGGCACCCGCGCGAGTACGGCCATTGTTTTCTCGCGAAACCATGTTGCTTTCACCGAACAGAGTTTTGACGCTGGTGGCGTGCGCGCAGGTCGCGTAGGGTTTGAATTCGCGTTGGCATAACGCGCCGAATGAGAAAAGGAGATCAGGATGGAACTATCACTCAACGGTAAAGTCGCCCTGATCACCGGCGGCAGCCTGGGTTTAGGCAGAGCCATGGCGCAAACTTTTTACGAAGCAGGCGCAAAGGTGGCCATCATTGCAAGGCGGGCACAGCCTTTGGATGACGCGGTAGAACAAATCCTTACAGGCGCAACTGCCCGTGAAGGCAGCCAGATTGAAGCCTGGGCCTGCGACGTGACCGACCCCGAGGCGATCATCCGCACTCACGACCAAATCGTCAAAACGATGGGCTCCATCGACATCTTAGTCAACAATGCCGGGCAGTCCGCAGCGCAGCCGTTTTTGCAAATTACCGATGCGGCGTGGCAAACCGACATCGACCTCAAGCTGCTCGCAGCCGTGCGTTTGACCCGCCTGGTTTGGCCGGCGATGGAGAAGCAAGGCTGGGGGCGAATCATCAATCTTTTGAATGTTTATGCAAAAGCGCCAGCAGCCAACACTGCGCCAACTTCCGTTACCAGAGCCGCTGGAATGGCACTAACAAAGGTTTTAAGCGGTGAGGGGGCGCACCACAATATCTTGGTAAACGCATTGCTCATCGGTTTTATCGAAAGCGATCAAATCCGCCGACAACACGAAGCGAGCGGCAGTAATGCGACCCTGCAGGAATTTATTAAAAAAGCCGGGGCGCGGCTGCCAATGGGCCGTATGGGCAAAGCTAAGGAGTGCGCCAATTTAGCGTTGTTTTTAGCCAGCGAGCATGCTTCTTATGTGACTGGCTGTGCCATTAACATGGACGGCGGCTTGTCCAAGGTTGTGTAACTAACGCCGAACAAGAATCTCGCGTTTTGGCATCACTCGGCCTAGGCCGGCCGCATATAAATGCTGAGTAACGTATTGATTGACCTCTTCCGGCGAGTCCATTTTGAGGACTCGAGCCAGCACGCGACGGGCATCGCTGCGTTTCATGTTGCGAATGATCCACTTCACCCGAGGCAAATGAGTCGCGTTCATAGACAGCACGTGATAACCCATACCTAACAACAACACTGCGCCGACAGGCGTGCCAGCAAATTCTCCGCAAATTCCCAGCGGTTTTTCTTCCGCGTGAACATTCCGAGCGACTTCGCGAAGCGCACTGATTACCGCAGGATGTGTCTCACGATATAGGTCCGCTACACGGGGATTATTGCGATCCACTGCAAGCAGATATTGAGTGAGGTCATTCGATCCAACCGCGATAAAGTCGGCCTCTTTCGCCAAGGCCCGAGCTTGGTACACCGCGGCCGGCACTTCGATCAGGACACCAACCTGAGGTTTTCTTACGTGCGCGCCTTCATCAACGACTTCACTATGCGCTTGCTCAATCAGTTCTTGCGCCGTACGCAGCTCCTGCAACCCGGACACCATTGGCAACATGATACGCAGCACACCCGTTAACGACTCACTGGCTTTGAGCATGGCGCGAACTTGGACCAGAAAGATCTCCGGATGGTCGAGTGTGACCCGTATCCCTCGCCAACCCAAAAACGGGTTGTCTTCTTCTATCGGAAAATACGAAAGGGCTTTATCGCCACCAATATCCAACGTTCGCATGGTAACGGGACGCGGATCAAAAGCGACCATGTGCTCCCGATACAACACACGTTGCTCTGCTTCGGTCGGAAACCGATCCTGAGACATAAACGGTATTTCAGTTCGGAATAGGCCAATTCCCTCTGCACCTTGATCCAGCGATCGGGTGACGTCACCACTTAGCCCAACGTTAACCCATAGCTGAACACGCCAACCATCTTGAGTAATAGATGGCAGATCGCGCAATTCTCCTAACTCCGCATCAAAAATACGCTCTTGCTCGAGCCGATTCTGGCTGTCTTCAATGCGCTCCTGACTGGGGCGGCAATACACTTCGCCATAGTGACCGTCGACAACGAGTTGAATGCCTTCTAGGTCATAAGCCTCTAAGTCGGTCGCACCCATTACTGCGGGGACGCCCATGGCTCGGGCCAAAATGGCCACATGAGAACTGCCTGAGCCTTTCACTGATACGATACCCGCGAGGCGATCGGCTGGTATCTTCGCAAGCATCCCTGGTGTGACCTCCTCGCCCACTAAAATCGTCCGCTTTGGAAATTGGGTTTTCTTTTCGCGATTGCGCTGTAAATAGGCAAGGATACGAATCCCCAGATCCTTGATATCCGAACCCCGCTCACGCAGATACGGATCGTCCATCACTTCGAATCGGCCAACGTGTTCGCGAATCACTTGTTTTAAAGCGCCTTGGGCCCATTGACCGAGACGAATGCACTGCCGAATATCGCCGGCCAAGCCATTGTCATCCAGCATGTGCAAATAAGCGTCGAATAGTGCCAACTCAGCACTCGGCAGAGAATTTTCAAATTCTGCGATGATGCCGCGAATGTCGTTGCGTACAGCTTCGATCGCTCTATCTAAAAGCATTAGCTCAACGGTTATATCTGCAGCGCTTCGCTCCGGCACAGTTTCGAGATTGGCTTGTGGGTGAATGACCACGCTTGTCCCAATGGCAATGCCAGGGGAACCCGCCTGCCCGCGGAAGCAAGCATCCTCGGAAGCATTTTGCTTAGAACCCAACAGGGCCTCAGCCAATGGCCCGTAGGAAGCCGCGTCGCCGACTGCCTCAGCATGAGCCACGACGGCGGCGAGCTGTGCCGACAAAGTGATGAGGAAGGCTTCTTCACTCTCGTCAAAACGCCGTGGTTCCCGTTGCTGAACAACCAGAACACCGAGGACCTGGCCTTGATGAATAATCGGAACGCCAAGAAAAGAATTAAATGGCTCCTCACCAATTTGCGGCAGATAAAAGAAATTCGGATGCGCCGGCGCGGTATCCAGATTAAGTGGCTCTGCGCGCAGGCCAACTAATCCCACCAAACCCTGATTACGCTCTAACACCACCTCACCGATCTGACTTTGATTCAACCCCTCTGTGGCGGCAAGTAGATAACCATCCTGGTTCTGATTCAGAAGATAAATGGTGCAGACTTCGGTGCCTAACGCGGCGCGGACCTCCATGACCAGGCGCTGCACCGCAATCGAGAACACCGATTGTTGCGCCACGTCCTGAACAATTTTTCTGAGCAGATCAAGCATCGTTAAAGACCAGGTTTATGCGAGTGAGAGCGAGGGTGCGAGTTCCCGCAATGCACGCCGATAAACGTCGCGCTTAAAGTCGACCACGTCAGAAATAGGGAAGTAGTAACTGACCCAACGCCAATGATCGAACTCCGGCGTCTTATAGTGATCCATGCGCACCGCATTGTCGCCATCGTCTAATTTCAGCAAAAACCACTTTTGCTTCTGGCCAATAAAGGTCAAGTCGGTATGGCGGCGACGCATATGCGCCGGCAAATCATAGCGGAGCCAATCTTGGGTTTGCCCAAGCAAAGTAACGTTTTCGGGTAGCAAGCCGGTCTCTTCTTGCAGTTCCCGATATAGCGCTTGTTCCGGGGTCTCGCCGGTATCTATACCGCCCTGCGGGAATTGCCACGCATTGTGCCCACCAACTCGACGTGCCCAAAATACCTGGGCGCAGTTGTTGGTAATTACGATGCCCACGTTGGGCCGGTAGCCATCTGCATCCACCATTTCTTTAGGCATCTCTGTCAGTTCTAGTACGGGGATAGAGTGATACCGCAAATGGGCTAGGATGCAAAGCCAAAGTTACAAATCGCGTCGCGCAAAACCCACTTCCTCAGCCGTTTGTCGTAATCTTCTGCGTCGAGGCGTTGCATCTGAAATCGCAAAACGCAACTTTTATGCCGTTATGAGCTTGAGAGAACGCTTTCGCGCCCCCGGAGCCTCTGCCGTGACCGGCTGTTTTCCCTTAAACTCTGCGCATGCTTGAATCACTACCTAACCGTCTTGCGGCGTCCAAATCAGCTTACATGCTGGCCCATGCATCTCAACCCGTTGCCTGGCAGCCTTGGGACGAGCAGGCCGTACAGCACGCCCGCGATACAGACAGACCGATCTTTCTGTCGCTGGGCCATGCTCAATCGCAGATTTGCAAAACACTATCCGAGTCTTTGTACTGCGATGAGAGCATCGCGCAAGCCCTCAACAAGCACTTTGTCTGTATCAAAGTGGATCGGCAGGAGCGGGCCGACTTGGACTACCTTCTACAAACCACCTTACGTTTAATGGGCGAGCAGCCGCAGTGGCCAATGACGCTGTTTCTAGAGCCAAGCACTCTGATGCCATTTTTTGGCGGCAGCTATTTCCCCAGAGACGCCCAGGGCCAACTGCCGGGCTTCGGGGAACTTATCGAACAAGTGCTGGTTCTGTATCGCGACAAACGCTCGGATATCGAACAACAATGCGGGAAACTCATTGCGACGCTGCAACAACTCAATGCCCCGGTACAGCAACCACAATTGTCCGACGCCGCTCTAATGCAAATAACCCGGGACGCGCTGCGTGAGGAATACGATTCGGCCTACGGCGGTTTTGGCAACGGCCAAAAAAGCTTCGCGTGTCATCGAATCCAGTTTCTACTGGGTGATTGGGCAGCCCAACGACAAGTGGGTGTCAACGACAAGCAAAGCTTGGATCATGCCTTAACCACTCTGACCCAAATCGCGCGGGGCGGTGTTTATGATCACGTCGGTGGCGGCTTTTTCAGATTTGCAAAGGACCGAAAATGGCAACAACCCCATTGGGATAAGTGCCTGAGCGACAATGCGCAGTTGCTGCACCTATATGCCACCGCCCTGCGCCTCGGCCCGGATCCATTATTTGCTGCCGTTGTTAGAGACAGTATTAAGTGGCTACAGAGAGAAATGCAGGACTCCTCCGGCGCGTATGCCTATGCGCAAGTCTCGGCACAACCGGACTACTATTTGTGGCAGCGTCGAGAAGTTAAACAACTGCTTGATGAAGACGAATACCTACTTATCGAGACTTTGTACGGCCTGGATAAACCAGCCAACACCAATGGCCGCTGGACCCTGTTTAGAAGAGATGCCTTTCGCGGTGTCGTCGAACGCCTCTCTATGCAAACTGACGCTGCAGAACAACTACTAACAAGCGCGCTCAGCAAGCTTCTTAGGCAGCGCGGCGAGCGCTCAGCGCCCAACCTTGATGCGACTCTCAATGTTGGTTGGAATGCGGTGCTTGCTGGCGCCATGGCTACGGCATCGCAATCGTTGCAAGAGCCCGCCTGGCTCCTTGAGGCTCAGCGTCTTATGGACAAAATACGCACCGATTGCTGGTGCGATGGCATTTTGAGTTGGACTTTTAATACTCAGGGAGGGGAAACCGACGCGACCGCCACGCAAGGCTTATTACAACAATACGCTTACACTCTCTGCGCAACGTTAGACCTTTTAGAGGTCGCTTGGCGAGAATGTGATGTCGTTTTTGCGATCGAGCTCGCCAACGCTATGCTGGCACAGTTTGAAGATTCGGTGCAGGGCGGCTTCTTCATGGCGGCAGCCTCGCATCAGCCACTTGCTTACTTACCTAAACCCACGTTGGACAGCTTACAAATACCGGGTAACGCGGCAGCTTTTCAGGGCTTATGGCGGCTTGGTATGTTGCTCGGTAAGCAGTCTTATCTCGACGCTGCCGCACGCGCCGGTGCATGGTTACGGGCCTATATGGAACAAGCACCTACGCTACACACAGCCCTGATAGGCTTACAAGGTGTAATCGCAAGCGCCCCGGACATCGTTATCCTCCGTGGCCCAACTGAGGCCGCCAGCGAGTGGCAGACAAATTTACAGTCTGGCCTGCAGATTAAACGAACCTGCTATGCCATCCCGTACGAGCGAGGCACCACCCTGCCGGCTTATTTGCCTGCGCTTATTTCCTCCGACAGCTACTCAAAAGTGAGCGCATTCGTTTATCGTGACGGCAAATGCTCTGCGCCCATAAATACAATCGAAGCGCTCCGTGACTATTGATGCATGGCGCAAGGCTTCCATCCTTGCCTAGGAATCTGCTTTCCAAACCAAGTCGAGCTCGCGCGCTGCTTTGACGTCATCCAAACGCCTAACCGCAGTCGTATAAGGCGCTTGTTTGACAAACTCCGCATCAGTTTCCGCCTCGCGTTTCACTGCGATCATCGCATCGACAAAAGCATCTAACTCAGCTTTGGTCTCCGTTTCCGTCGGTTCAATTAGAAAGCATTCCGGCACCAGCAAAGGAAAGTAAGTTGTCGGTGAGTGCATGCCGTGATCTAAGAGACGCTTGGCAAAGTCCATCGCGTTAACCCCAAGCGTTTTAGCTTCCTGTTGGAACGTCACAATAAACTCGTGCGTAGCGCGCCGTTGCGGATAGGCAAGCTGAAAACCAGCCTTCGCCATCCGCGCCGCCATATAGTTAGCATTGAGCGTGGCGTACTCACCTACGCGATGCATGCCCTGCTTGCCCAGTAATAACGCATAAGATAAAGCGCGGTGTAGGATGCCGGCATTGCCTGCATAAGTAGAAAGCCGCCCAATACTCTGCGGCAGATCGTTTTCATCCATCCAGCGGTACCGATCTCCCTCTTTAGTCGCCATAGGCAATGGCAAGTGTGGCAACAAGCGCTCTGAAACACCTACCGGACCAGCACCTGGACCGCCGCCGCCATGTGGCGTGGCGAACGTCTTGTGCAGATTCATATGCAGCACATCGAAACCCATGTCGCCAGGCTTCACCTTACCGAGAATGGCGTTTAGATTGGCACCGTCGTAATACAGCAACCCCCCCGCGTCGTGTACGATGCCCGCAATTTGTTCGATTTGACGCTCGAATACGCCGCAAGTGGACGGGTTGGTCATCATTAAACCAGCGGTTTGCGGACCAACGCATTTTTTAAGCGCCTCAATATCGACGTCCCCTTCCGGGTTAACTGGCACTTCAGTGACCTTATAGCCACACATCACGGCGGTCGCCGGATTAGTACCATGCGCAGCATTCGGTACGATAATCTCGGTACGTGCGTGATCTTCCCGAGCTTCGTGGTATGCGCGGATCATCGCGACACCAGCAAATTCGCCTTGGGCGCCGGCCATAGGGGTTAGCGACACCCCGCGCATACCAGTTACATCTTTTAAGATCTCCTGCAGCTCATAAAGGCAGCTCAAATGACCTTGGCTAGCGGCTTCTGGCGCCAGCGGATGGCGGCCTAGTAATCCTGGCAGATTAGCCGCTTTCAAGGCACCTCTGGGGTTGTACTTCATAGTGCAAGAGCCGAGGGGGTAAAACATTGTGTCAATGCTGTAATTCTGGCGGGACAAATTGGTGTAGTGTCGAACGGCCTGTAACTCGGAGACCTCCGGCAGGCACGGCGGCGTATCGCGCAGCAGTTCCGTCGGCAAGTCCTCGAGATCAGCTTGGCTCGCGGCATCTACACGCTGGGCGCCCGCGCGACGCTCCACCTCACTGATTTCGAAAATGGTGCGGCCCTGATGATCGTCTGATCTGGGGCTTTTGTTTTCGCTGCTAAAGTATTCTAAGTTTTCCACTATCTACTCACTCCTAGAGGCTCAACGTCGCGCTGAGCGCTGCCATGTAATCCTGTATTTGGTCATCGGTACGCTGCTCGGTGACCGCGACCAAAAGACCATGCTCGGCTCCCTGAACGTCAGGAACAAAGTCCCCCAGATCAAGTCCCGCGAGAATCTTATGCTGCAGCAATGCGGCGATAACTGATTTCGCTGGCTGCGGCAGTCGAACCGCAAATTCATGTAAAAACGGTCCATCAAAAAAAGGCTCCACGCCAGGTAACGTAAGCATGGCGTCGCGTAGCTTTCGGGCTTGCCGATGACTCGCCGTGGCGGTTTCATGAATCCCCTGCGGCCCCATCAGGCTCATGTAAATGGTGCCTGCGGTAACCAATAATCCCTGATTAGTGCAGATATTCGAAGTCGCCTTGCCGCGCCGGATGTGTTGCTCACGTGCTTGCAAGGTAAGCGCATACCCAACGCGCCCATCTAAGTCTTCAGTGCGTCCGATAATGCGTCCAGGAAGCTGCCGCACCAAGCTCGCTCGACAACAGATAAATCCGAAGGAAGGCCCTCCCGACGCCATTGGTACGCCAAAAGGCTGACCATCTCCACAAACGATGTCAGCACCCAACTTGGCCCCATCCTGAGCGGTTTTGTTACCCCACTCGCCCGGCGGCCTTAGCAGCGCCAACGTCATCGGGTTAACAACAGCAATAACCAGAGCGCCCTGATCGTGCGCCCAATCAGTGATGGCATCTACTGCTTCCAATCCACCAAAAAAGTTAGGGTGCTGAATAACCACCGCTGCCGGCGGGGGCACGTGCACGGGTAACCCATTAGGATTAACGCGACCACTCGAATCAATAGGTAGGCAGTCGATTTCGATATTTTGGTTTTTAACGATGTTACGCGTCGCTGCGATGTAATTTGGGTGCACCGACTGAGCAACCAAGGCCCGCCCAGACTTGTTCTTTTTATTGCTACGAACGGCCATCAGAATCGCTTCTGCTAAGCCGCTACCGCCGTCATAGACCGATGCGTTTGAGACATCCATCCCAGTCAGCGACGCCATCATAGTTTGGTATTCGTAAATCAGCTGCAGTGTGCCCTGGCTCGCTTCCGCCTGATAGGGCGTATACGCCGTCATGAACTCGCCGCGGGTGGTCAGATCCCATACGGCCGCTGGAATGTGGTGGTCGTAACTGCCACCACCTAAAAAGCAAGCGTACCCGTCGTCTTGCTTGGCGCGTTCACCCAAACTACGTAGCATCTCGAGCTCGCTCAATCCGTTGGGCACTTGATCCAATCTGTCACTGATGAGCTGTGGGGGTATCTCATCAAATAATGCTTCGATCGATGTCACGCCGATCTCACCTAACATACTCTGCACGTCTGTCTTGGTGTGCGGAATAAATGGCATAGTTCGCCTCCGGGCTGATTTAGTTTTGGATGATTTTGCACGACGGCGTGCATACGATACGCTTTGTCAACGGTTGCGTCCGCATGGCGGCCCGTCGCAGCACGCTCGATACTTGCCTCATGCTCACCGCCGAAGCCTGCTCGTATAGAGTTTGCTTGTCCCAGCTCTTTGTAGCACAGCGCGCAGTCTATCAGTTTGGCCTACTCGCCCGAAGGCAACGGCAGATGGCTATACTTAAAGCAACTGTGGCCACCGAACTTCGGTGAATAATCGCGGTCAGAGGCACTCATAAAATGCTTGGAGGCACTTACGCTAATAGCGCAAGCCCTCAGGTTTGGTTGTCAAACAGCCGAAGGCATTGAGTACCGCAAAGCCTATCGATGACGGGCTAGGATAATAATAACCCAATTGATGTCCCAAGGGGCATACCTATAGACCTATGGACCTTACAGAATATTCACCATGAAGTTGAGTGGGCCGCATGCGAGACAGCTGCTCAACCGATATCAATGGTCTTCTGCCTCACACACTTCAGCGTATGCTTCCGAATCCAATAAGTCACCGAGACTCTCAGGGTCATCCGGCTGTAGCTTGAAAAACCATCCATCACCATAAGGGTCTTCATTGACAATTTCCGGTCTGTCATCCAACTCCTCATTGACTGCGCAGACGGTGCCCGTTATCGGCGAATAGATGTCGGAAGCCGCTTTAACCGACTCAACCACACCCGCCTCTTCGCCATCAGCTATAGCCAAGCCGACTTCGGGCAACTCAACAAACACGACATCGCCCAACGCGCTTTGCGCGTGATCGCTAATTCCCACCGTAACGGTGCCGTCTTCTTCGAGGCGCGCCCATTCGTGGGTCGCGACATATTTTAGTTCGCTGGGAATTTCGCTCATTTCTTTGTCTCACTTTGCTGGCTGAATTTGTTTGGCATAAACGCTACGAACGCTGGTTTAAGCGCATGGTCTGGGCGCTCAATTATTTACGTCTAGTTTATAGCGCGGTGATCCATTTTTCATGAACGGTGGCCGCACCAGACGAGCGCTTTTGTACTTGCCACGAATGTCGACATGACACTCGCCTTTAGCCGCTTGCGGCACTCGCGCCAAACCGATGCTGCCCTGCAAACTAGGCGAGTAAGAGCCACTGGTTATCACTCCAGTACCATGCTCAGTCGTTATCGTCTGACCGTGCCGCAACACGCCCTTATCTTGGAGCAAAATGCCGGTTAATTTCTCAGTTGGATTGGCGACCTCAGCAGCAACAGCAGCGCGCCCTATAAAGTCGCGATCACTCGGCTCTAATGCGACTGTCCACGCAATATTGCTGCTTATCGGCGTGTGCGCTTCATCCAGATCCTGACCGTACAAATTTAGCCCGGCCTCAAGACGCAAAGTGTCTCGCGCGCCCAAACCGGCCGGCCGAACGCCGACCTCGAGCAAATCGCGCCACAATGCCACGCCGTCTGCCTCAGGCAACATCACTTCAACTCCGTCTTCACCGGTATAACCTGTGCGACCAATTAGCCAACGCTCATGTTCATGTGCATAGAAATGCTGTAATTCAGCTAAGCCCGGTATATCTCTCACCGCAGCCAGCTTGCTAATTGCAAGCGGCCCTTGCACCGCGAGCATCACTTGCGGTTTGTGCTGAAAGACAACACCCGCCGGACTATGTTGCGTAAACCAATCCAGAACTTTAGAACGCGTCGAGGCGTTTACGACGCAGCGAAACCCGTCGCCAATGCGATACACGATCAAATCATCAATCACACCACCACGCGCATTTAAAAGCGCACCATACAAGGCTTGTAGCTGTGCCAAACGCGAAACATCGTTGGCAACTAAGCGTTGCAAAAAGGGCTCAGCTTGAGCGCCGGTAACGTCAATGATTGTCATATGTGAGACATCGAACATACCGGCAGATTGACGCACCGCCATATGCTCTTCTATCTGCGATCCATAATTTACCGGCATGCTCCAGCCCGCAAAGTCCACCATCTTCCCGCTCGCGCTTAGGTGTTCGGCATATAGAGGCGTCTTATCCGGCATAGTGTTCTCGCATTATTCTGTAAATTAACCAGCTTAGCTTGCAGCCAAAAGGAATGCAGATTAGTCGGTCAAACCCATCGCTTCAAACATCATTTTTCGCTTTAACCAATGCTGTCCATTAACCCAACCTACGCCGACATTACGCGCCAATGCGAACGCTGGAGAAGCCTGTGCGTAAATCTGGCGGAGCCCGCCGAGCAAATCGATCATAGCTTGCGAACGCCGGTGTCGACGTCGCGCATAGGCTGATAATAGACCGGGCTGATCGAACGTCCGTTGTGCTGCGACATAAGGAAGTAAATGGCGAATATCTTCAAAACCCAAATTAACACCCTGACCTGCTAACGGATGAACGACTCGAAACGCATCGCCCAGCAAGACAACTCGTGGGTGTGGCAGCGGCGTTTCTGCGAGCTGCTGATTGAGGGGAAAAACAAAGCGTTCTGCGACAGCTTCGATGCGCCCTAAGCGATACTCCAAGGCAAGCCCCAGCGCTTCTTTAAAGTCGTGCTCGGAAAGGTTCAGCCGCCGCTCGCCGGCAGCCGGCGACTGGGACCAAACAATTGAAGAGATATGCGGATCGACCGACGGCAGACATGCCAGCGGTCCATCTAATAAAAACCGTTGGCGAGCAATAGAGCCATGCGGGCAGGTCGTTTTGACCACCGTTGTCAGCGCCACTTGGTGCGTAGGCAAAGATTGAGTTGCCACCCCTAGAAGGGAGCGCACTGAAGAGTTGGACCCGTCTGCTGCCAAGAGTAGCTCAGCTGGGACAATTTGCGTCTCTCGAGAGCCTGAATCTGCTGGTGGCACCACCGTCAGCTCAACTTGATGGTCCGCTAAACCGACGGCGGCGATGTCGCCAAAGATTAAGTTTACTAGGGGTGACTCGTCCAACCGCGACCATAATTTTTCGCTGAGTTCGGCCACTTCGACCAGCCACCCCAATTCATCGCGATGCATCGATTTGGCATCAAATTGTATGCCCGCAGCGCCCCATTGCTCCCATACATCCATCCTTTGATACGGCGCCGTCCGTGCCGGCCAGGCCTCGATCTGAGCCAACAGTCCGTGCGACCCTGGAGACAAAGCCACATTGCGGATATCGATACCCAATCCGCGCGGCCCATCTTGCGGGCGATGGCGATCTATGAGCGTTACGGGATGACCCAAGCGAGCCAAACTCAGCGCTGCTGCTGCGCCAACCATGCCGCCGCCTGCGACAACAATTTTTTCGGCGACTTTACTTGAGATAGGCATCTCTCTGCTTCAATAAAAATTAGCGTTGGTTATCAAGAGCACCGTCTATACCGGGCTAAGATTGCGCCGAAGATAAGACATGGCAGGGCCTAAGACCGGGCGGTGGCGTGCCAACTTCAAAATCGTTGCGTTGCTCATTCCTGATCAGCCATCAGAGCCAACGATAGCTGAGTGCTGACTCGGAGATATTCGTAAATCTCAGTATAAGCATCTTCGTCTTGCTCTTCTTCGTCCACTTCCATCGCAGCCAATGCAGCCAGGTCTTTGAGAACCTCTTGAACATCGACAGGCAATTCCGCGCGGGCGCCCTGCAAACCTCCGGCAAAGCCGCTTAAAAAACCACCGCACCATGCAGCCAATGACTCTACTCTGTCACGCATGGCATGATCGTCAGCCACGACCAAGAGTTTAAAACCGAGGTCTTCATCGAAGAGGTTGGTCAGAGAAGCGTTTATGAACTGCCGTAAAGCCAAGCCGTCTGTCAGTGCATCCGTACCCACGAGGTCAATAAACGCTTCTATAGGGAATTCATTTTCTGGTTGATTCGCTGCGGCGCAAGCCATCCCGCAGGTTAATCCGTGCAGTTCATCTGCAGGCAACAGAGACGTCGCCTGTTGGGCCAAAGACTCTAAATCATCCATTCAAGGACTCTCCGAAGGAAAACGCATACGCCACCGTTTTGCCGCCTGAGTCAACTGCGTGGAATGCGGCCTAAGACACAATTGCAGCGAATTATTCAGCCATCTTGCAACGAT